>JAZDMN010000001.1:0-7685 GCA_043800955.1 Microcaldota archaeon
CAATGCAGCAAGAAATATCCTCACACGAGCTACCCCAGGAATTGGGGGACGTCAAGCCTGTGGAGAAGGCACCTCTACTCATTCCGAGCAAGTTTCTTCAACGAAGCAGGAAGCCCAGGGCTTTAGCCCTGGGTGATTCACGCAAGCCCTCGCTTCAGATTCCCACGACGTCTATCGTACAGTGTGTCCACGTCGGCGCATTATGGTTCGATGTCACTTCGATGACCTTACCATCCAAGGTTGGGACGGCAATCAGTACCCCGATAGGGAACGCTATGCCCATGCCCACGACCCCGCCTCCGCAGGTGATGTTGAGGAGCGTGTCCCCGCTAGCATTCGTGCCAGCGTATTCGAACACATAGTTGCCGACGTTCACCGGCGTGGATGCATTGATGACGCTGTTGAATGAATCAACCGCCGTGCCACGGCACTCCGTGGGCGTGATTCCGGCATCCGGGCCGCCGTCAAGCGTGCCGCCATCAAAATCGCAGATGCTTGTGACGTCTATCATGTATCAGTGACATTAATCATGACGTGGGTTCCCGTTGGCATGTTCAAGCTCGGCGTCACTTCAATCAACTTTCCGTCAGCCGGAACCGGAAGTGGTGTCGTGACCCCTACCGGGAACGCGAGGCCCATGCCAACCACGCTGCCTCCGCATGTGATGTTCAGTAGTGTGTTCCCACTGGCATTCTGGCCCACGTACTCGAACACATACCCTCCGACATTTTCTGGAGTGGCGTAGGCAATTACGTCATTGAATGAACCGGTTGAGGATTCGAGGCACATTGCGGATCCTGCATCAATGCCGCCGTCGACCGTTCCCCCGTCGGGCTCTGCATCTGGCCCGCCATCAACCACGCCCCCATCCATGTCGCAGATGCTTGTGACATCTATCGCGGCCTGGGTCCACGTTGGCGCGTTGTAATGCGCAGTTACGGTAATCCTCGTGCCGTCAGTCGTGATTTCTGTCGGGACATCTATCGGGAACGGGTAGTTCGTTTCAACTACTACGCCGCCCTTTGTGATGTTCATCAGCGTATCGCCGGCCGGATTCTCCCCGGCGTACTCGAACGTGAAGCCGCCGACTGTTACTGGCGTGCTGGCGTTGATTACGCTGTTGAACGATTCTATGACATCGGTGCAGGCATCCCCGCCGTCCATGTCCGCATCGGCGTCCATGTCGACATCCGCATCCATGCCTCCATCAAGGTCCGTGTCGGCATCGGTGTCAGCGTCCATGTCCGTATCCGCATCGACGTCCGCGTCCATGTCGACATCCGCATCCATGCCTCCATCAAGGTCCGTGTCGGCATCGGTGTCAGCGTCCATGTCGACGTCCGCATCCATCCCGCCGTCGCCTACAGAGGCATCGGTATCGGTCCCTCCGTCCGTGACGAGGCATCTCATTGTGGCGGTGAGCCTGGCCCTCTTCGGGTCGGTCACCATGATTTGTGTCGCTGTGACGTCTATCTGTATAACAGTCGTAACGACATCGAATGTCACTGTCGAGTTCTCAATTATTGGTACGTTGTCGCCGCTGCTTCCGACGAGTACAAGACACGAATCCAGGACATCGACAATCGCCCTCTGGTCGCCTGCGGATTCGTCCGTGGTCTCGAGCCTGAAATTGAAATCTCCAATCGGGAGTAAGTCGCCCGCGTTCAGCAGGCCTGATACTGTCTGCGGCGTGCAAACCGGTTCCACCGGGACGCAGACGCCACCGTCTGTCCCTCCGTCGGAGCCGCCATCGCTGTCAGCGTCGGCATCGCCTCCGTCTGAGACGTCCGCATCCAAATCATGACCGCCATCCTCGTTTACACCACCGTCTGTGTGTTGGCTGTTCGGCGGAATCGGCACGTAATTGTCGATTGTTCTGTCCCCGCATGCATGTGCGCCAAGTCCGAGCACCATAACAGCCGTCGGGGTAAGCAGCCACTTCGAGAATGTGTTTTTCGTTCCCCTCTCGTCGTTCCCCTTTACGCCGTTAATCCTATCAGAATCCGTGTCCTTATGCAATCTGTTCATGAATTTCCCACCCTCTGTTAATATTGTTGTCTGTTTGTGTTATATTTGCTAAGTTTTTTAAATAAATTAGTTTTAGCGGGGAAAAATGGGGCTAGAGGGTGTGTATGAATAATAAGGAAAAATAAGGGAAAATCAGATGTCAGTGACATCTATTATTATATGGGTCCCCGTTGGCGTGTTCAAGCTCGGCGTCACTTCAATCAACTTTCCGTCAGCCGGAACCGGAAGTGGTGTCATGACCCCTACCGGGAACGCGAGGCCCATGCCAACCACGCTGCCTCCGCATGTGATGTTCAGTAGTGTGTTCCCACTGGCATTCTGGCCCACGTACTCGAACACATACCCTCCGACACTTTCCGGAGTAATGACATTAATCACGCCGTTGAAAGTGCCGGTTGAGGCTTCGATGCAGGATGGAACGCCTGCATCAGAACCGCTGTCTACACCACCATCGGTGACGCCCCCGTCTGTATCAACGTCCGCATCCGTATCAGCATCCACATCGACATCCGCATCGAGGCCGCCATCCATGTCCGTATCGGCATCCGTGTCTGCGTCTACGTCGGTATCCGCATCGACATCAGCATCCATGTCTGCATCCGCGTCCGTGCCCCCGTCGCTGACTCCCCCGTCCGTCTCCTCTTCCAGGCATCTCATCGTGGCGGTAATTCTTGCCGCCGGATCGGAAATCGTCACCTGTTCAGCTTTGACATCGACCTCTATTACGCCCGTCACTGCTACTAAGGTAACAGTTGTATCTTCATTGATGGTTACGTCATTCCCGTCCGGCACCGGCACGTCGCAGACATCGTTGAGGTCCACAACAGCCCTCTGTTCGGTAGCGGATTCGTTTGTCTCTTCAAGTCTAACCCTGAAATCGCCTACAATCAAATCATTACCTGCATGAAGCAGCGCCGAGACCATCTGCGGTGTGCACACCGGCGTCGGGGCTTCGCACCCTGCGTCAGCGTCCGTATCAGTGTCTGCATCCGGGCCGGTATCCGAATCGGGACCCGTATCCGTATCGGCATCCATGTCCGAATCGGCATCCACATCCGGCCCGCCATCCTGCTGATTGGTCGGTGGAATCGGTACATAATTGTCAAGGGTCTGGTCGCTGCAAGCATGTGCGCCAAGTCCGAGCGCTAAAACGGCCGTCGGGGTAAGCAGCCACTTAGAGAATGTGCTCCTCTTCTTCTCATCTCCCGCGCAACCCTTCTCTTTCCCTTCCCCGCCCTTCTCTGATTCAACATCCTTATGAAGTCTGTTCATAATCTCCCACCCATTTGTTAAAGTTTTTGTCTATTTGTGTTTTAGACAAAAACATTTTTAAAGATACTTTATACCACTAAAAAGGCGATTATTCGCGTATTTGCCCTAAATACCTAAATAATTAGAGGATTCGGTGGCCCTTTTCGTTTCCAACTATAATCATGTCGAATCTGGTGAAGATCCCGTTTTCCACTATCCCAGGCATGCTTTTGAGCCACTCCTCCATCTTTTTAGGCTCCTCGAGCTTCATATCGCAGTCTATTATGAAGCTGCCGTTGTCGCTGATGACCGGGCCGAGCTTGGCCTTTGCCATCCTTATTCTGGGGTTGTATCTCTTGAGGTGCCTCATGACCAGGGGGGCTGCGAACGGGAGCACCTCCAGATTCACCTCCCCTTCGAGGACTCCTTCCTGGACTTTGCTCTCGTCGACTATGATGATGAATCTCTTGGCGTTATAGCCGATTATCTTCTCCCGCGTCAGCGCCCCCCCGCCGCCTTTGAGAAGCGCGGTCTTTGTCACCTTGTCCGCCCCGTCAACGGCCAGGTCTATCTCATCGATGGCGTCGGTCTCGGTCACGAATATCCCGTTTTCGATGGCAAGCATCCTCGAATCGAAAGAGGTCGTTACGCAGGTCACCTTCAATCCCTTCCGGACGCGTTCGCCAAGCAGTTTTATGAACTCGCGCGTGGTCGAGCCGCTGCCAAGGCCTATGCACATGCCGTCTTTTACGTATTCGAGCGCTGCCTTTGCCGCATTGACCTTAGCATTCATTGAACCTTCCTCCATTATCGTCTCGAACCTCAACCAGTCGGTCCATCATTCGCTCTTGCTGAACGCCACTCCCTTGCCGTCCTCCTGGCGCAAAACCTCGAGGATATTGCCCTTCGTGTCGGCGAGCGAGACCTCGGTGAAGTTCTCCCCGGCCCTGATGGTTATTATCCTGGGCCGATTGTCGAGCATGACCTTGATGCTGTAGATCTTCTGCCTCTGGTTGTACCCGTATTCGACCTTGCAGTTCTTGAAGACGTTTTCAGCCATAGAATCAGCTCTGTGACATCTGATAGAGCGCCAGCAGCTGGGAGCCGTCCCTTCTCATCTCTCTCTCGATTTCTGGCTTGGCGGCCATGAATCCGGTCATGGCGAAAGTGAAAACCTGCCTGGCATCCTCCTGCCTTCTGCCCACGTCGTCCCGGACGACCGGCCTAAGTTGGGAAAGGTCCCGAGGGGGCTGCACTTCTGGCGGCCTCATCACAGGCGGCTTTTGCACTTTCCCTCCCTGTGCGTGCATGGCGAGCAATGCATCGCGTCTTCTCCGTGTATCTTCTTCACCAGCCATAAACATCATCCTCTTTGATACCAATATTAATGTTTTCCTGCATTTTTAAGATTATGGGAGAGGCTCTTTATCTTGAGGACAGCTACCTGCGGGAGTGCGATTCAACTGTGGTCGCAGCGAGCGGGAAGGAGGTCATCCTTGACCGGACGGTATTCTACCCGAAAGGTGGCGGGCAGCCCTCGGACACGGGCAGACTGCTCGCATCATCAGGTTCCGAGTTCCGGGTAGTGAATGTGGTGAAAAAAGACGGGAGAACCATCCATGAACTGGACCGGGAAGCGGCATTCCCTCCGGGGGAGCGTGTGAAATGCGTCGTCGACTGGGACCGCCGCTATCGGCTTATGCGTATGCATACCGCCGCGCACGTCCTCGGTGCGACCATGTTCAATGAGCTCGGGGTCCTGATAACCGGGAACCAGCTGGAAGCTGACAGGGCGCGCTTCGATTTCAGCCTGGAAGCATTCGACAGGGCTAAATTCGAGGATGTCGTCCGCAAGGCCAACGAGTCCATCGCAAGCGGCGTGGAGCTGCGCATTTATTCGCTTCCGCGGGAAGAGGCGATGAAAATTCCGGGCGTCGTGAAGCTCGCGAACGCGCTACCCCCCTCCATCACCACGCTGCGCATCGTGGAAATCCCCGGCATCGACATCCAGGCCGACGGAGGGACGCATGTTAAGAGCCTGCGGGAGGTCGGCCGCATCGAAATCCAGAAACTCGAGAACAAGGGCAAGGACAACAGAAGGATTTATTTTAGTTTATCCGGATAATACATCGGGAGGTGCCTATATGAGCAAATACAAATTAGTAAGCGGTCTTTTCGTCATCCTTAGCCTGCTCGTGATAGTCGGGGCGGCCTATATCATCATCCAGTACGCCACCGGCATGATAAACGCAGTCGTGGATTTCGTCACAACAAACGATTATTCTAAGCTGCAGCAGTGCGGTATCACGCCGCCAAGCGAGTTCGCCAAGGTGAAGAACGAGTTTGCCACACTCATCCTTCCGGCCCTATACATCGGGCTGCCGGGCCTGCTTCTTGTTGTCTCAGCCCTCATGTTCCTCGCCGGGTTCTACTATCATCGGGGAAAGCTCGAGGACGATGCGAAAAAGCACGAGGAGCTCGAGCGCGAGATGGTCCACAAAATAGTCAAGAAGATGGAATCCGAAAAGGGCGGCCAGCCTGCAAGGGCGGTTCCGCCGCCCTCCAGAGCCCCACCTGCAAGACCAGGGTCATTGAAGGAACCCGAAGAGGCCGAGGAGGAACCAGCACCGGTTGAAGAAGCGCCTGCGGAGGAAGAGCCCGAAGAGCTTCCAAGGCCGAAACCTGTCCTGAAGAAGAAGAGATAACCCTTCTTTTTTTCCACTTTCTTTTCCCAACCGCCACTCTATTTCCGCGGAAATATCCCCTCTCACGAAAATGGGTTATCCCGCCACCCCTTCATTTTTTCATGGAGCGCAAATTCGCTGAACTTATAGGAATCCTTCTTGGAGACGGTTCCCTGGGTATCTATTCTTCTAAACCGAATGGGATTACCAAGACCCAATACAGAATAAAGGTTACCGTCAACTCCGAAAAGGATGCACGGTATTCTGTCTATATCTCCAATCTCTTCTTTGAAGTATTCGGGGCCAATCCGCTAATCCGGAAAAGAAAAGAATGCCGGGCTCTTGACATATGCCTATTCGGCCGTAAGCATCTTGAACTCCTTACGCGGGAAGGGCTCGTTCTCGCACCCAAATGGCAGAGGGCAGTCATACCGAGCCGCTTTCTTAATCCCCCGCTTGATAGATTGGTTTTGAGGGGTTACATGGATACGGATGGCTGTATTGCTGCTGTTGACAACAACGGCATAAGGTACCCTCGCATAGAAATGAAAATCTCCCCATCGCCAATGCAGGGGCAGTTGATAGAAATATTGAAACGAAATGGTTTCCGGCCCCAGATCAATCGCTTAGAACGGGGGAAAGTCCGTGTTGCTCTTTCAGGTATGGCCAACCTTGCAAAATGGAGTGAGGACATCGGCTATTCGAACGAAAGAAACCTGTGGGTTGCCCGGTCTTTTCTTGACGCTCCATCGGCCAAGCAGCATTATAAAAGGCATGCCCAATATTAATCATGCTCTGACTTAATTTTTGTCAGGTCAATTATCTGGGTATAAGTCTCCAAGCATATAGCGGGGTAGGGAAGCTTGGAGTTCCCGCTGGACGGACTGATTGGTTAATAACCGCGCTTTCCGGGCGAAGCTCATAACCCAGAGACCGGTAGTTCAAATCTACCCCCCGCTATTTCTTCTTTTTCCGGCCGCTCTGTCTACGTGAGCAGGTTCAGGGTGAAGGCACCAAGAAACGCGAGAAGGATATACCTAAGTATTCTCCCAGCAGCGCATGAAAGTAGATATCTCCACCAGGCAATCTTCAGGCTTCCGGCTATAACTCCGGCAACATCGAAAAGCGGGTTCGGGATGAATGCCAGTACGAAGATGGCCGCGACATCGTACTTCCGCACGAGCTCCTCCATCCTTTTGCTCTCCTTTATGCGGCTGCTCATCAGGTCGCGAACGCCCTCCCCGGCCAGGTAGCCTGTCATCTCCCCTATCGCAGAGCCTATCCCCACGACCACGCCAAGGATGATCGGGTCTAGGGCAGCGCTCATCGCTATGACTACTGCCCAGCCGGGCGCTGGAAAGAGGATTGTAGCTGAACTCAGCAGGGCTATAAGGAAGGCCCCTAGGTACCCATAGCCTCCAAGGGCGGCAATGTCACCTGAAAAGTATAGTACCGCAGCAGCTATGCCAATAGCCGCGATTATCTGAAGGATGCCCTCGGTCTTTTTTTCCATTTTTGCAACCAAATGCGGTTCAGCTTTGACGTTGTCATCAGATGTCAGTAATACCTCTTTTCATCATAACCGCAATAGGAACGTCCCTGAAAGGATTAAAAAAAGGATTAGGGTGTCACAACACGTTGATTGTGACATTCGTCGATACAGGTGTATTGACATGAGGTGTAATCTGGATGGTTCTTCCGTCCGCCGGAACATTGATGGTC
>JAZDMN010000012.1:0-45888 GCA_043800955.1 Microcaldota archaeon
CCCCTGGTCCTTCGGAAGCGGCTTTCAGGAAGGCATTATGCCAAAAAAAAGCTCGATGAGAACCTTATGAGCGAGATGCTCGATTACTGCGTCGTTCGGGCCAAATCCGAATACAAAAAAATTCCGCTCGAGCTGGATACGTCCAATCGGAGCGTCGCGGCATCGGTCCTCGAGATTGAAAAAGCGATAAAGCGAAAAAAGAAAAAGCTTGACTCCGTAGACTACTCGGACGAACTGAAGAAACGCCTGAACGTAAGGTAGATGCTTATGAAAGAGGAGAAAAGGCTCATAGAAGCAGCGCTATTCATGAGCTCGCGCGCCATGACCCTGGAAGAGTTCCGGACGCTCACCGGCATCGGGGCGCTCGGCTACATACAGGGGGTCCTTGCCGAGCTCAAGAAGGATTACGATGAGCGCGAGAGCGCGGTGGAAATCGCCGAGATAGACGGAAAGTACTCGATTCGCGTGCGGGCCGATATCCTGCCCCGCGTGCGCCAGTACGCCCAGGATACCGAAATCGGCAAGAGCGCGCTAAGGACCCTTGCGTACCTTTCGAAGCACGACGGGATGCTGAAATCCGAGCTTGTGCGAAAAATCGGCACCCATGTCTATGCCGATGTCAAGGAGCTCGTCGATGCTGGGTTCCTGAAATCGACCAAATCCGGCCGCTCATCCAAGCTCACGCTGACCGAGAAGTTTAAGATATATTTCGTACAGGAGAAACAAGGGAGTCCGCCGGCTCAGGAGGCTCCGCCCGAGCAGACAACCCTATAGCGTGTTTTCACGCCAACGCCCGATGGAACGGCGGTCCGTTCCATGGGCGTCATCTTGCTCACATTCGTTCGCAAGCTGACGTCGCATAAAGTTCTTGGACGGCGTTCCGTCCAAGATTAGCACGCAAGCGTGCAACCTGGTAGTGCGCCGGTCTTGAAGAGCCCTTTTTGGGATGCCTAAAAGGGCTTCACCCCAAAAAGGTGGTTCAAGCTAACCGGTCCCCCTGGGATTGTAGGTTCAAATCCTGCCGTCAGCGTTTTTTCTTTCAGAAAAAAGGCTGTCCAAGAACGAATCGTCGTTCTTGAACACAGCGTTCTTTTTTATTTGCGAGCCTGCCGGCTCGCAGAAATTATCCACTTCTCGACGACGATTACACCCCTCGCCAGTCCGCATCGTCTATTTATAACACGTCCGAACATTATATTACATATGAAAGTCAAGTGCGATAAGTGCAAGGCTAATCATTCGGCGGAAGTCGATACCCTTATATCGCTTGGCTGGAGCCAGGCCACTATCCAGAAGCCGGAAAGGAAGGTATTCACCAGGTGCCCCGCGCACAGGGCCGGCCTCACAGAAGAGGTCGGAAAGGCCAGGGGCGTCAGGATTGGCGGATGACGTTTCCCCATTCCGTCAACCAAACATTCCCGACCAACCGTCGCTTTTAATAACATTAATGTTGGCAATACTTGGCAGACATTTTTTGAAAAAAATGGCAGGTGAGACTGATGGATGAAGACCGGATTGTTACAGAACTTTTCTTGGAAAAACCTAGCTTCAAGGAGGTAGAAAAAGTCGCAAAGGCCCTTGAAGGCGCTGGAATCAAAAGCATCATCATGCCCCCGGAGGACAGGAGCATCAACACCCACCTGATTGTCGAGAACGCCGACCTCGTGAAAATCCGTCCTATCCTCAAGAAACTCGGCGTCAGCGCGATGGAGAAGGAGGTAATAATAATCAAGCTCGAGAACAGGCCGGGCACGATGGCCGATGCGGCAAAGAAGATATCTGACAAGGGCGTGAACCTGGTCTATGCGTTCTCGGTCACGATGACCCCCACGCTGTCTTACGTCCTGCTCGGGGCATCGGACAACAAGGCGGCCCTGAAGGCGCTCAGTTCCTGATTTGGCATAGGCGCAACGCGCGGGGGAGCGCCCCCAATTCCTTATATTCCCTTCTTTCCCAAATCACTTCATGTCGGTGACGCTTATCCTGGGCCTCCAGTGGGGGGACGAGGGGAAAGGCAAGATAGTGGACCTGCTTGCCAAGGATTACGAGTACATCGTCCGCTTCAACGGGGGCGACAACGCCGGCCACACGGTCATAAAGGGCGATGAGGAGTTCAAGCTCCACCTTGTCCCATCAGGCGTCTTCTACCCGGAAAAGACGAAGGTCATCGGGAACGGCGTCGTGGCGAATCCCGAAACGCTCGTTTCCGAAATCGGGATGATTGAATCCCGCGGATACTCGATGAAGAAGCTCTTTGTGAGTTCGAACGCGCACATCATCCTGCCATGGCATATTACCATGGATGGGGCCCTGGAACAGACCGGGAAAATCGGCACCACAAAAAAAGGCATCGGCCCGGCATATTCTGACAAGGCGTCGCGGACATATTCAATCCGCGCCTGCGACCTGCTCCTCCCGGAGCGCGAGCTGAAGGAGAAGCTTTTGCGCATCGCCGCGCACAAGAAGAAGCTTTTTTCAGCCCTCGGCTTTCCGGACTTCGAAGTCGAATCCATAATATCCGGCCTGATGAAATGCGCGAAAACGATAAGGCCGCATATCGCGGACACGCAGTTCGTCCTCAACGAAGCGATAGCGAAAAGGAAAAGCATCCTGCTTGAAGGCGCCCAGGGGGCATTGCTCGATATCGACCACGGGACATTCCCGTATGTGACATCCTCGAACACCACGTCCGGCGCCGGCTGCACTGGGACCGGGATACCTCCGCAGAAAATAAGCGGCGTGGTCGGGATAGCAAAAGCATACACCACCCGCGTGGGTGAAGGCCCGTTCCCGACCGAGCTCACGGATTCATTGGGGGAGACGATACGGAAAGTTGGGCACGAGTTCGGTACAACCACCGGCCGGCCCAGGCGCTGCGGCTGGCTCGACCTCGTCGTGCTGCGATATACCTGCATGATAAACGGCGTGACTGAAATCGCGCTGACAAAGCTCGATGTGCTTAGCAACCTCAAAGAAGTCAAGGTCGCAGTCGCCTATGAGATAGACGGCAAGAAGGCGGAAAATTTCCCACTCGACCAGCCCCGCCTCGAAAAGGCGGTTCCGGTTTACGAGACGCTTCCGGGCTGGGAAGGTGACATAACCAAATGCAGGTCGCTTGCTGATTTGCCCAGGAACGCAAGGAATTATGTCGAATACATAGAGAAGAAGCTCGGCACCCCGGTAAAAATAGTTTCCGTTGGCCCGAAACGGGAAGAGACGATTCTCGTTTAGCCGCCGCTCGTTTTCCCCTTGCCGCTTTCCGCGGCACGGATGAACTCTTCCACGCAGGTCTTGAGCGATTCGTCGGTATGCGCCTTGAGGGCTGCCCCGGCCGCCTTCGCATGGCCCCCGCCTGCGCCCCCGAGTACTTCCGCGACCTGCGCCATGACCTTGTTCAGCGGCACGCCGACCGTTTTCCTTGCCCTGGCCGAAATCCGCGTCTCCTTCTCGAAATCCTTCCATTTTGCCACAAAGCAGACATCCGCAGCGTCGGCAATCAGCGAGGCTGCGTCGCTCTCGTTGCTTCCGACCTCGGTGGTGGCAATGATATAACCTGCGGCATAGACGAACTCAATCCTTTTCATCGCGGTAAGTATCGCAAGCTGGGTTTCCGGCTTGGGGTCTGGCTCGGCAATCTCAAGAAGCTCCCTGTATTCCGCCTTTGCGGCTTTCATGAGCCTTCCAAGGGTGTCGAATGTTTCTGCCCTTGCGGACTTGAAGCGCGCAGCATCGGCGATAATCCCGACAGACAGTGCGAAAGCCACATCCGGTCCTATTTCTATGAGGTTCGCGATTATCTCGGATGCGGATGGAGAATCAGGGTCGAGTATCTCGAATTCGCCCTTCATGTCCCGCCCGTCGCTCCGGTGATGGTCGACTACCAGAATCAGCTTCCATCCCTTTGCATTTGGGATGAGCGTGTACGCGCTTGTGTCTACGACAGCAAGGCCGGCAAAATCCTCCTTTCTCAATGACGCAAGGGGAACGGTCTTGATGCCCAGCCTCCCGATTAGCACCTTTGCCCCTTCGTTGGGTTCCTCGTCGCTGCAGATTACGCTTCCCGGGATAGCCTTGCTAAGGGCGAACGCGGAAGCGATGGCGTCGGTGTCCGCCCGGTTGTGGGTGGCTATAGCCACTTTGGCATTGGCGTATTTTGCGAGGAATCCGCGGAATACCTCAGGGTGCTCCGCCTTTTGCATATCCCTTCATTCTCTCCTGGAGCCTCTTCTGGGTGTCTACGACCATCGTGCGGAGCTTCTCCTCCTGCTTGGAAATAGCGTTGAGCTTGACGTCTATCAGCTCGTTCCTCTCCTTGAGGTCTGTTTCAGCGGTTTCCCTTGTCGTGTGGAGCAGAATCGAGCCAACCGAACGGTACACCTCTCCCTTGGCCTTCTTCAGTTCATCAATGGCGTGCTTTATCTCGTTTAGCTGAATCTGGAGCTGGTGTTTCTGTATGAGCAGGACTTCAAGCTGCTTTTCCATGTTCTCGTATTCGATAAGCTCCCTGTTCAGATCTTCCTGTTCCTTTTTCATTTTTGCACCTCTTCCTTTTCTACGCCCTCGAACACCTGGAATGCCCGCAGGAATGCGTTCACCGTTGCCCTCAAAGCGACGATATCGTCAGCCTCTATGCCGAGTGTGAGCGTGTTTCCTTTGATTTCAATATTTGTTTTCGAGCGGTTTCCGACATCCCCCTCATGGGAGACGCTTGCCCTCGCGGCCTGCGCGGCCTTTCCGTCCGGAAACGCCACCTCGATGCTGCATCTGGCCTTCACGAGCAAAACCTCCGCTTCCATTTATTTCTCAGTTGAGTTCAAAAGCCTTTCCTCTTTGAACCGCCAGCGGCCGAGTTCGTCGACCTCAATCACGGAGATGCGCTCAGCCTTACCCTTCTTCTCCTCGATGACGGACACCGTCGCATCCCCGAGCTTCCTGGCATCGGTGGCGAGGCCGGCTATCGTCTTCTTGCCCCGCGCCACGTACCGCTCGCCGCATTTTTTTGCCATCGCCCCGGCTAGGGCGCGCGTATCCTTAGAGGCATAACGGCTGGTGGTGTACATCCTGGGCGCACCAAATCACATAATCCATTGATGAATAAAAATGAGATATGAAATAAAAAAAATCAATCGGTCGCTACTTCCTTGGCTATCGGGGGCCTGGATTTCAGCAGAATCTTGGCCCCGGACGTGGGGAAGGCGAACTTCTCTCCGGTGACTGCAACCGAAACACCGGTCTTCGGGTCTTTGTATTCTCCCATAGAAAATTTCCTCCGTTCCTACTCCTGTAAAATTTCCGATTGGAGCGCTTTGCGCTCCAATGGACCATTGAAGCTTTGCTTCAATTGGTCATCAAACTTCGTCCGGTCTACTCCGTACAGACGATTTCAAACCGTCTTGGAGTATTCTCCGATGATGCGCGCTGCAATCTCGCCGGCCTCGCTCCTGAACGAGTAGGCGGCGCCTGCGAACTTCGCATCGCATCCCCGGCAGGTCCACATGGCCGTGCCCTTGCGCGCAAGCTTGAGCTTGTTGCATTTGGGGCATTCGTAGCGGGTCTGCTTGGCTTTGATTGCCTTGTCGACCATCTTCCGAATCGATGCACCGTACCTGGCTGTATACATGAAAATTTCCTCCGTTCCTGCTTATGTAAAATTTTCATCAAACGTCAGTCGGTTTTACGCCGGTAAGACGCTTGAATGGGCCTAGCCCTTGAGAATGTTTCTTATGTCGTCTCCTCTTTTAAAAGCTATGTCCATCGCCGAAACAAGCTCGTCCTTGCTTAGCGAGCCCTTCCCCTTCTGCATGGCGCAGACATATCCCTCAGTCGTGCCTATCGTGAGGGCGGTTTCGAGCACGCGCTCCTCGTCGCGCGAGGGGTCTACCAGCCAGTTGTCGCCGATCTTGACCATCGTCGTCGTAGCGGGCAGCTTGGTCGGGTTCAGCATCCCGGTGTACTCGCCGCGGATAATCTTGCTATTCTCGATTTTTGGCATCTTCGTGTCCAGGAGCGCTGCCGTGGCCGCGAGCGTCGCGGTGTCGGTGTAGTTCCCGGCGTGGTTGAGCACGTAGAGGTCGACATACAACCCCAGGACCTTTTCGTCCTCTATGAAAAACGAGTTCAGGTCCACGCATTCTGCGCTCCGCAGAGCCCTGTCCACGACGCGGGCGAC
Organism: Microcaldota archaeon; assembly: GCA_043800955.1. GTDB lineage: Archaea > Micrarchaeota > Micrarchaeia > Anstonellales > Bilamarchaeaceae > Bilamarchaeum. Next base: position 6,170 of record JAZDMN010000012.1, read on the forward strand.
CTCTATCGAGTCCTCGTTCGGCGGCCCGGGTTCGAAACCAGGCGACGCGGTCGGAAGCAGCTCAGAGTTCGTAATCAGGACCCCTTCTTTCGGTCTGTCCGCAAACGGCTTTACGACATCGAATTTTATGGCGACGAGGACAAGTGTCTCGCCGATTTTGCCCATTGCCGAGCCCTCGGCGGTCTTTATCACGCCTTTCTGGACCTCGATGCGGCGGTATTCGTCGAATTTCCTGCCGTCGAATCGAACGCCCTTCGAGAGCGTATTGTTCATTATGTCCCTTCGGATATTGGACATTATGATATCCTTGACTTCTTCTCCCATAAATATCACCACTTTACTGTTTCTTCATCGCCCTTCTCATAGAACCTCTTGAGGGCATCCGCCTGCACTTCGTGCACCTTGTCGCATCCGCGCTCGGCCATCTCGAGCATCTTGATGACCTCCTCGCGTGTGAGTAGGCCGTCCATCTGCAGGAGAAGCACTTTCCTGTCCCTGTGCGAAATCGCGAACGGCACGTCCGACTGCCCGAAGTTGTCCTCGAGCTTGTTCAGGTCGACGGCCAGCATGCCGCCGGCTTTTCCTACAGCGACCGAAGCCACCATATCCTTCATCGGGATGCCGGCGTTTGCAAGCGCGACCGCGGCTGCCGTGACGGACGCGGTCCTCGTTCCTCCGTCTGCCTGCAGGACGTCGATGTAAACGTCAATCTGGGTGTTCGGGAACTTCTCCGCGATAATCAGGTTCTCGAAGGCCTCCCTGATGACCTTCGAAAGCTCGGTGCTCCTCCTCGAGGGCCCACTCCTGCTGTGCTCTTCGAGCGAAGCGAAGGGCGACATCATGTACCTGCATTTTATCAACGCGTGGTACGGGCTCGCCCCGTGCCTCGGTATGCATTCCCGCGGGCCATAAACGCCGCAGACAATCTTGTTGCCGCCCCACTCCACGAAGGCAGAGCCGTCCGCTTCGGGTATGACCCCAACTTCGATGCGCAGGCTGCGGAGGTCTTCCATGTCCCTGCCATCGATCCGTTTACCGTCTATTATAAGCGGTATCTTTCCTTCACTGCTGGCCATAGTTCTCACCTTCAACCGAATAATTGGACCCCTCTTCGCGGGGCTCCTCGCCGCTTTCCGGCTCCCTTTTCACAATGTCGCCGGCCTCCTTTTTGAGGAAATTCGCCATCTCGTCGGTAAGCCCCGACTTGTGCGCCTTCCTCTCAATCATCGCTATCGCTTTCAGCAGCAGCGGCATGTTGCTCCGCTCGCTCATCCAGACGTATCCGTTGTTGCCTACCATGATGTCCCCGCCGGTGTAGTCCTTGAGGAGCCCTATCATGCTGCTCTTCTTGCCAATCAGCCTCGGCACCTTGGCCGAAGGGAACTCGATTATCTTGCCTTTCGGCAGCCTCCGGACCTCGCCAAGGTCGACATCGCCGACCTCGTTCACGGACTTGACCCTGCAGATGACGAAATCGCCAAGCTGCAGCGTGAGCCGGATATCCCGTGTGGGGATGAACCCGCCATGGGGCAGATCCAGGTCCACCTCGTATCCAGCGTGGCGCACATCAGTGACCATACCGACGACCACGTCGCCGACGACCGGCCTGTACCTGTTCTCCAGCGGTATGTACCGCCCTTCGTCATCCATCATGCCGATTACCGCGGCGTATGTGGAGGCCCCGTCGAAGAACGTGTTCGGGGCGTTAATCCTGCCTTCGGCGATTTTCTCGCCCGGCAAAATGATTCTCCGTTCCATAAAAAACCTCTGTGCAGCCCGCCTCCAATAACTCGTGAAGGCCGTGGCTCTTCAATTAAAACCAGGAATTAGCAACAGCTATTTTCCCTTTTGTTTCTCTATCCGAACAGACTATGGAAAGAAAGATTTTTAAACGGGCTATCACCCGACTGTGTTCGTTCGATTTATATTTGCTATCGGGGGATGTTTAACATGACGGTTTATCCGACGCAGGAGCAGATGGATATCATCCAGCAGCGGGCTGAGCAGGTCGAGCGGGAAACCCAGCAGACAGTGAGCCGCTCCCTTTCAGCCATCGACGTAGCGCTTTCAGAATGGGACGGGGCCAGGAGCAAGCCGGCCGCGCTTGAGCCGACAATCCGCTATTTGCGGCGCTCATATGACCTTTTAACGGGTTGGGAGAAGGAATCTATTTCTGGGCCGCAGGATGCAGTCTCCCGTTTCATCCGCCTGAAATCGTATGTCGTATTATGCAAGAAGCTCGAGTCCGAGAGGCCGGTTTGAATGGTCTATAAAAGCGTGGGGGAGTCTGCGCAAACCGCCGCTGCGGCGCTTAACCAGACCGTATCCAATGCAGGAAACGTGCTAAGCGCCGTGCCTCAACCCGGCCATGTGGTGGTGCTTGAGAGGTCTGCGGTGCGGGCTATGGACTCGATGCGCACTGTCGATTTGCAGGCCCTTGCGGTATCAGAATTTCTCAATAATCCCGCGGGTCCGCCAAAGGCCGGAAGGCCCGGTCAAGAAAGGCCGGATATCCCGGATGAGATCCGTGTCGGCCTGCCTGGAAGGCTCGGAAGGGAGCAGGCAGGCGTATCACCCGAACATATGCTCGGAGACTCCGCTCTGACATCCATTCGTGACAGGCTCCGGAATGAGCGGATGGATCCGGAAGCGCGGTATGCCGTCTTGGAAGGCGGGCACCCTAGTCCTCCGATAGTATACACCCAGGAAGAAGTGGACGCTTACGCGGAAGAAGCAGAGTCGCAGGCGACCCGCCACCCCCCTTCCCACATCACGGACGATGCGCTCTCAGGCTGGGTCCAGCGGGCGATTCCCATCCTGGACTCCGGGTTTTTAGGCGAGGAACTCTACTCGCGCTTCACCCAGACGCCCCCCGTAGCCACTGCCGGGGCAAGCAACATCGGCGAGGATGGCATCTACTTCGGCAGCACAAACAGCATCAACTTCACCAACTCCTCAATCCGGTGGCTTAGCGAAGCGAACTCAGAGTGCCTGGTGCTGCACGAAATGCTGCATTACGCCGCCTATCTGGGCGGCGGTATGGATATTCGCTGGAGGGACGGCGAAACTCCGGTGTTTTCAAAACCGGGTTGGAAGCTTCACGAAGGGGGTACCGAATATTTCGCTCAGCTCCTTACCCGGCAAGATGGCATTTCCCCTACGATGGTCAGCTATCCGCCCGAAACGCTCGTATGGGTCTACATGGGCGCGGTGCTCGGAGAGGATTCGACCTACCTCAGGATGGCATACCTTAGCGGAGACTTCACCGAGGTCCGGAGCCGTATCGACGCAAGGCTCGGGGCCGGCACATTCGATTCACTGCTGTCCACGGATTCGGCTTCAGCCGCTCTCTCATTCCTCCAGGAAAAGATGGCCGCGGCGGGGATAGACTACCATAAATGGGATGCGGACCCGATAGTGAGCGCAGTCGCAGCATCCCGCAGGCCGGCTCAAACGTAGGATATAGACGGAATACTTGGGGTAGTGGAGTAGAAATTCAGGGTCGGACGATTGCTCACTGTGACAGAATCTTAGTCTCGACCTGGCCTACCGTCAGCTTGTTCAGCTTGTCGTAGAATTCGCCCTGGAGCCCGCCGAAAATTTCGACAACCACTACGAGGTCCCCGTTGCTGAGCCACTGCTCCTTCTCGATGCCGTAGTTCTTGAGCGTGCCGTAGCATTTGTGCGCGAAAATAGCCGGCACCTTAACCGCAATCTTCATCTTCTCGAACTTCATAGGTATTATCGGCCGCAAGGCCTTCACGACCTCCTCAATCTGCTCGCGCGGGTCCTTGAAGGGGTCGACATGTATCCTCGCCTGCTCCATGGCCTGCTCTAGCCGAATCTGTGTATGCGGCGCCTTGGTCCTCGGGTCGATGGCCTCGCGCAGCAGAATCGCAAGAATCTGTTTCCGCTTCTCCTCGATCTTCTTTCTCCTCTGCTCGGTTGTCAGCTGGACCTCCCCGTTCTTGAGGATGAATTCGAGTATGGCCATGAGGTCTGTCGTGTGGAAAACCTTCTGCACGTCGGTGGCCTTGGCCTTCTCCCCCCTTTTCGCATCCTCGTATATCTCCTCAGCCACAAGTATATTCTTGACATCGGACTTGCGCTTCTCCACATAGGCGTATGCCGCATCCGGGTCGACGTAAAGCTCGAACCTCTTGCCATCCTTCTCATAAGAAGCGATTATCGCGCGATCGAGTGTTGTCATAAAACCAGCAGGAAGCTATTTCATGCGCATATTTTTTATCTTTCGCTGGGGCGACCAGAACATTTCAAAACAATTAAATATGAGGCGCACGGATAATCCCATGTTTTTTCTTTAAAATCAGAGAGGTGATTTATTGTCAGAGAAAGGAGCGGACACAGTTACACTGAGCAAGGACCTGTTCTATGGGATACTAATAATAGGCATGGCGGTATTGGTCGTCATTTCTGTGATGACTCAGGGTTTCGGCATCATCAAATGCCAGCAGACCGTCTGCGCCCCATGCAATAACAACACCGGCGGAACGACCGGGGGTCAGACTGGGAACGCCAGCGGCAACACGAGCGGCGATAACGCCGTGACGGTCATGCAGATCCCGTCGCTGCTATCGTCCTCCCCCATAATGGGTTCGACATCCGGCGCGGTGACAGTCGTAGAGTTCTCGGACTACCAGTGCCCGTTCTGCGGGATGGCTTACGGCTCCCCGTGGGCGGATGCATACGCTTCGCAATACGGCCCGATAATCGGGGTAGTTAAAAAGGTTGAAACCGAGTATGTCAAGACCGGGAAGGCCTCGTTCAGGCACTACCCGGTCGCATTCCTCGGGCAGGAGTCGATAGACGCGTCGAACGCGGCGATGTGCGCGAACGCCCAGGACAAGTACTGGGAGATGCACGACGCCCTGTTCGTGGCGCAGACCCCTGAGGAGAACGACGGGAAGTACTCGAAGGCTAACCTGAAGCTCCTTGCGCAGAACATCTCGGGCCTCGACCAGGCTGCGTTCGGCGCGTGCGTCGATGGCGACACGTATGTCAGCACCGTAGACGACATGACCGCCGACTGGCAGGCAGTTTCGGGCGCGAACACCGGCAGGGCCGGAACCCCGACCTTCTACATCCTCGTGGATGCCTCGAAAGTGAGCAAGGAGAAGGTCTCCGCAGCCGCCAGCGGCTCGAGCTACACCTGGGGTCTGTCTTCGGACAGCAAGACATACCTCATCGTTGCGAGCCCGGAGTACGCGAAGCTCAAGCTTGCACTTGATGCCCTTGCGAACTGATTTTTCCTTTTTTTATATTTTTTTATAATTTCCCAATTTTCTAATTTTTTTCCCAATTTTCCGGTTTTCGCAGGTTACAGAATCTGTTAAATAGTCTCCTGCCGAATTATCCACCATGAGACTGATGACAATATTTACGGTCCTGATTTTTTTGGCGTTTTTTCTTTCGGCTGCTCCTATTCCCCAGCCCGGGCCGCCTGACGGTGGTGATGATGACGATACGCAAAACATCCTGCAAGTCCTGGTTAACCCCTCTTGCGATGGCAATGTCGTGAGCGTCACGGCCAAAGGCGAAAACGTCTCCGGTGCGCATGTGTCGGTCAAAGACGTCCCTACGGCCAACTTGGTCGACTCGGGCGATACGGGCGATGACGGCCAGTTCATTTTCGACGGCTGCGGGATGAAGGTGGACGTGAAGGTGGCCAGTTCTGGCTACCCTTCCGAGACAGTCACTTTGGAACTTATTGATTGCGGCCAATGCAGTCCTCCCCAGCTTCCCGAGGAGGAACAGCCTCCTGAGGAAGGAGGATGCAGCTCGAACCTCGATTGTTCGCAGACGCAATACTGTAATATGCCAACCAACAACACCGGCTCATGCGAGGATGTGCCTGCCGGCGGCTGCGGCCAGATATCGAACCATTCTTTCGTGGCATATGGCTATGAATGCGGCACCGAAGATGGATGCCCGTCCTGCCAGGAAGGATACGAGTGCATTAACCACAAATGCGTGCAGGGCGAAGTCATCTGCCCGACCGAGGGCATTGTAGGGGATAATAAGACGTGCGGTGCGACCGAGAACGGCCAGCCCTGCGCGAACTGCGACTATGTCGTCACAGACCCATCCGGAAAGAACAGCACTGGCACGACCGACGAGAACGGCACTATCAGCTTTCCGCTAAGCCTCCAGGGCACATACAAGGTAGCCCTGCTCAAGGATGGACTGACGCTAAAGATAATCGAGGTCAAAGCCATGCCCAAAGCCCAGAGCGAAGAGCCCGATAAGCCGACAGGCGCAAGTTCGGATATCATGCCCATCGTAATCGGAATTTCGCTCCTCTTGTTGCTGGCACTCGCAATCTTTTTCTGGAGAAAGCGGGCAGCGACGAAGTGAATTTTTTGTTTCTATTTTCTTTTTTTGTCCGTCTCTTTCCGGAGCATTTGCCGCTGTTTTCCTGTCTGCCAGCCATATCGCCATCAGATATCCGCAGGAAAACTGATGCGTTATGCGAATATCATAGCGAGCCCGAGCACCATGAGCGCAATTGCCGCGTATTTTGCCATATCCAGCTTCTCGCCAAGGAACAGGTAAGCCAGAATAGTGTTGACTATCGGGGTTCCAGAATAAATCGCGGATGTCAGCCCCGCGCCTATCCACGAGACGGACGTGCTGTATAAAATGGAGCCGGAAAACAGAAGGGCGCCGGCAGAAAGCGGGAGGAGCATATCTCGCCTTTGCTTGGGCAGGGCGAGCTCCTTTCCGCGGATTGCGTGGAAACCTATTATAAACGCGGCTATCCCGATTTCAAGGAAAAGGCTGGCCTGGTAAGGGCCCAGGGCCGCCACAAAGCTCTTTATCGAGGTGTAATAGTACGCGCGGCAGATTATCGAAAGCGCGAGGTACGGCATCCAGGGTTCCAGGCTGAACCGGCCTCCTTCATCCCTCGCAATCACGAGGGCGGCCAGCAGTATCATGAGCGAGCCGATGACCTGGAGGGCTCCCGGGGCCTCAGCGAGGACCAATATGCTCAATAACAGCACGATGACACTGCTAATCCGGCCAATCGGGACGATGACGCTCGCTCTCCCCATGCTCATCGCTTTGTATTCCGCTATCGCGCCGAGGGCTCCGATTGCTATCTGGATTGCATATAACGGGGCAAGCGACATCGGAAACGATATGCCCAGGCCGATTACCAGCGCGCCGGCCAGGAGAAGCGCGACAAGGAACAGGTATGAATACACGATGGCCTTATGCCTGCCAACATCCCATATCCCCTTTTTCGAAACGGTTCCCATGGAACCATACGCGAGCAGGGAGCCGATTGCGGGGAGGAACTCAAGCATCGGAATCCTCCGCCCGGTACGATGCAATCAGCGAGTACTCGGGCCCGCCGCCTCCAAGGACGCTTTGGATGAAGTGGAATTCCGCGACTTCGAAAGAGCCAAGCGACTCCATTTCGTGCGTTTTCAGGAATGCGTGGAAATCCACCTTCCTTTTCACGCGGGCGATTGTCAGATGGGCTGTGAAATTCTCATCCTTGCCGAATCCTTTCAAGGCGCCGATGACATCCTTCGCGAGCGCTTCCAGCGCATGTCTGCTTTGCGCTCCGGCCCATACGACGCGCACAAAATCCTCTTTGGGAAACACCCCGACCCCCTTTATCTCACAGTGGAATTTCCTAAAACGCACCGCCTCAAGGCGCTTTTTAATCTCCTCGAGCCCTCGCTCGTCCACCTCTCCAATGAATTTCAGCGTGAGATGCATGTTCCCTGCAGCAACGGGCAGGATTCCATCGCCCGCAAGCTCCTTCCCAAGCAGGGCGGCCTTCTGCCGGATTTCCACGGGAACCGGAACTGCAATGAAAACCCTCATATGTTTAAAATGCCCTGCGAAGATTAAAACCGGTATGCCCGGGAACGAGATTTTCCGCTTCGATTCGAATGCCATCCGGCTTTCGTATAGCGGCGGAGAGCTGAAGACGAAAGAATCCGATTCGTCCACCGGATTCGCCGTGCGCGTGCTTGAAGGCGGGCGCATCGGCTTCGGGCACTGCCAGCACGAATCTGAAATACAAAATACCCTAGCGCAGGCGAAATCGCTCTCCAGGTTCGCTGTCCGGAGCGGCTTCACATTCGCCCCGAAAGGGGATTACAAAATACCGGATATTCTTGATTCTTCGGTGGACCTTGAAGATGCAGGCCCGCTGCGCATGCTCGTGGACCAGGCGAGGGAAGCCGCATCCTCACTCGGGGGGAAGCCGCGGGTCATCAGCTCGCTCGAGCGTACGAATATACGCTTGGACAACAGCGAGGGACTCTCCGGCTCCTATGCAAAAACGGTCTTCTCGATGTATGTCGAATGCATGCATGATGACGGGTTCGGATTCCATTATGCGTCATCGCACCACGTTCCCAAAGACGTGGCGCAATATGGGCTAAAGGCCGCCGAGATGGCATCCTCCATGCGAAAGGCTGGCAAGCCTGAAAGCGGAACATACACAATCGTCATGGGGCCCGAGGCGCTCGAGAACCTCATCGAAACCCTGCTCCCGTCCCTTTCCGGGGACTGGAAGAGGAGGGGGATAACCAAACTGGCCGATAAAAAATACCGGTTCTCCGAAAAGCTCAGCATCTACGACGACGCCCTCGCTCCGGGGATAAGCGCACGGCCATTCGATGACGAGGGGACTCCGTCTGAACGCCGTGCGCTCATTGAAAAGGGAGAAGTAAAATCATTCCTCTACGACCGCGAGACGGCCGCGCTCGACAATGTGAAGGATTCCGGTTCCTGCATGCGAGGCTCCTATGATTCCCCCCCCGGAATCGGCGCGTCGAACCTCATCATCGCTCCCGGTGACTGGGACGACCTTGCGGCCATCGGGAGGCACCTTGAAATCCGCTCGGCCCATGGTTCGCACACGGCGAACCCGACCACCGGCGACATCGGGCTCGAAGTCAGCGCCGCATATCTTGTCGACAAGGGCCAGAAGAAGCCCCTCAAGGGCTTCATGCTCAGCGGCAACGTTTTCGACATGTTCGCGAATATAGAAGCCGTCGAGAGTGAGCAGAAGGTATACGGCTCTCTCATCGCGCCCAGGATGGCGTTCAGGGACGTGCGAGTCGTGTCATAAAAAGTATTATATATTTGTATCCACATATTTATTTGTATGAGCAATGTAACGCTTTATGTGCCGGATGATGTCAAGCACGAGATGGAAAACCGCTCTGAAATCAAATGGAGCGAAGTGATACGCAAGGCCATACTCGCAAAACTCGTTGAAATCAAGAAACTCGAGCTTCTCAGGAAGTTCATCGAAAAAGAGCCTTTCACAGAAGAAGACCTCTGGTGGATGGACAATAATGATTGGCACCCGGTCGACGAGAAGCAGATGCGGCTGGATTTCGTGAAGGAAGTCGGGAAAAGAGGCAAAGGGAAACCCATCCGGGCCAAGAGCGTGGACGAGATATTCAAGTGATTGGATGGTTTATTCTCTTGAGCTGTCGGTGGACTGCAAAAAAGAGATAGCGAAGCTTTGCAGAAAGAACCCAGTCCTCGAGGAAGCCCTCAGGAAAAAGATAATCCAGATTCTAGAGATGCCCAATCACTTCAAGCCCCTCAGGAAACCTCTCCAGAACAAGAGAAGGGTGCATGTCATGAACTGTTTCGTGCTTATCTACGAAGTTATCGAAGAGACGAAGACGGTGCGTCTTCTGTGCTTTTCGCACCATGATGACGCATATTGATTGCCCCAAGGATGGCGTTTTCGGGCGTTCGCGTCGTATCCTAAGGTGCCTTCAAGCCCTAGAAAGGAATTTATACCCCCAGCGCGCCCATATCTCAGAGTGATACTGCAATGAAAATCAAATCCACATCAGAGGTCAAGGTCCCGGAGCGGATGATTGACCAGATAATCGGGCAGGACATGGCCGTCGACATAATAAAGAAGGCTGCAAGGCAGAAACGAAACGTCCTTCTGATAGGCCCGCCCGGCACCGGTAAAAGCATGATGGCGCAGGCGATGGCAGAGCTCATGCAGGGGGCGGAACTTGAGGACGTCCTGGTATACCCGAACCCCAACAACGAGAACCAGCCGATGGTGCGGATAATCAAGACGCATCCGGATTTCGAATACATCAGGAAAAACAAGCTGGAGCGGTTCTTCTCGCCAAAGGAGCTCGAGCGGATTAAGAGGGGCCCATCCAAAGAGCCAGAAAAGAGCGATAAGCCCATCCCTGCCGCGGCGGCTTCGCACAAGCAGCTGCGTGCTGGCCTCGGGCGGCGCATCACGCAATACCAGAAGCCGCGCGAAGAAGCCCCCAAGGGCCCATCATCGACAATCATCATCGGCCTGGCCGGCCTCGTGATACTCGCACTGGTCCTTGCCACAGAAATCCCCGAAAATGTGAAGATGCTCGCCGTAGTCACCGTGCTCGGCCTCGGCCTTCTCTTCATAATATCCAATGCGACTGCAGGCCTCGGGAAGCGCCTGATGATAACCGAGCAGACGACCCCCAAGCTTATTGTCGACAACACCGAACGCTCGGCCGCGCCGTTTATTGATGCGACGGGCTCGCGCGCAGGCTCCCTTCTCGGCGATTGCCGTCACGACCCCTTGCAATCGGGTGGCCTGGGCACCCCCGCACACCTCCGCGTAGAGGCAGGCGCCATCCACCAGGCCAACAAGGGAGTGCTTTTCATAGATGAAATCGCATCGATGAAGCTCAACTGGCAGCAGGAGATACTTACAGCCATGCAGGAAAAGAAGTATCCCATCACAGGCCAGAGCGAGATGAGCTCCGGGGCGCTTGTGAAGACGCAGCCGGTGCCCACGGATTTCGTCCTTGTCGCGGCAGGGAACCTGCCTGACATGGCGCACATCCACCCCGCGCTCCGCTCCAGGATACGGGGCGGCGGCTACGAGGTCTATGTGGAAGACACCATGGAAGACACGCCAGAAAACGAGAAGAATCTCGTACGTTTCATCGCGCAGGAAGTCGCGCGCGATGGCAAAATCCCCCACTTCAACGCCGAAGCCGTCTCCGAGATAATAGAGGAGGCGCGGAGAATGTCCGGCAGGCGCAAGCGGTTCACATTGAACCTGCGCGAGCTTGGCGGCCTTGTACGCGCCGCAGGCGACATCGCGCGCGAAAAAGGGCTTGCGCTCGTCACAAAGAAAGAAGTGCTTGAAGCAGGCAAGATATTCAAGTCCATCGAGAGCCAGCTTGGGGCCAAGATGATCGAGCACAAGAGGGAATACCAGACAATCGTCACAAGCGGGGCCGAAGTGGGCCGCGTGAACGGCCTGGCGGTCCTCGGCGATTCCCGCGCAGGATTGGTCCTCCCGATTGTCGCAGAGGCCACGCCCGCAGCATCCCGTTCGGAAGGGCGCGTGATAGCGACAGGAAAATTGGGAGTGATTGCCAAGGAGGCGGTGGACAACGTGTCCGCCATCTTCAAGAAGTACATCGGCACGGCCATTGCGCGCACCGACCTGCACATCCAGTTCCTCCAGACATACGAAGGCGTCGAGGGCGATAGCGCGTCAATCTCCACGGCGGTCGCTGTGATATCAGCACTCTCGGACATACCAGTCCGGCAGGACGTTGCGATGACCGGCTCGCTCGATGTCCGGGGAAGGGTATTGCCGGTCGGCGGAATAAACGGGAAGATAGAGGCCGCCATTGATTCAGGGATAAAGAAGGTCCTAATCCCGCAGGCCAACGGTCAGGACGTCTACCTGCCTAAGGAGAGGGCCAAGATGATAGAAATCATCAAGGTTACCAGCATATCCGAAGTCCTCAAGCATGCGCTCAAGGACTGCAAGGCGAAAAAAGAGCTTCTCAGGAAGATGAAGACGCAGGCGGACTGACCTTTTCCTTACCCTCGTCCTCCGGGGCACGCGTGTGGAACGCATACGCCACGGCGGCCACGACAAGCGATACTATCGCCAGCGTTATGAGGTACTCCTTGACAGGATACCGGAAATACCTGCAGATTATCGGCGGGCTCGCATCCGCCCATTTGTCCGTCATCGCGGTCGTGTTGTACCCTTCAAGGCAGCACGGCTCCATCTCAGGGCTGCATCCGAATTCCCCGGCAAACGGCCAGATGCCCATCTGGACAGTCGCTTTCGTGAATATTATCCAGGCTTCGGGCATGATGAGCACGCCGATTGCGGCCAGCACGAAAAGCGCCGATGCGATCCTCGCGGATCTCCAGGCAATCGTCCGATTCTTTTTTTCCAATCCACTTCACTCCCCGGATTTCAATACCACATTCTCGTCAACCGAGCTCACAGCCGACATCGGAAGCGAGTATCGCTTCTCGAAAATCGTCTGGATGACTATCTTGCCGTGCCTCGCGTCGATTCCGACTATCTTGCCGAGGTAGGTGCCCCGCTCGGAAATAGCCTCCTTGCCCTCTATTTTCATCTCAGTCAATACCTCCTTGCGGTACCAGTTGACGATGTATGTCGCGAGGTAGCCCAGGACGAGCGAGAACGCGATTGTGAACAGGAATGTCCCGAAATCTATATACGGCTCGTTCAGGTTCGCGATCCAGCTGCTGCCGACAAGGACGACCAGGGTCGACAGGGCGAGCGCGGCCGAATACAGCATGTATTTCGTTATCTTGTACTTCTTCTTCTCCATCAGCGAGTCGATGCTCTTGCCTACGAGTACCAGCAGCAGGGCGGTGAATGATATCCAGCTCACGCTTCCGACCACGAGCGCAATCAGCTTGTCGTTTGGCAGGCCGAGGGCGATTCCCTTCTGCAGCGTCTGATAGCCGACGAAGATGCCAATCATGAACACTGTCGCCCCTCCGATGTACCCTATCCAGCTCGTGCGCTCGAAAGAGAACCTAAAATCCCGGAAGACGTCGATGAACCAGTCCTCGACTCCATAGACGCGGAGCAGGGCGTAGACCGCAACCACAGCTACTATCGGCACCCATCCCATCCCAAGGTGGATGGAGACCGCTGTGAGGAGGAGCAGGAGGGCCGGAATACCGATTATCGTCTTTGCAAAGTGCGGGTCGCGCAGCTTCTCGAGTATGACGAAATACGTCTTCTCGAGCTCCTTTGCCTGCTTGATGAACACGACTTTCGTCGAGTCCACTTTCAGGCGCGACTTGATGATTGGTAGAATCTCCTCATCCGATGCTCCGTCGGAAATAAGCACACAGGAAGCGGGGTTTATCTCGGATTATCTTGTCGAGCTGCGAGCTGATTTCCTTGTCTGCCCTGTAGCCGAGTTTCTTGTCGCCTGTGAGCGTGACTACCTCCACATTGTGGTTGTCAGCCCGCATCTGGTCGTATATCTTGATTGAGTAGAATATCGCGTTCGCATCCGGGTCCTCAGGGTCGGCAAGCGACAGGGCTATCGCCCCCTGGAGGCTCCTCTCCCGCCCGACAAGGGGCCCGCTGACCTTGCCCTTCTCGAAAAGGTCGTTGTCGCGGTCGATACACAGCACAAGGATAGGCCTTTTCATCTCATATCACACATGGAGCGTCTTCCAGAAGAGAAACGCTTAATTCATGTTTAAAAACTCTTCCTTTTCAATAGTAATTCCTATTTGACCACCAGAGGCATTTTCATGGAAAAGAAGCTAGTCCTGCCTGGAGACCACCTCTCGAGCGCTGAAGAGGCCGAGCCGGGCGAGAACACCTATACGGAAAAGGACGAGGTCTACTCCGCAGGAGTCGGCGAGAATGCGAGCGTTCCCGGAAAGGCCGAAGTCAGGCGCCAGGGCCGCTCGCTGAAGCAGCCGGTTGTGGGGATGAGCTCCTATTGCGTGATTATCAAGGCCAGCCCGAACAAGGCCATCGGCGGATGCATCAGCGTCGAGGAAGCCGAAGGCAAGGGCAGGGGTGTGGAATTCGAGGCCGTCCTCCCGGTCACAGCCATCCGGAGCGGCTATGTCCGGGATTTGCGCGATGAGGTCAAGATAGGCGATATCATAAAGGCGAAAATCCAGAAGGTCGAGAAGACGGGCTACGAGATTAGCATATTCCCGGGCGATTGCGGCGTCCTCTGCGCTTTCTGCCCCAAATGCAGGCGCCGGATGGATGAGCGTGAGCGGATTTTCATCTGCCCCAAATGCTTCTGGAAGGAAAGGCGGAAGCTGCCCCTGAAAGAGGGCGAGGCACCGCCGCCTGAAGAAGAGCGCCGCGAGCGGTTCCCGAGAAGGGAGTTCCGCGGCGGAGGGGGCGACCGATTCAGAGGCCGTGAGAGGAGCGGCGGACCTCGCAGGAGCTTCGGCAGGAGGCCGGGCCCGGGCGGAAGGGAAGGGGCTTACTAAAATACTTGCAAAAAAATCTTGGAGGGTTTTATATGGACGTGAAAATACTCACAAACGACAAGAACGTGCTGGAGATGGAACTCAAGGGAGCGGACCAGTCGCTAGCCCAGCTGCTGGCTGAAAAACTCAGCGAAGACAAGGACGTTGAATTTGCCTCGTTCAAGGTGGAGCACCCGCTTCTGGGAGAGCCGAAAATATATGTCCGGACAAAAAAGGGCGAACCGGGAAAGCTCGTCTTAGAGAAGCTGGACGAGATAAAGAAAGAAGTGGCCGAGTTCAAATCGCAGTTCCGGGACATCGTGAAATGATGCTCGAGCAGCTCCGCGAGAATATCCGGAAGACGCCCATGCAGGCCCTTGTGCTTGCAGGCACGCTCGCCCTCGCGCTAATCACCAACTCGTTGTTCGGAGACCCCAAATCGTCCCTGAATTTCCTTCCCCTCCTATTCGCAATCCTCGTAGCCCTTGAAATCGGCTATTTCGTGACCCTCGAAGTCAAGGACGGCGCTAAGAAGCATGGATGGAAGCATGAGGCGCTTGATACAGCAATCGCGCTCCTTGTCGCGCTAGGCATCTGGTTCGGCGCGTCATTCCTCCTTAATACGAGTTCGCCGATATCCGCCGTTGTCTCCTGCAGCATGCTTCCGAACCTCCAGCGCGGGGATTTCGTCATAGTCCAGGGCGCGCCGGTGAAGGCGTACGACATCGAAATGGCGCAGACCGAGCTCGATTCGCTGAATGCGCGGGCGGTAGTCACCTACCCCGGTGCCAACGTCTCGATGAACGGCTCGCTCTTCCCGTACTGCTCGGCGAATTCGAAAACTCCGATGTGCAAGGAGTTCATCTCTTCGCCATCGTCATTCATCGAAAAGAAGGGCGCGTTCACTTACAGATACGAACGCTGTCCGTTTTCATTCTCGAACGGCAGCTCTGCCTTCATGCCGTGCCTCAAGTCCGTGACATTCAAAGGCACGGAATATCTCACGAACTTCTCGAACGACGTCGTCGTATACCAGCCCCCCGCCGGCGACTTATACTCGCGCGTGGGCGACATCGTGCACCGGGTGTTGTTCCGGATAAACGTGAACGGGAAATACTACTACCTCACGCGCGGCGACAACAACCCGCTTCTCGATTTGCAGGCATTTGATTATAGCACCGGAATGTACAACCGCCCTGTTCCGCAGGAGAACCTGCGGGGGAAAGTCATTGGGCGCATACCGATTCTCGGATACTTCAAGCTGTTCATCCAGGGCTACTTCCAGGAGGACTCGCAGTGCCGGACGCAGCTCGAGTTCACGCACGCCAATTAGACGGACTGATTTCTTCGCTCTCGTTTTTCAGCGTTCCAGCTTCATGAAAATGTGGTCGACGTATTTCCCATCCTGCTTCAGCCATTTCGGGAATACCGCAAACTCCCTGAACCCCAGCTTCCTGTATAATGCGCGGGCCGGGCGGTTGGGGGATTGGACGGATAGATAAATATTTTCGGCTTCTGGCGCTTCCTGACGGTTTCGATGTTGAGCCGGAGGAGCGCCTCCCCCAAACCCGCGCCCCGGTATCCGGATGCTATGGCAATCCCCAGGCTGACATTATCCCTGCCCTTGAACGGCTCCCGCCTCGCATCGCTCGTCCCCGCAATCTTTCCGTCGACGCGGGCAACAAGCACCTGGCCGTCCCCCTTCGCAAAATCCGCGAGCTTGGCCTTCTTCCATTTCATCTCGTCCTTGAGGCTGGTTTTCCTGTCGTATAATAGGAACGAGCCTTCCCGGACGAACGCGTTGATGAACGACTGCAGCTCGCGCGCGCCGTCCTTGGTGGAGAGGAAAGCTATCGTTGCGGTTCTGCCGTCTTTGAGAGCCACTTTACGGGGCATCATCAAATCAGCCATAATGCGAGCCCCCGAACTCGCTCGTCACGATTTTCTTGAGCTTCTCTTTTATCTCGTGCTTCTCCTTGTCCGGCATCTTGAGCGAATCCAGCTTCTCCTCCCATTCAATCAGGGCGCTGACAATCCTGCTAAACGAGCGCTCGTTGTCGGTGTATTCAGCGTAATCAAGGAGCGCAAGCAGCGCGTACCTGGATTCGGCATTGCCGAGCGCTTCGAGTATGGATGCGCGGAGCACGTGGCTCGCCTCATTCTCAACCGAGCAGAGGTGCGAGTAGTGGTATGTCAGCAGCTTCACGGCATCGTCGCTCCCCCTGAGCCTCCCGAGGAGCTTGACGAACTCGATTAGGCCTTCGAGCGACGTGTTGTAGTTGAATATCGCGCGGTAGACGTTCATCCTCTGTTGGGCCTGGTCGTTCCCGGGATTCTTCATCTTGAAGTATTCGAGGGTGTGGATTGTTTTCAAATCCACGCTTGTCGCGAGATACTCGTGTATCATGTACATCAGCATCTGCCGGACCGTCTCGCTTCCCTTAGAGTATATCCCCTCAAGTTTCGCAACCGCCTCGTTCTTCGCCTGCTCGGTCACCGCAACCGGGTAGAAACGGATGGAGAACATGGCCGCGTCTATCTCCTTTAGAAGCGCCGCCATCTCCTGCTGGGCCGGGTCAGGCGGTTTCGGGGCCCCCCCTTCGGCTCCTGGTCCCCCGGTTTCGGGTATCGGGACCTGCGTCGGTATATGCGTTTTCTGTGCCGCTGATGCGGGCTTCGGGCTCGCCGATTCTGGCTTATGCTTTAGCGTCTCTATTTTGTCCTGGTGCTTGTCTTCAGATGTTTTTACGTCCTTGTCCTTCTTCATCATGACCGCCTCATTCGTTGTCGAATCGCTCGTAGCTAATCATCATCCTCGAATCAGTAACGCTCCTGTGTCCCCGCAATCCTTCGACGACCATATCATTGAGGTCTTTGAGGCTAGCTGCCCTTGCCTTGAGGACGATGTCGAACTCGCTTCCGGCCACAATCGCCGCCTCGCAGACAAGCGGCATCGACGCTATCTGTGCCAGCAGGCGCTTCTGGTCGGCTCCCGGAGCCACCTTGAGAAGGACGTACGCTGTCAGAGGCCTGCCGAGCTTGGCGTGGTCGAGCCGGACTGTGTATCCGGTTATCACGCCAAGCCCGCGCAGTTTCCTCAGACGGTTGTGCACCGTTGTCATGGGTATACTGGTCTTCCTTGCCAATTTCTGCTCGGAGAGCTTCGAATCCTTCCGGAGCTCTTCAATCAGCGCGAAGTCCTTCTCATCAAGTTTTTCTTCCATTATCTAGTCACTATTGGTTGATACGCTCCATATATTTTTAAATAATTGTATAAACATTCCAAACGTCCGGTTATTTATCCTTGCCTGCGAAAAATGTCCGGTGATACCCTGGAAATCCTGTTCGCTACGTCGAATGCGCACAAATTCGAGGAGGCATCGAAGTTTTTTTCCACAAGGGGCACGGCGATAAGGCACTTCCCTTTCATCCATCGCGAGCTGCGCTCGGACAGCCTGGAAGAGATTGCCGTCGACGCGGTGAAATCAGCCTTTGAAAAGTGCGGGAAACCTGTTTTCACCGAGGACACCGGTCTTTTCATCAATTCATTAAACGGCTTTCCCGGGACATTCTCGGCATGGGTGCAGAAGAAGCTCGGGAACGAGGGCATCCTGCGCCTCTTGGAGAGGGGGGGCGACCGCACAGCCTATTTCGAGGCATGTATCGCATATCATGATGGCAAGGCAATCCGCACATTCACCGGGCGCTGCCACGGGGCGATGGCAAAGGAGGCGCACGGGGCAGGCGGATTCGGGTACGACCCCATCTTCGTGCCGCTGGGCTATCCTCAGACGTTCGCGGAAAACATACTTTTAAAAAACAAGCTCTCACATAGATATAAATCTCTTCTAGAATTCTCCAAAAGTCTAGAACCTTAGAGTTCTCGACGTATAACCACGAGGAATAACTATGGCAAGATTGCATTCAAAGAAGAAAGGCAAGGCCGGGACAAAGAGGCCGAAGACGACCGACGTTCCGGAATGGACAGCGGCCAAGAAGGCCGAAATAGAGGATGTCATCCTCAAGATGGCCCGCGAAGGCGTTCCACCTGCCAAAATCGGCCTGGTGCTCCGCGACCAGCACGGTGTCGCGAACCTCCGCGCCCAGCTTGGCATGTCCCTTCGGGCGTACCTTACTAAAGAGAAGGCGCTTGGCGAATACCCGGAGGACCTGCTCAACCTAATCAAGAAAGCGGTCCGCGTGACCGGGCACCTGAAAACCTCCAAGAACGACACCCACAACCTGGTCAAGCTGGGCCATGTGGAGTCCAAGATACAGAGGCTCGTGAAATACTACTCATCCAAGGGGATGCTCCCGCCGGGATGGAAATACGACCGCGAGAAGGCGTCCCTGCTCGTAAAGTGATGGTGATTCTATAGCAGGCAAGAAAATCAAGACTGTAGACAAATGGAAAGCGAAGAAATGGTACTCGGTAAAGGCACCCTCGATGTTCGAGTTCAAGGAGCTCTGCGAAGTCGTCGCATCCGATGACAAGAGGCTCCCGAACCGCATCGTGAAGGCCAGCCTCATGGAGCTTGGCATGGGCGGCGCATCCCAGATGGCGATGTTCACCACCCTGCGCTTTAGAATAAAGGATGTCAACGGCAACGACGCAAATACGATGCTCCTTGGCCATGACATCGCGCCTTCGTTCATAAGGACGTTTGCAAGGCGCGGAAAGTCGCTCATCCACCAGGTCGTGGACGAGAAGACCAAGGACAACGAGAGCCTGCGCCTCAAGATAATCGCGGTCACAGGCGCCCGCGTCAGCGAGAACACCAGGAGGAACCTCCGCAACATGCTCGTTGACGAGACGCACAAGTCGATAGCCGAGAAGAACTTCGACGAGGTCATCCAGGACGTCATCTACGGCCGATTCTCTTCAAAGATTTTCAGCAGGCTGAAAACGATAACGAAGATGAGGCGCGTCGAAGTACGCAAATCCGAGCGCGGCGAAATCTTCAAATGAAAATTTCCCCCGGTTTCTCTCCCGGTAAATTTTCATCAAACTTCATCCGGTCAACTCCGGCGAACATTTGAATCAAACTTCATGAGGCATACTCGCCCGTGAGGCCTTTTCCTTATCTTTCTTATACTATTCCAGAGAGGTTTATCCTATGATACCCGGCGGAATGGACCCGAAGAAGATGCAGGCGATGATGAAGCAGATGGGCATCAAGAGCGAGGAGATTGATGCGACGAAGGTCACGATAGAGACATCATCAGGCGCAATCATTATCGAGCAGCCCCAGGTGACGAAAATCACCATGCAGGGCCAGGCCTCGTTCCAGATAGCCGGCAGCGTGCGTGTCGAGGAGAAATCCTCATCCGATGACATCAAGATGGTCATGGAGCAGACCGGCTGCTCGGAAGATGATGCACGCGACGCGCTTGAGAAGAGCG
Organism: Microcaldota archaeon; assembly: GCA_043800955.1. Taxonomy (GTDB): domain Archaea; phylum Micrarchaeota; class Micrarchaeia; order Anstonellales; family Bilamarchaeaceae; genus Bilamarchaeum. The sequence continues at coordinate 25,838 of JAZDMN010000012.1, forward strand.
GCGGGGATATCGCGCAGGCGATAATCTCGCTCGGAGAAGGCAAGTTATAAAAAGCTTGAGCGGGATGTCGGGTCATGGCGATAAGGCGGGAGCTTCTGCTGATAATCGGGCTTATACTCATTATAGCAGTGCTCATCAAGCTCATCGAATTCTTCCAGGTGAACGTGGTTGAAGCCGACGCCAGCAAATTCGTCATGGAGGACCTCAGGAACAAGTATCCCGGGGCGGACATATCCATAATGACGATTATCCAGAAGACGAACCCCGGCGGGGCGCAATATTTCGAGGTGAAGGCAAAGGTCACTGAAAACCCCAACTCGCCATGCCCAGAGCGCTCGCACATCTTCTATAATTATCCGGCCCAGAACTTCATCCCGCAGCCGGCCGAGGTAATAACAAGCGGCTGCAGCGTCTGCAATGAAGGCATCTGCACAATCGCGTTCTCGGAAGAGGCGATAATCGCCTCGCACACATTCCCCGGAACCGGGGCTGTCACGTCATACATAAACTCAAACGACGCGGTATCGCCAAGCGCCGCTGAAAAAGTCGATACCGAATCCTGGCTTGTGAAGTGGGATGCCCCCGGCGCCCTCACGTACTACCTTGTGAACGTTCACCGGAACGGGACCATACTATCGGTCAATGAAGTCGCGAAACCCTGATTCATCTAAACCGCGGTGCTTGAACTTGTGCAGGCTATCTCTACTTCCCGTACCCGCGCTTCGACGGATTCATCCATGCAAGCGATTTTTGCTCGTCTGTGTTCGCCGGCACCAACCACCAGAATGAGCCTTTCGTTCGAGTGCACGAAATCGTTTTCACCGACGCATCCGACTGCGAGCCGGATATCCCCGATTGATATTTCGCCGCCCTCGAAAATGCCGTTGTCGCGGTACGGCTTGGCCAGATTCAGCATTGCCTCGAAGCCGTACCACCATGACCTGTGTTCCATCAGCTTCCCAAGCACCGCTGCCATCACCGAAGCATCGTAATTGATGGCATCGGGGTGTATGACTGTCACCAGGTGCAGGTCTGCCGAAGAATCACGGTCAGCGTTGCCGATGACTAGCATGCTATCGACCGAATCGTGGCTGCTTATGCCGAGCCGCTCGGCCACAGGAGCGTACCTCTTATACCTGTTGTCGGGACAGACTATATCGCTTGCGAATATGGCATCGAAAAGGCGGCCAGCGGACGTCCTCTCGAGAGCGAGATTCGCATATAGAGGTGGGGAAGCGGTAGTGATTACGTGGCGGACTCCTTTTCCCTGAAGCTCCTCCAAGAGCGCAGGCAGCCCTTTCACGAATTCGGATTTTTTCCCCGGGCGGAAGAAACCAAGGGTTTCGTCCATGTCCCAGCAGATATATCTTGTTCTGGAAGTCTTCATTGTTACAGAATACATAACAAAATGATTATAAATGAAGGTGATGGCCCGGCGATAACCGATTTCCGAAGCCCGCTTATGCGTCAATCCACAGCCACATACCCGTCGCTTAACCTAACCGGCCTATCCAGAAACCTTGATATAACATAAGCATTGGTCCGCAGGTGCTCGCTTATGACGCTCGTGCCATAGCTTGTGGGCCCCTTTGCCAGGACCGAATAGAGCAGAAGCTGGTCCGCCAGGTGCATGTCGACATCCTTTCCCTCGGCTTTCAAAGCGTCGCATGCCTCCTGTGTCACGATTTCGGCCCGTTTCCCCTTCTCGCCGAGGGTATACGCCCCCCTGCATCCGCGCCAGGCAGTCACCGCGTTGCCCACCGATAGCGATTCGTCCTGGCGTACGCGAATTCGCTCAATGCCGTTCTGTACGAAAATCTTCTTTTCCCTGACCGCTATCGCGGGTGGCAGGCCCGAAAGCCGTATCATTACCTGCGTTTCGTCCTCATGAGGCCAGAGCATGTTCCCATGAAGCTGGGAAGGACTGATTTTCACTTCAATCACGCCGCCGCCTCTGGGATAAAAGCCGGTTTTCAGCATCCGGCATTCGGCATCAGCACCAAAGCGCCTAATCGCAGGGATGAAGACGTTCTCGAAATAGTCGTACCCGGGCGATTTCATGACATGCGTGCCGCCGGTTATCCGGAGCTCGCTATCCTTCCCCGCCCCAAGGAGTATGGGGAGAAGGGTCTGCGCCACAAGCGTCACCGAGCCGGCCGTGCCTATGTCGAATTCGTATTTCCCCCCGATAATAGGTCCTGGTTCGAATGAAAGTTCCCGGCTGCCGGGCTCGGCGCCATAAAGGGTTCCCCGGCATACGTTCCTCACCGACCTGCACGCCATCAGGTGCTGGGGCTGCAGGCCGGGATTGGGCCTGTTTGCCCGGATATTGGTGATTCTGACCGGCTTCTGCGTGATTGCCGAAAGGGTGAGCGACGTGCGGATGATTTGTCCGCCTCCTTCCCCATAGGAACCATCTATCTCTATCATTTGCACTCCTCAGGACGAACGAGGGACTTGAACGGAACGTCGTTCAAGAAGATTCCCTCGCCATAAGACCCGTCAATCTCTCTATTAGATATAATATCTACAGTCATGACTGCCGTGCCTCATGTTTTAATCATTCCTAGCTATGGGTAAAACTGGAGAAAAAAAGTTTTTGAAGTGAATAAGTGAATAAAATTAGGCCAGCGGATCGCTCCGCTGGCAAGGCGACCAGTTATCCTCCCATGCACTTCAAAACGAGCATGAACCATAATAAGTTAGTTCCATAATCTATATAAATCTTCATGCTAATCTGTGCCATAAATTGGCCATACGTGGGGCGTTTTTGTCGCACTTTGCGCTTTTTCAGGTTGGCTCTTCATATATTGTGGTATATTTTTAATATATGCGTAATATATCCTATGCTGTATGAACCCCGGCAGGAGGGCGAAAAGCTCGGATGGCAGGCAGAAAGTCGTTTCCTTACTCAAAGCCAAGCGCCTGCCTTATTCACAGCGGCCGGCAATCGAGCCCCTGTGCGAGGTTCTTGCCATGACCGCGAACATCAGCGAGGATGACCGCCTTGTAATAGCCGAAGCGGACATCCGCGCAGACATCGGGGTCGGCGACCTTTCCCAGACTGCGCTCCGCAAATGCCGCTACATCCTCATTCACGCCTCCGAAGGGTTCACAGACGCTGCGCTCTGCGAGCTTGCGGTGGCAAGGACAGTTCGAATTATACGCGATTATGGCGAGCCGGAGGGCATTCCACTCCTATCGCTTGCCAACTCGCTCCATGGCGGCAGCAGGGTTGTTCGCGAAGCCGTATCGGACGGGCTTGCACGAATCGGGAATGAGGAATCGCTTGAAATAATGCTGAAACTACTCGCGTCTGACCTGGATTCTCCGAAGGCGCATCTGCGCTCAATATCCGAATTCGCAGACCGGTTTCCGAAGCTTGCCGGCCGCATCATTGAGGAAATGAGGCGATTTGAAATCGCCTGCCCCGCAATCCCGGATGCGATATCCGAGATAGAATCAATGGCGCGCTCAAAGGACTGAGCCTTCGAATGTGAAAGAACGGGCTCCTGTCCTATGGCCGAATCCCGTCTACTGGCGGTCGTTTTAAACATTTCCGCTCGTATAGCATTAGTGATAATCATGGCATCCAACGTTATTGACATATCGGCACGGCGCAACAGCCGGAAGCTTCAGCTCCCATCGCGGGCATTCGAGGCCGTATCAGTTCATCTCTCATCCATAGAGAACCGTACCGGAACCTCGGAAGATCGCAAGGCCGTTTCAGAAGAAATCTCCCGGATGGTCAGCACGCTCGAAAGCGAGCTGGCGCAGGGGGGCGATGGCCTTCGCCGCCATGTGGAAGGCTACCTGTTCATGATGGCAAGCGGCGCGCCTGACATCATTTCACCTGCGGGCGTGAAGTACCAGAACCCGAAAGGCGGAACCCCCATCTCATTAGAAGACGGGGAAGCCGCTAAACCCGAAGCGAAAAAGAAAATCGATGCAATCATCGGCCAGTGCATGGATGCGGCCAAATCAGACCTCGCTTTTCTAAGTGGCGCTCTTTTGAAACTGGATTCCGGCGAAAGCCTTCCGGAAGGGGAACTCAAGGAATTGAGGGAAATCCTGGGCGCGAACACCTACTGGCGCTTTTTTGAGCATTTGTAGAACCAGAATACCTCGATGATGCGCGAGCCCTTATTCCAGCCCTATCGGGTGAAATTAGAGTGAAGAATCCGCGCATCTCCTCTTATGCGCTGCAGAATCATTTCGATCTGAATAGAGCTCTCCTCGCCCTTCCAAATCCAGGGCATACCTTTTGGCCTCCACGCTGAGCAGCCGTAGGACATCTTCATCGTAACTGCCGTTCTTTTTCGATGCGTTCATGAACCTCTCGCCGTTGGCGCTGCAGTAGGCGTTGAAATGAAGGGCGAGTGCCGCATGCCTCGTCCATTCATCGTCGCTGACTTCCCTGGCGAATGCCTCGATGATTATATCGGAGGAGAATCTCGACGCCCCTCTCATGTGGCTTAATAATGTCACATCGAAATCCGCCGGGCTAAAGAACGAAGCCATACCCGAATGCGCGTAGCCCCGCGGGATGATTAGTGCGATGGCGGGGTCCTCCCTCCGGATTCTTTGGGCGAGGTCTGCGACACGCCTGCTTCTTCCGATGCACGTTCTTGCAGAATACCTTATTATTTCTTTCTCGATTTTCACCTTCTCCATGAAAGAATCCGCATTCCTCAAGGTGGCCATGACCGTTTCCTGGTCCCACATGCTCCATGCGGTATCCGCCCCTAGGGGCTCCACGATGCTGAGCACGCTGTTGGGTTTCATGGCGTTTATCGCGATGACTTTGTCGAGATAGCCCCAGTCGAACCATTCAGCCGCGGGGCCGATTTCCATGCCGCCATTCAATTTTGGCGTCACTTTGCCAACCATGTCCATTTCGTGCTCGGCGACCATCTTCTGTACAGCTCTTGCATGGGCGGGATTATCACGGTCGAAGCCAAGGAGGTTGAAGCCGACGTTGAATTCAAAAATTATTGCGGCTTTTCCTCCCCGCCTTTCTACGTGTTCCTCGAGAAATGGCACTACTGCAGATTGGAAAAATTTTTTATCCGCGCCGTAGCGTACCCCGCCGCACTCGGCAGGATGCTCGCCGAAAGCGAGCAGGAGCGGCGTTCTCCCCACTAAAACCATAAAAAGAAATTATAAGCGACATTATTTAAATTAACCTTTTTAACCAGCTATAATAACAAAAGAAAAGATTCATACCCTCTTTGCCTCCCTTCCTGGGTTCTTTGGCGGGAAGCCGGACGGCCTTTCCCGGAACGGGCGCTCAGGAACGAGTGTTGAATTCTGCCTTATAATCGCCTGGGCGGTATTCTTCAGCTTCGGTTCTGCCTCTCCTGCGGAATTCACATATCCGATAGTCGTCTCGGAGACGGGGAACCCGCCGTCCTGGGCCTTCGATACGAACCGGAGGCCGAATGAAATGATCTCGGCTCTACAATCACCGTCCTTGGGCATCGAAAACGCATGTAAAAGCAGCACCTGTCCGGTCGCCTCGGCGAATCCGCTCCAGATGTCCGCAAGGGGCATGCTCTCAAACCTTTTGAGAACACTCTCCAGTGCGGGTGGTTTTGCCTTTCCGGTCATCACCTCGAACACGGTCTTTCCGGATTCCGCAAGCCCCTTCAATTCCTCGTCATTTGAGCCGGACAATCGCCTGTATGCCTCATCCCTCCTCTCCGGTCTCGTCTCGCTCATAAGAACGTAGTAAAGTTCCCTTGCTTCCATGATATCCATGACATCACCTGCTCATCTGGAAAAACTCAATCTAGACCCTACTGGGTATGACAATGATTCCCCTGGATTTGCCACCTGCAGGCCGTGCTGTCCTCTTGTCCCTTCGTTTTGTATGTTTATTTCGTTCATATTGCTGTCCATATAAGCAAACGGCGCCCTGAATGCGAAGGTCCGGTATCCCCGGTTCAGTGGCATGTCTGCAGGCAGCACCCTGCCGTTTGCCATCGTCCTCGCTTCGGTGCTTCTCTGCTCTTCGATGCCTCCCGGCGCAACTCTCACTTCCACACCAAGCGGCTCGTACCTCTCTCGGAGCTGGGCGATAATCGCATCATTGACGGCTGTACGAAGTTCGGGGGATTCCCGAATCCCGAAGGGCTGCTGGACCAGAACGGTGGGACGGTTATCATCGCCTATCACCATCGTCAGCGTCCTCCGATAAAGCAATCCGCCCTCGCCTTCCGGAAGCCGGATTACGACCTGCCTTATCCATGGCTGGGTGACAGTACCGCTAATCCCACCCACTACAGGATGGGCGTTCCTGGGGTGCTGGCATGCCATATGCCCCCTGACCATCCCGGTGAGGAACGAAAGCCCGAACCCACCTGTTTCAGTGACATCATATTGGAATGCGCTGGACAATGACACCTCATACCTGCCCCCGCTCAGTTCCCTTGTCGAGACGATTTCGTGGCCTTGGGCCCGTATCCCTTCTATGGCGCGATTGAGTTCTGCCGGGCTCGCTGCCTGGATGGTTCTTGAGTGCGTATAACGGCCCTGCACTCCGAATGTCCGGTCGTCTTCAGTCCATCTCCTCAGGAGCTCGGTGCCATCTATTCCCGAACGCCTTGAAACATCCGTCACTTCGCGGCGGAATTCTGGAGTGTATCTGAAATCGCGGAAAGTTCCGGCAAGCTCGGCCCTGAATGCTTGGTCAAGAAGGGTGCGGGCCTGCGCGAACATCTCCGGAGTCCCCAGATAGTCCCTAAAGCGCGTAGCTCCTCCTGCCGCGAGGCGCTCCAGATTTCTGCGGTAGAGTACGAATTCTATGAATAAGTCAGTGTTGGCATCGAGCCATTCGCGGGAAATCTGGAAATTGCTGCGCAAAGTGACTTCGTAGTTGCCTCCGCCTGCGTCTCTTGTCGTTATGACGCCATAGCCCTCGGCCCTAAGCCTTTCGAGGGCCTGCTCCAGCTGGGCCGGATTGCTGGCTTGGATTACCCTTCTTTCGCGCATCAATTCGCGATAACTCGCGGCGACGTTGGCCCGGAAATCCTGGATTTCCTGTCTGCCGCTAAGGCCCCGGCCGAAACCTGCAAGCTCAGTGCCGCTCAATGCGCCCTCGGCATATAAGTTCCACATGCTGTTTAGGTGCCGTGTCCTATAGGAAAGGAACGAACTCTGGGCATCGGACAGCGACTCACGGATTCCCCGTCTGTCACGGGCAGTCTGCGACAATCCCAGATACTCGAGCTGGCCCCTCATGACCGGAATCCATTCAGCAGCGCTGGAAGCTTCCAGCCGCTGTCGATAGTAGCTGTTGACGGCGCGCGCGAACCTTTCCTGATAATCCCCTTCCAGCTCACCCGGGTTTCTCTGTGGCAGCGCGGAATCCTCCTGCTGCCTCACAAGGACGACATCCTCTCTTGCGGCCCCTTCGCCGCCGCTTAGCGTCCTCCGGAATGCCACATATGTCTCGGTGCCAATCCTGTATCCGCCTGCGAATTCATATCCCTGCGGAAGCGTCACTCTGGGCATGCCCATCCGAAGAAGAGTGATGCCCGAACCTGCCCCGCCGCTCATGCGGGTGGCATCCTGCGGCACTCCCACGCGCCACTGCCCCGCAGTGTCCGACACCATCCCGTCCGCGGTCGCAGCCATCTCGAGGAACCTCGTGAAGTCCCTGAAATACCCTTCGGTGGACAGGCTGTTCCTCAACCACTTGCCATCAAGATCGGCTATCAGGTTTCTCGGGGATGCATCATCCAGCTGCCTCCGATAATAATCGCCCGCCTCCCGAACCTGGTCAGGGGTTAGCCTTTGGCCCTCGCCCAATTCCGGAACACGGCGTTGTCTGATTAGGACGGTTTCTGTGGATTCTCCCCTCCTTCGCGAAAAGGCCACGTACGATTGCTCTCCCACTGTGTATGCGCCTGCGAGCTGGTACGCTGAAGGAATACCAAGTTCGTCCGGTGTCGCTCCAAGGAGCGAAGCGGCATCGGGCCTGCCGCTGCCAATCCTCCGTGCGCCTTCCGGAACACCCATCATCCAGGCCGTGCGGTCTCCGGAGCCACCGCTTATCAGCGGGTTTCCGGACAATCCTTCAGCCTGCGCCATCGCGACCGCCAGCATCGGGAGCCTTCTTAACCTGCGGTCCGGAAGCCTCCCCCTATTTGTCAGCTCGAACTGTCCGGCGCTGTCCCGGCCCATCGCATCGTAGCTTGTGAGAGTCGCTCCCATTTCCGCGTTCCATCTGAAATACCTGGACACCCTTGAGAGATAATAATATCTCCTCTCCGGCGCCAGCCTGCTCGAATCCTCAAGAACAAGGCGGAGGGCCGGCTCTGCCATGGTCGCTCTGCTTTCCTGCGGGATAGCATCGAACATGTTGCTCAGGAACCGGTTCGCCCAGCCCAAGACGGCATATGAATTTTCGTCACTGATGCGGAACTGGTCCAGCAGGCCTGTCCTGTGGCGGTTGCTGAAAATATTCTCCGGGTCGGCAGTGCCGGATAAGTGGACCCTTAGCGCGAAATCGAATACTGCCCCTGCTGTTTCCTGCCTGGATCGTATCATCCACTGTACTTCGGCGCTTGCGCCTGCAGGAATGGCGAATAGATCTTGTGGGAACGTGTTGCCGATAACCGCAGCCGTCCGGCCGAACGATGCAAGTACTTCTGGAATGCGTTCTATCGGAACCTCGGTGATTATTCTTCCTGCTGCTTGAAGAAGCGGCTCAACAAAATGCGGCATTTCCCTCGCGACACCTAGCACATGCCCGCTTATCAGCGCGCCGTAAGCGAAATCCTCGCGCGTCGGCTGCCCGGTCCTTCCGCTCGAGCGGGCCCTGATCATCGCTGCATCGAACGCGAGCCCTTCTCCTGCGTCCGTCGGCCGTACCCATCCCTCTCGAGTGCGGCATGAGCGATAGAGTCTGTCGCCCTGTTGGGCAATCTGCCCTCCGACATCGAGCGCAATGGAATCGCGTGACCTTGCGACGCTCCGGCTTGATAAGGAATCCACGAGACTGGAAAAGAGCGGGTCATGGGCATAGAGCATCGCGTTGCGCAGGCCGGGGCTGAGGGCGTTGATAGCGATATTTCTGGCGGCTCCGGCACCGGTCACTTCGGCGATTGCTTCACGGGCCGCGCGCCCGATTCCGCCACCTCGGGATTCAAAAATCATCTCGGCCTGCGCGGCTGTCTGCGTTGCTCTCTCCGCAGAATCAGCACGTGACCGTATTGCAGCGACCGCATCCGCATACTCAGGATAGCTCTGCCTTATTGCTTCTATCGACCTTCCTTCGCGGCTATTGCTCGACTCGTACCGGTCCGCGTCACGCACCAGCGATTCAAGCATGATTGCTATGGCCCTGCGCTGTTGCATATATGGGCCTGTGATTGCCTCTGCCACCTCGCTCCGGAGCGGTGTCCTTCCCTGAGAGAGCAAGTGCTCCATCCGCTCGAGCTCGATTATCCTTGTGTCTGTAAGTGTGCCGAGCACGCGCTCATATCTTGCCTGCGGCGTCTCAAGGGGGGGCGGCCTTGCAGTTTCTGCCCTGGGCATCGGAGCCTGCTGCTCCTGCGCCGGAGGCGCAACGGTCGGAGCGGTCGTTGTCGGTGCCGGAGTTTCCGCATGGGCAGCCAGTGCCTGCTCCACACTCCTCCGGTAATACGCGGTCCTCGCCTCTCCGCTCATGGTCGCAGGGTCCACATGGCGCACTAAAACATGTTCCTGTGGCGCATCCCTTGCGGTGCCCCTTTTTGCCGTGAATCTTACATACGTGACCCCGTCAATGACTACCGCGCCGTTGATTTTGTAGTCGAGTCCTTCGTGCGGTATCCTGCTGACCTGGGACATCGTCACGCCTTCGCCAAACAATGCAGCCGGGCTCCTTGCCGCACCGGTTACTTCTGTCGCGCCTTCAGGGACTCCCCTTCTGAAAACTGGCATTTCTCTAACTGCTGGCGCTGGGGGTCGGGCAGGTGCAGCCTGCTGCTCCTGCGGCGGAGGCGCAACAGGCGGCGTTGCCGGTCGCCCTCTGCGCGCGTCGGCAATCGGTATCACCGGGGCATTCTCCCCCGGTGCGGGATTTCCGACCATCAGCTTGATTTCCACAGTAGGTATCCGGGTGCCGTTCGGCCCTTCCATATATTGTATAAGCGCGAAACAATTTTCCCTTGCAGTCGGGGTGTCCGGAATCTCACCATGGCGCGACAGCCTCTGTGTAGCCGGGTCGACAACCCTTTGCGCTGCAGCATCGACAAGGTCGCTGAAGGTTATCTCAGCAGCTGGTCTTCCAATCCTCTGTATCGCCCTCTGGACTATTGGTGATGCTGCGAACTGCTCCGGAGTCATCCTCGCGCGCAGGACATCCGCGTCCCTTACCGCACTCGAACCCCTCCCCCTCGCCCCTTGCGCATCACGGTATCCACCCATCATGTCCTGTGCTTCAGCGAACGGCACTATGCGAACGCCTCTTTGGTCCAGGATACCCGCGACCGCAGCTGAGACATTGCCGTATGCATCACCCATGCTGGCGAAACTCCCCAGCATGGCACGAACCGCCCCCCTGCCTTCCGCATTTCCAGGTATCGCGCCAATCAGGCCGAGCCGCAATCCTCTCCGAGTCTGGCTGAACGTCGCGAAAGCCACCGCTCTTCCTTGGCTGTCACGGGCGACGAAAATGATGTCAGTCCCGCCGATAATCTCCCTTGGCTGGTGGTATGACAGCCCCGCCCGTCCATATGCCTGGGTATATATGGGCATCACTTCGTCAAGAACTGCCTGCCTCTGCTCACCACGTACGGCTTGCCATGGCGTGCGTTCCCCGACGGTGAGACCGGTAAACGTTGTCAACTGCACTTCCTCTCTGGGAGTCAGCGCACGCGGTGCGGGATGGACTACCGGTGCAATCTCCGGGCCTCCTGGCAGCGCTCCCCTCGGTCCACGTTCCCGAGCTCCGCCGCCTCTTCTCCTTGGTTGTGCTGGCACCTCGGCTCGTGAGGGCATTACATGCGGCACCCCTACACTTGAAGACTCCGGGCCTATCGCCCTAGGTCCGCGTCCTCCCATCATGAGCGGCCCCTGGGGTTGCTCCTCGCCGGGCCGGAGAATCCTTCCAGTTGTATCTGGGACCGGCCCACGCGGGCTCTCACCTGCAACTGCACGCTGCTCCTGTGGCATGCCTGCCTCCCTTGGCATGGCATTCATTATCCGGCTTCTTGCGCTTTCGATGAGCTCGAGGCCGCCCGGACGTCTGCTCCCGCTTCGTCTCGCGATATACTGCCTGAATGTCGTCTCGCTCCCGCGGGCATACGTTGAGAAATCGCTGTTCGCTGCAAGAGTCCTTATCGCGCCCTGAACCTCGGGTGGGAGATTTGCGATCGCCGTCTCGCCATCACGAACAAAGCTCCTTGCAACCGCGGCCAGCGGAGAGACCGCTCCCGGAGTCGCCCCCGCCCTTCTGGCAGCTGTAGTATCCGTAGCCCGGTCAAGGCCCATGGTTATGACTGCATCCCAGCCTGCCTGCGCTCTCGGGCCGCTACCCGGTTCCGAAGTAGCGGGACCTCGTGTCGCCGGGCCTTCGCCTCCGCCGCCTCCTCTATCAGTCGGACCGCGCGGACCCGGTCCGCCTTCTCCCGGCCCGCCGCCGCCTCTGTTTGTTATTATATACTCTGCCCATCTCTTGATGAAGTCCGCGCGCTCGGGCTCTGTGAGCGTGCCTCTAGCCGCAGTTATCGCTTCGAGCGCCGGCCTGTACTCGGAATCCACCATATCCACGCCCATGCGGCGCTCTGAGATGGCAGTATCAAGGCGCTCAAGCACTCTCGCTACCTGGCGCACCGGCCTTCCGGCATCCCCGCGCGGAAGAACGCCCTCAAGCGTGCGGCTTCCGGAGACAACCCCTGTACTCCCTTCCATCTGTGCCGCTGTGCCTGGCCTCACCATGCCGCTCGTATCGACTAGCATGCTGGCCATCCGGACAGCGAGTATATTTCTGTCGGCTCCCGACTGCATGTTGACGCGGATTGCAGCAACCGCGTCCCGGTACATCTCGGGCACCTGCGCAGCCGGCAAATCAATGTATCGATACAAATCCCTTGCCAGCCCTCGTACAAGGCCGTTGCGTTCTGTGGTGGCCGGGGGAAGGTGCCGCTCAAGGGTGACGACTGGAGTGGGGTTCTCGCTCAATGTCAACTGGCGCGGGACAATCTGCGGAAGTGCCGCTTGCTCCCTTGCTGGGGCAGGCTGCGGAGCCGGGTGGGCTGTTGCATCAGATGGCCTTGCTACCTCTGCAGGCGGTGGCGGCGCGCTCCTTCCTTCGAACACACTGTCTGCCGCCCTTGAAATGTCGTTGCCAAGAACTTCGGTGCGCGAGCGGCCCCTTGTGAAATCGCGGGGCGAATATCCTGCTTCCGGGACGCCGAACTGCTCGGCCGGAGCACCGTCAGCCGTTCTGCTCTCATGCACCCTTACAGGGCTCTGGCGCTGGAGCGGGTCTATCACAGCGTATCCGATTCCACCTCCGTAAGCCTCGCTCATGCTCACATCCAGGTTGGTGACATGGTCGCCGAAGCCCCGGACGCCATCGCCGACACGCCCGCGGTCATGGCCCACGTATACATGTCCGAATCCCGCATCCCTAAACTGCCCGAACTCGGTTGTCCTATACCATCTTCCCTGCGAAACGTAATCGAAAGTCCGGTCCCCTCCCCTTGCTGCCTCGCCCATCAGCGCTATCGGCCTTGAGCCCTCCACAATATGCCCTGCGTAAGTCCATGGATTGTTCGGGTTGCTGAACATCCTCTGGAAAGCGACATCCATCGCGCTTGCAGCTTCTGTAAGCGAGCCCGCTCCCCTCACTTCAGGCGTCATCATCGGCCCTCCGTGCGTGAACAGGTTGCCGTCTATCACGACCGCACCGCGCGTGGACTGTAAAAATCCCATCGTGCCATCGCGTGCCATCTCCGCTACCGCATATCTCCAGCGGTCCATCCTTCCTGCGTCCACCTCTGCGCGGAATGCCGGGTCGCTTGCAAGCCTCTGCTCATACGCAGCGCCGTACCTTGCATCTATCGAGCGGTATGTTGCAGCTATTCCGAGGTTGCGGGCACCTAATGCTAACTCAGTATCAAGAAGGACGGCATCCGCTCCCTGCCTTATGAACCCGCCCTGCTCAAGCTGCCTGAACGCATCCCCGCCGACGACCAGCCTGCCTTCATGGTAAAGCCCGCGCACTCCGTTCACTTCCGCGATGCTCAGGCTGGTTATACTCCCATCCATTATGCCCCTGACGACGTCGACCGGAGCGCTTCCGAAAAGGCGCGTGAACCTCATGAACGCCTCCTCATGGTTGCCGCGCAAGGTATGCACGGTTGAACCAATGTGCGCAGCATCCGCCTGCAACTGGCGCACGAAATCAATCGCCTCCATGCTAGTCGGGCCGCGGTCGATATAATCTCCCATGAAGACCAACTGCGTCCCCTCTGGCAAATCCGGGTTTATCCTGTATCTCTGTTGCGGGGGCACAGACCTGTCGCTCCTTGGAAGGTGCGGCATAGTGTCTATCAGCACGCCGCCACGCAGGTACTGGTCCACAAGTCCATAGACATCGCCGTGCAAATCGCCAATCGCGATGACCTGCCTCGCGTTCGTCACCATGTCCACATATCCGTGCTGGCCTTCTGCCACTGTTGCCCTTGTTCCCTGCACGCGCTCAACAAGCGTGGAATATCTGTTCGCAATCGTCAGGGCGGTGGCCATGTCGCCCCTACTTATCGCGGCCGTATAAGCACTATCAGTCGCAAGCTGTTGCGCGACTGCGCGCTCATTCGGGCTGCCGAATCCGTATCTACTAACCTCAGGCTGGGCCAAATCCTGCGCCACCACATGCAGCCTTCTTGCGCCCGTTGTGCTCTCAGGAGCGGACTGCGCAAGCATGTGCTCCCACACTGCGAGCACGCTATCAAGCACCTGAGCGCGCGCACGGTGCTGGAACATATAAGCCGGCTCGTTCGGCCTCGGTTCGGGAAGCCGGACGGTGACCGCCTGCCTCTGGCTGCCATGCTGATAAGAGAATTCCGCGAACTGCACGCCTGCTTCGGTCCTCACGCGCATAAGCCCGCCTGCTTCGGTCACTGGTGTGATACCGCGCCGGGCAAGGGCGTCAATCGCTGCCTGGTTCCCGAAAAGCTCAAGCGGGCGCGGCGCTGGCCTTTCAACCGGAGCAGGAGCCTGCCTTGGCGCCTGCTCTGGAAGCCTCTCCTGCCTTGCATATTCCTGGGCAATCCTGGCGGAATCCCAGTCTGGATGCTGCCGTGCAATATCAAGCATGGCGTTTATTTCCGGAGTTAATATGATTTCATTGCCACGCCTCAAATTCTCGGCGAACGCATCGAACTGTGTCCTGTACCTTTCAGCAACTTGCGCTTCTGTCTCAGGTGCTGCGGGCCTCGCTCTTGCCGCTTCATCAGCATCTGGGGCCTGCCTTGGCGGCTCCCTTGCTCGCGGAGGCACGGGCGGGGGCTGTGCGCGCTGGGCCGGCGGCATCGTAAGCTCGGCAGTAAGCTCCCCGCGCGAGCGGAGCCCCCTCACATATTCCGCGGCAACCCTCCTCACGTTCCAGTCACGATGCTGGCTGAATATGCGGTTCATCTCCGTGAGTTCCGGGGTGAATGCAATCGCGTTACGCTGCCTCATGTTCTCCTGGAATACGCCGTATCTTTGCATGACACCAAGGATTGCATTAGTATCCTCGACAGCCTGCCTCGCAGCCTGCTCAAGGGGCATCTGCGGGTTCTGCCGCATGAGTTCGGCTAGGTAAGCATACTCTGGGCTCATCATTATCGCATCGCCCCGTCTCGCCGTCTGGAGCCTCATGTGTTCCTGCACGAGCCCTGCGACCTGCCGCTCTATCGTGACCGGCTCTGCCGTTGGCTGCGCAGGACGCGGTGCGGGTGCCCTTGCGGTGTCTGCGGGGGGAGTCGTTGGCCGAAGCTGTGGTGTTGCGGGAGCTTCACTCGGAATCGGGGCGACCAGTTCAGGGGCGAGAGCGCCCCTTGAGCGCTGCTGCCTCACATACCGTGCAGCAACCTCGCGGGCGCTCAGGCCCCGATTGCTGTGCGCGATTGCCGACATCTCTCTCAGTTCCGGCGTGAAAATGACTGCCCTTTGAAGCCGGAAATTCTCCTGATATGTGCCGAACCTTTCAGCAAGCCTTACGGTTGCATTAGTATCCTCGACAGCCTGCCTCGCGGCCTGCTCAAGGGGCATCTGCGGGTTGTCATGGACGATCTCAGCCAGCCTCATATACTCCGGGCTGTACATCCTCGCATGTTCTGTCGTTGCGGACCGATGGCGCCTGTATTCCACAAGTAGCAGGTGCGTCTGGCCCTCAAGTGTTCCCGGGGCAGGCGCCTCGCGAGGGCCTGCCGGCACCGGAGCAATCCTGTCCCTGAAATTCGCCTCGACATACGTTTCAGGATTGGGCCGCCTCGTCGCATCAGCGCGTCTGGCTTCGGACATGAGCAGGCCGAGTCTTCCAAGGGCCCGAGCCTCGGCGGAGCTCAGCGTGGGCGCTATCTGTGCAAGCCCTGTGGTGTTACCATCATACACGAGCTGGTCCGCGACGCGCGCAAGCTGGTTTAGCCTTGCCTGCGGTATCGGCTCTATCGTTCCCGCCGCCTCAAGCTCAACGCTCCTTCCCATACTCTCTGCTATCTGCAGGCGCGTTGCGGTGTCTGCCCTGGCAAATTCGCTGCCATTCGTTATCATATATACTATAGCTTCCTGCGATGCGGCATCCATGGACAAATAATGCTGCTGGGCCGCCCGAACGCGGGCTTCGTTTCCTGAAAGCAGGGCCTCTGCGACATCGAGCAATTCCATGCCCGCGCTTCCAAGGTCCTCCCTTCTTTGCGGCGGGCTCGACTCAAGCACTTCGCGGACCGCCTGCTCCCTCGATACGCCGCCCTGCATGCGCCTGCGCACCTGCCCGACGAATCTGGACGTTTCCGGTCCTGCGGTGCCTCCGCCCTCTACGCTGCGAAATGCGCCCATCGCGCGCTGGAATCGTGAAGGCGAGACGAACGAGCCTGCCATCGCCACTGCCTCGCCCGGCCTAGGTCCGGCACTATCAGCAACCCTTCCCACTGCGGAGGGAAGTTCTGCAGCACCGCCTCCATGCGTACCTGTCGCTGCCGCCGCCTCTGCTTCGACAGGCATGGTGCGCTGTATCCTTCCGACCCGAGCTTCCAGCTGCTGCCTGTGGGTGGCCTGGTACCTCTGGAATCCTATATCCATCGTCCCTGCGCGCGGCCTTCTTGCCGTCTGTGCGAATACGGGATCATCTGATAGCGAGCGCACTTCAGCCTGCACGCGCGGATCCATGCGGTCGAGTAAATCCCGCGCCCTCACCCTGCGGCTTCCAATCGTGATTGTGTCGTTGTTCGCAACCTGGCGGGCAAACTGTGCAAGGCCGCCAGTGTCGGTAAGGCGTTCCTGCATCGAGCGTGCGAGCGTGACTGTCTGTTCTTCCTGCCTGGCGGCCCTTCTTTGCGCCAAATCGACCACGCCCCCTTCTGCGGTTGCGCGCGGTGCGCCCGAATTCCTTAGCCCCTGCGGACCTGGAGGTTCGATTACTTGCGCCTGCCCGCTAGCCGCCCTTTCACCGGTCCCTGCCCGCCGTATTCTAACCGGCGGCGCCTGCCTTCCTGGCCTTCCCGGAAGAGGTATATTTTGCGGTCCACCCATCCCGCCGCCGCCCGGACGGGGTCGTGGGCCACGCTCATGATACCTGACGATGAAATCCTCGCCGTTGCGGATGGAGAAGTCCGTGACCGCCCTCGCCATATCCCTCCAGTACCTCTCTTCCCTCACGAATCTGGCGCGCGAGACATCATCCGGCGCGCTTGCCGCAGATCGCCGCGCTTCCTCCGCGTTTCCTGCGAATACGCCCATCACATCCCTGGGCCGGCGCAATCCCCTGCTTCCCCGGATTTCCTCTATCGCTGATGAGAGCAGGTAATTCTCCCTCTCGGTTCCGGAGAGCCTGGAGAGCATTGCTATGCGCGCGCTCCGCTGCTGCTCCGCCGACGAACCGGCCGGCAGCCTGCCCATCTCCCTATCCATCCTGCCCATTACCGCAGGTGCATCGTTGCCGAATGCGGCGCGGTAAACGCGCTCGCGGCCTGACGGGTGGGTACTGTGAACAAGATATGTGATAGCATCGCTGAATGTTGTTATCCCTCTTTGGACTTCCTCATCGGTCAGCCTCGCAGCAGCCCTGGCAATGGCTTCGGGAGAAGCGTCCGGCCCGAGCCTCGCCCTGGCCACTATTTCCCTTGCAGTAGAAGGCTCAATCCCCAAATCGCGCGCCGTGCTGCGGATTAGGAATTCGCCAAGGGTTGTCGGAGTTGTTATTGGCGTGACATCTGATACGATTTCTACCCCATGGATTCCCCTTCTGGCCATCTGCGCACGCACATCTGCGATGAACGCAACCGCATCGGCACCTGGGGGCAGCAGTATTGTGGAATTGTCGTCGCCGAATCTTGCCCCCGGAACCCTTACAGTGGCATCCACATGCGACTGGAGGAAACTGTTCGTTGCAGGGTGTCCGACTCCAGTATTCGATTCCGAAACCGAGAAATCTCCGGTTCCAAACAACAGCCCTTTTCTTGGAACGGTCTCCATGAAAAGCCGGGTGGTCAAGTCCCTTGAGCCTGGCGAATCCAGGGCGCCAAGAAGGATTCCTGCCTCTCTCTCAGAAATACTATACTCTTCCATCAGCCTGCTGATTCTTGTTTCCCTTGGAAGGCTGCTTTCGCCGGCAGCCCTGCGCACCTCGCCCTGAACCGCTGTCTGGACAGCCTGCGCACCCTCTTCAGTCAGCCTCCACCGAAGGCGTACTACCTGTGTTCCCTGCGGTATCGTTGCGGCCCGGTCGGTCCTCGCAATCCCCCTCTCATCAACACCCGTGACGACCGCATCAAGAAACCTTGCGACTTCGTTCGCATCCGGAGCATGATGCTCTCTCGCCGCTTCCCTGATTATCCTCATCCTTTCGGCATCAGGTATCTGCCTCGGAGCCCTCTGCTCCCTCCTCGCATTCACAGTCTCCTGGAGTTCCCATGCGTGGATATTTTCCCTTGCAGCCCTGACCGAGCCCCTGTAAGCCTGCGGAACTTCGCTTTCAATCCCTAGGGCACGCGCAAACGGGTGTGTGTATGATGCAGACCTCTGCTCAGCCAACTCATAGAGCCTTGTGACGTCGCCGCTTCCGCTATCCGAGCCCCGGACCCGCTCGCTTGCTGTTCCATATGCGAAGGCGGCAAGAAGCTCGCTGCCCCTTCCCAGGTATTCCTGGGCATATCTTTCAAGCGTCAACGTCCTTGGTGATCCGGGCCTTGCCGGATCAGGTCCCACCTGGACCCTGTATGTGCCTGGGTCCGGATATGTTAGATAATCTACAACCTGGTCGACCTGCTCACGAGTCGGCTCATGGCCGAGGCGTTCCCTCAATGCCGTCTCTGCCGCTACCCTTCTCGCCGTCGGATCGGTAAGCACAGGCCGATAGCCACGATTTTCGCTGGCGGCGGCACTCCTCTCCTCAATGTCCGCTGCGCGGAGAATATCGCGTGTCCGTGCGACCGTGTTGGTGTGCTCGGCTGGGACGCGCCTGCTGCCCATGACCTCGGCCTTGACCTGGTTGACTGCAGCGGTTATATCTGCGGAGGTTATCGTTCCTCCCGTATCTCGGGCTCTCAGGGTAAGGAGCGAACCGACCCTCTGAATCATATCTCCAAAGAGTTCGCGGCTGATTACGCTCGCAGTGTCATGCCCTTCGGGAATCCTGACCCACTGGCGCGTGACCGGGTCGATGTGCCGTGACGTCGTCCTGTCGATGTCTCCTAGCCCTGATTTGTCGATTGCAAGTACGAATGTCTCCACGACTGGCTCTCCGTCCACCCTTCTCCTTATCTCTGCTCGTATCTGGGTTTCGGTTGGCGCATGCCCGGCTTCAGTCTGTTCCCTCACCCACTGGCGCACGCCCTGGGCGAGAGATTCGAATTCCCTTGGCCTGCGCGCGATGATTACCAGGCCCCTCTCATCGCTGTTGCCGTTTCCGAGAAGGGCGTTGGCCTGGATGGCCCTCCCTCTATCGGAAGGCGGGGCCTGCTCTCCGTCGAAAACCATGCGCTCGAGCGTATGCGCAGCATCCAGCTGCTCCCGAACAGCAATCCTGTGCGACATCGATGATGCTGCAGCAAAGAACTGATCGTTTGTAGAACGGACGCCGTTTCCATAATCCGCGCCCGCAATTACGGTCCTGCCGCTGCCGGCGATTGTTGCCAGCGTGAAATCCCTTGCGATTCTCGGCGCCCTGCCCGCCTGTGCCTCAAGGTCGGCAACGCTTGCCCTCCTCCGGCCGGCTGCAGGTACGTGCATCCCCCGTGCGACAGTCAGCACCGCCTGGATTTCGCTCATGCCATTTATGCGTATCATGTCCTCGATTGCATACAAGTGCGAGATGTCAAGGTTTGCATAATCCTGAGGCGCCAAATCCTGCTGGTACCTTGCCCTCATCAAGATATTTGCATCCCGCGCAAGTTCGCCATCAAGTGGAATATCAAGTCTCGCCATTTCCGATTCGAATCGCCGGTTCATCCTTCCGAATGCTATCTCCCTCGCAAGGCCGGCAGCAACCTGGCTGCGCGTCTCGGGGCGCGCCCTGCTAAGCGTCGCAATTGCAGAAGCGTATTCCGGGTATTGCGCTGCAAGCTGGCCGAGACGCTCCCGGGAGAGTGTCGCTCCCCCCGGCACAAGGTCAAAAAGGACCCTTGCAACCGCCACCACTCCCTGCTGCTCCTGACGGGTGAAATTGTCGACTGCTTCGTTCGGAATCCTGCCTATTCGAGTTTCCAGGTCCGCGGCCCTGCGCGGAGCATGGTCGGCCAAAGCCGCTGGAGTATCCAGCGATTCGAGGGCCAGGCGCATCCTTCCCGAAGAAGCAGCCCGGGCGAAACCCGAATCAGCTGCGAGCGTCCGCGCGAGCGCCACATCTGTTCCGG
>JAZDMN010000031.1:0-8567 GCA_043800955.1 Microcaldota archaeon
CCGCCTCGTGTATTCAAACAGCAACCGCATAGACCCGTCTTACTTCTGCAACAACACAGGCAACGGCATAACCGTCAACAACTCCAACGATACAATTATAGACGATTCCGTAGCCTGCAACAACACCGCAAACGGCATAGAGATAATAGACTCCAACAACACCCTCATCAACCGCTCGCAGGTCTACAACAACAGCTACGGCGTCTACATGACGAATGCCGATTACAGCAACTTCACCACAAGCAACATAACCAACAACACGAACGACGGCATCCGGTTCGACAGCGGCTCGGTCGGCAGCTCCCTCTCTTCTGATTATATCTGCTTCAACGGCCTAGACATAAACAACCAGGGCAGCTCGAACGCCGGTGCCCTCGACCGCTGCGATTCCTTCATCTCATGGACCGAGAACGGCCACTATGGCTGCGAGTACTCCTGCAGCTCCATGTGGCACCGCTTCTTCGGCAACGTGAGCGGCAATATCATACTTGGAGACAACGAGAGCAACCTGGTCTACAGCTGGAACGCATCAGGCTTCAACGTTTATTTCGCTGATTACGACTCGGTGATAAGCTGGTATGACCTCCAGGCAATCGGCCTTGACACATCGAACTCTACGTCATCTAACGATTTCACAGAGCTTGATACTGCCTTCGGCACCACCCTCTTCAGCGACAACATCAACAGAACCTATTCCACAGACGGCAGCAATCCCATAGAGACAGACAACTTCACAGTGTACGGAAGGCCCATAGATTTAGTTCCTGTGGCGAACTCCACTGCCTTCAACACCACATTCAGGACCGGCATACTCTGGGACATGTCAGATGACGGCGGCGACAGCGAATACAGCAACGCAGACAACGAGTCCACGGTGTGGCTGGTGAAGGTCAATGCCTCTTCTGCAGACGTCTATGGCACATACGATTACCTCATCCAGATACCCTACACGCTGGCGACCTATGAGGGCAGCAACGACCTGGTTTCTGTGTATTTGGAGCTCCAGTGAGCTCTGATTGTAGCGTTGGAGCCAGGGGCGGTTTGCCATAGTTATAAAATCCTTCAGTCCGATATGGTTTCGTCTATTTCCGTGGTCCATATGGAGCAGAGACTCGAGCTTACCACCAAGAGCCATATAAAAGACGTGCAGGGAGACCATCTTGCCGCCCGTCTGAAAAAGGAACTTGGCATCTCTGTTTCCTGCCACTTTGTCGATGCATACAACATCGCTGAAAGGCTTACGGGAGAAGAGATGCTTGCGCTTGCAGAGGATGTCTTCTCTGATAGCATCACCCAGGATTATTCATTCAAGGAGCCCTTCTTCCCGGACTGCTGGAGGGTGGAAATAGGCCTCCTCCCAGGCGTCACGGATAACATCGGCCATACTGCTTCAGAGGCCATCAAGGACCGCCTTGGGAAGGACGTGAAGGTGTTCTATTCCCGTGTCTATGCGATTAAAGGCGATATCGACGAACTCGTCTGCGAGCGCGTGGCGGCCATGCTCCACAATCCGCTTGTCGAGAGGCACATAGTGCATGCGCCCGGGGCGGATGTGCCGGCATACCTCCCGCTTGTTAACATAGTGCATGAGCCATCGGTCCAGCGAATCAGCCTGCATATGGGGAAGGAGCGCTTCGAAGCGCTGGTGAAGGAGCGCCTGCTCTCCCTCTCATTCGATGAATTCGCCGCGATAAAGGGATACTTCAAGGACGAAAGGGTCATAGAGGCCAGGAAGAAGGTCGGCCTCGACAACAAAATCACCGATGTCGAATTGGAGGCGTTCGCCCAGACCTGGAGCGAGCACTGCAAGCACAAGATTTTCAACGCTATGATAAATTATGACGAGGATGGAGAGAAACACGCCATCAACTCGCTCTTCAAGACGTTCATCAGGGGCGCGACCGAGCAGGTCAAGAAGCCTTATGTCGTCAGCGTCTTCAAGGACAACGGCGGAATCATCAAGTTCAACCACGAATACGACATCGCAATCAAGGTCGAGACGCACAACGCGCCATCGGCGCTCGACCCCTATGGGGGTGCCCTCACCGGAATACTGGGCGTCCAGCGAGATGTGCTGGGGACCGGTCTGGGAGCGAACCCCATCGCCAACATCGACGTTTTGTGTTTCGGGCCTCTTGACGCGAAAAAGGAGGACTACCCCAAAGGCGTCCTGCACCCGCGTGTGATATGCGACGGCGTCGTCCGCGGAATCGAGCATGGCGGGAACAAGATGGGAATCCCGACCGTGAACGGCTCGATAACGTTCGAGAGGGAATACACCTGCCGCCCGCTCGTCTATTGCGGGACGGTCGGCATTATGCCGTCTTCAATCAACGGCAGGAGGACCTGCGACAAGGAGATTAAGCCCGGATACCTCGCGGTCATGGTGGGCGGGAGAATCGGAAAGGACGGCATCCACGGCGCGACATTCTCATCGATGCAGATAGACTCTTCGGTTCCGCAGAGCGTCGTCCAGATAGGGGACCCGATAACCCAGAAAAAGACCCTGGACCTCGTCATCGAGGCCCGCGGGAAGATGCTCTATGAGGCTATAACCGACAACGGGGCAGGCGGTCTTTCATCAAGCCTGGGCGAGCTTGCCCAATTCTCGAACGGCGTCGAAATCTACCTTGACAAGTGCCCGCTAAAATACTCCGGCCTCGACCCATGGGAAATCCTGGTTTCCGAATCACAGGAGCGCATGAGCCTCGCTGTGCGCCCGGAAAAGCTAGACGAGCTCATGGCCCTTGCCAAACTCCACGGCGCGGAAGCGACTGTGGTCGGGAAATTCACGGACAGCGGAAAATTCCACGTACTCTTCAAGGACCAGACGGTCGCATACCTGGACATGGAGTTCCTCCACGAAGGCGTCCCGCAGTACAAGCTCAAGGCAACCTGGAAGAAGCTGATTTACCCAGAGCCCTCAATCGGGCAGTTCTATCCGGAGGACGTGCTCCACAAGCTGCTTTCATCGCCTAACATCACGGTCAAGGAATCGGTCATCAGGCGCTTCGATCATGAGGTCAAGGGCATGAGCGTCATCAAACCACTGATGGGCGGCCCGAATGATGCGGCCGTCCTCCGTCCCGTCTTTGGTTCGGACGAAGGCCTTGTAATCTCCCACGGAATCTGCCCCAGATACGCCCAGGACGGCTATGCAATGGCTGCGCTTGCTTTCGACGAGGCGGTCCGCAACGCGATAGCTGTCGGAGCGAAATTCGGCTACCTCTCATGCCTCGACAACTTCTCATGGCCCGACCCTGTGAAATCCGCCCGGACGCCTGATGGCGAGCAGAAGCTGGGCAGCCTTGTCCGCGCCTGCATCGCCCTCTACGACTGCGCCACCGGCTACAGCGTCCCGATAGTATCCGGGAAGGACAGCATGAAGAACGATTATTATTCCGGCGAGAGGAAATACTCGATACTGCCCACCCTTCTTGTCACCGTTGTCGGCAAGATAGACCGCATCCAGCATGCTGTCAGCTCGGAATTCAAGAAGCCGGGTGATATAATATACGTTCTTGGCACGACTCACGACGAAATGGGTGGCAGCGAATTCCACAAGGTTTTCGGAGGCATCGGCAACAACCCGCCGCAGGTTAGGCCGGAGGAGCATATCCCGCTGTATCGGGCGCTATCGGGCGCAACCGAGGATGGTCTTGTCGCATCAGCCCATGACGTGTCGGATGGGGGTCTTGCAGTCGCATTCGCCGAATCCGCGCTCGGTTTCAACCTGGGGGCCGAGCTTGATTTGAACCACGTCCCGTCCGCTTGCGACCGCGAGGATGCCATCCTGTTCTCGGAAAGCCCTGGGCGCTTTGTCGTGAGCGTCGCGCCGGAAAAGGCGGAAAGGTTCGAGAAAAAAATGCAGGGCGTGGTATGCAAAAAAGTCGGACGTGTGCGGGGAGACAGGCGTTTCCTGATAAAGCGCGGAGACAACCCGCTCATCAACGACTCCATCGACAACATAAGGAAATCGTACTTCAAAGGTGTGGAAATTGCTTGAAGGACTGAAAGAGGAGATTGCATCGATGCTGGCGGGCGCGTCAGGTGCTTCGAAGGAAGACGCGCTCGCTACTATCGAGCCGGGAAAGGTCGGGGACATCTCCAGCCGGCTGGCCTTCGTTCTCGCCAAGGAGGCGAAGGAGAATCCCGCAAAGCTCGCGGCGAACATCGCAATGAAGCTGCATGTCTCATCGAATTTTGATAAAATCGAAGCCACGGGTCCATATATCAATTTCTTCTTCAGCAACAAGGCGTACGCCTCCATCCTATCAGACATCCTTGACAAGAAAGAAAGGTACGGGGCCGGCAGGAAAAAGAAGGGCAAGGTAATAATCGAGTTCCCCTCAGTGAACCCGAACAAGCCATGGCATATCGGGCACCTGCGAAACGCCCTTCTGGGCGATTCGGTCGCCCGCATCCTCGAATTCGACGGCTACGAAGTGGAGAGGATGGATTATATCGACGACCTCGGCCTCCAGGTGGCCCAGAGCCTCTGGGGGTTCCTGAATTTCGACTCGAACCCGCAGGGCAAGTTCGACCGCTGGCTCGGCCACCAGTACGTGGGGATAGCCAAGAGATTCGAGGAGGACAAGACGGTCGTGGAAGGCGTGCGCGAGACGCTCAAATCGATGGAGGAGGGCGATAATGATGTTGCCTATGCCGGGCGGGATTTGGCCGAGAAATGCGTGGCCGCCCAGTACCAGACATCATTCGAGTTCGGCATATACCATGATGTCCTCGTTTTCGAAAGCGATATCCTACGGACGATATTCGGGGAGGGCGTTGCCCAGATAAAGGAGAACAAGGCCGTGGTCCTGGAAAACGAGGGGAAGAACGAGGGCTGCTGGGTGGTGAAGCTCGGCGAGGAATTCGAAAAGGAGTTCGGCAAGATGGAGAACCCGGACAAGGTCCTCATAAGGAGCGACGGGACGGCCGTCTATACCGGAAAGGACGTCATATTCCATTTGTGGAAATTCGGCAAGCTGAAGAACCGCTTCGATTATACGCCATTCATAGAACAGCCCAACGGGAAGACCGCGTACATGACCGCACCGGGTGGCAAGCAGATGGATTTCGGCGCGGCAACAAGCGCCATCAACGTGATTGGCGTCGAGCAGAAATACCCCCAGCGGGTTATTGTCGAGGTCCTCCGGCGGCTCAAGTATCTGGATGAGGCATCGAACCTCCACCACCTCTCTTACGAGCATGTCGGGCTCCCGGATGAGAAGTTCTCGGGGAGAAAAGGAACATGGGTGGGGTTCACGGCCGACGAGCTTCTGGAGGAGGCGCGCACGCGCGTCATGGAGAAAATCAAGCTCGATGTCGGGGCTGAAGAGAAGGCGGCAATAGCGAAAACAGTCGGCGCCGGGGCGATAAAATACTCGTTCCTGCGCACAAGCTCCGACAAGCGCATAACGTTCCGCTGGGAGGACGCCCTCAACATGGACGGCGATTCGGGCCCGTATCTCCAGTACGCTTATGTCCGGACGAAGGGGATACTCGGGAAGGCCGTCGACAAGCCTTCAGTAGAAGGAATCTCGTTCACGAAGGAAGAGAGGGCGCTTATCAAGCGCCTCGCAATGCTCCGCGACATCGTTGCAAGGAGCGCAAAGGAGCGCGCCCCGCACCACATGACGCAATATGCGC
This sequence comes from Microcaldota archaeon, assembly GCA_043800955.1. Lineage (GTDB taxonomy): Archaea > Micrarchaeota > Micrarchaeia > Anstonellales > Bilamarchaeaceae > Bilamarchaeum. The sequence continues at coordinate 5,653 of JAZDMN010000031.1, forward strand.
TCGATATCGCGGCCGATTTCAGCTCTTTCTACACCAACTGCCCGGTGCTTGTCGCTGAGGACGAGAAGGTGCGCAGGACCAGGCTGGCAATAACACAGGCCTCAAGCATCGCGCTGAAGAATACTCTGGGTCTTATTGGGATAGACTGCCCGGAAAGGATGTGATGTTCATGGTGACTATATGAAAATGGCAATCCTGTGCATCCTGGCGCTCTCAGCCATCGCTCCGCTGGCATTTGCGGCAAGCGACTGCGAGCACACCTGCTGCGACAAGTTCAACGGGAGCTGGGATGTTGTGAAACATCTGCGGATGTTTCACGACTATCAGGAAGCAGCGGCTTCCTGACATGACGATTTTGACGACTGCAAGCATCCGGCGGAAGGTTTCGACACGTGCCTGTCCGACTGCGAGGCGGCGGTGTGGGCGGCCCGCCCGCAGGGCCCAGGTCCAGCAGACCCCGAGCATACATACAGCTGCAAGGTCGGGTTCATCCTGCTCTCAGTGCTGGCTGGCGCGGTATACTTTTCAGGGCGAAGAAGGGCCTAGCCCGGGCATTGATTCGCCAGGGGTCATTTGCGTATCCAGGCAAGGACCTCGGCCTGCTCTCTTTTTACCCCGTACTTCCTGAAATACTTCAGGATTATCGAGATGTCCCGCTCGAGGAAGCGCTCCGCATGCGGATGGCGGATAATCACGCCCTGCCCGAAATCAATCAGGTACGGCACGTCCCCCATCATGATGTTGTATTCGCTCAAATCAGCGTGCACGAGCCCTTTCCGATACATCTTCCGCACGTCCTCCAGGATCGAATCCAGGTCCTTCTCGCCGTGAAGGGGTCCGACCATGTTCATTGTTGGGTATGGCAGGTCTCCTTCGCCCAGAAAGCTCATGACCAGCACGCGGTTGATTAGGTAATATGGCTTTGGCGAGTGTATGCCGAGATTCTGGCAGATTTCAAGGTTCTTGAACTCCTTGCGGGCAAAGGCGCGCACTATGTCCCGGTCGTTGTGCTTTATCCTCTCGAAGCGCGGGTCGCCCTCAAGGTACTCGATTTTCCTGAAAAACGGCGCGGTCTCGTTCTTGTATATTTTGACCGCGACATAGCTGCCATCAGGAGTGGTGGCCCGGAACACGTTCGCCTCCTTTCCGGTCGATATAGGATAGTCGACGGACCGGAGGATGTCTTTCTTAAGCAGTTTCGAGAGGTCGAGCAGGGCCTCGCGGTCGAAAACCTCGCTCTCGGTCTTAAACCTCTCCTTGAGCTGGTAGTCCTCCTTGAGCTGCTTCTTCGTCATCGGATAGCACTGGAGCGCTATTTAATATAAATTCACCACTCCCTCCTTCCTCAAACAGAAGCCGCCGGGACTGGTGCAACAGAATAAAAAAATCAGATATGGCCCTCTTCCTTGAGAATCCTTGCCTGGAGCGGGAAGTAGCGCCAGATGACGTCCCCTTTCTTATCGCCCTGAATCTCGAAGGGTTTCACGATGACGACGTCGCCCTCTTTCACCCAGATTTTGTTCTTCAGCTTCCCCGGGATGCGGCACATCCTCTCCTTGCCGTCCTTGCAGGCCACTTTCATCCTGGAGCCACCCATGAGGCCCAGCACCACGCCTAGGACCTCGCCTTCGCGCGGGAATCTCAGCCTTCTGCGTTCCTCATCCCTGCTTAGCGGCGGGGCGCCTCCGCCAGGTTTCTTGCCGCCATGATAACCGAATGCCATTTTTCTATATCACCTTAACAATGTGTTTTGGGGCGCCTTTTCCAAAAAGGCGCATTCATCTTACTGCCTTCCTGGCACCGCAAGCCTCGCATACGAGGTTGCGGACCCTGTGGCCCAGATCCTCCAGGTGGGTGTCGGGCCGGTTGCATTCCTTGCAAATGACATACTTGTTGACGAACTCCTCGAGCTTCTTGTTCACCATGTCTCCGGTGAGCTTCCTCTGGAGGACGAGCCTTTCGCCGACGATTTCGACAGGGACGGCCAGCTCCTTAGAGAGGTGCTTCGAGATGAATGTAGGGTCCCTCCTGATTTTATCGGTGACCGCCTTGAAGTTCTTTATTATCGTCTTATTACCCTCTGTGAAGAACTCGAACCGGGGCATCTCGAACCGCTCGCCCGTGCCCTTGGTCCTCTCAGGGAGCTTCTGGTATATGCCGTCAAGTAGCGCTTCGTAATCTTTCTCAGAACTCATACCTGAGAATAACGAAGTAATGCTTTATAACCTCTCTCGTTGGACGCCCAAGGGCGGTGATTCAGGTTCCCTCTTCCCAGCTGTGGAGGTACTTTTCCTGCTCTTTTGTCAGCGTGTCCTTTTTCACGCCCATCGCTTCGAGCTGGAGCTCCGCGATTCTTTGGTCTATCGCTAGGGGCAGTGTCACGACGCCCGGCTTGAGCTTCCCCTTGTTTTTCACCAAAAACTCGCATGCGAGCGACTGGCCGGCAAAAGAGGTCGCCATCACTTCGCTGGGATGGCCTTCGGCCGCAGCCAGGTTGATGAGCCTGCCTTCCCCGCACAGGAAAATCTTCTTCCCCCCGGTGTCGTACTCGTCGAGGAACGGGCGTATCCTGCGCTTCTTGAAGCTTTTCTGGAGCGAAGCGACATCCACCTCGCAGTCGAAATGGCCGGAGTTCGCGAGTATCGCGCCGTCCTTCATCTTTTTCACATGCTCAAGGCGTATTACGTCCTTGTCCCCCGTCACCGTGAGGAATATGTCGCCAATCGCCGCAGCCTCTGCCATCGGAAGCACCCTGTAGCCATCCAGCGTAGCCTGGAGCGCCCGGAAGGCGTCCACTTCGGTGACGACAACGTTCGCTCCCATGCCGCTAGCCCTCAGCGCGACTCCCTTTCCACAGTCTCCATAGCCGCACACCACGAAAACCTTGCCTGCAATCAGCGTATTCGTCGCCCTGA
>JAZDMN010000035.1:0-3385 GCA_043800955.1 Microcaldota archaeon
AAGATTCGGGGCGGGACAGGTGCGCCTTTGGCGCCGCAGCTACGACGTCGCGCCTCCCAATGGCGAGAGCCTCAAGGACACCGCCGCCCGGACGCTGCCCTATTTCAGGAAGAAAATCATGAAGGATTTGCGGGCCGGGAAGAACGTTCTCGTGTGCGCGCACGGGAATTCCCTGCGTTCAATCGTCATGTCGCTTGAGAAGCTCAACCGCAAGCAGGTCGTTGATCTTGAACTGCCCACCGGCGTGATATGCATGTATGAATTTGAAGGAGATAAGATAGCGGCCAAACTGGTCCTGGGCGGCGAGCGGGCCAGCTTTTGCCGGGAGTGTAATCTCGGTTTTGGTTCTCACCGAAGGAAAAAATGCGATTGAAGGAAAGACATGATGCCGATGGGTGCACTCATATGCTTGAAAAAATCAAGGCGATTGCCGGAAGATTGGAACAAGAGATCAAGATTTACCAGCTAGCGCTAGAAGATGAGAGGACGCCGCTGCCTGCAAAGTTCTTCCTGTGGCTTGCTATTGCCTATTTCTTCATGCCTATCGACCTTATACCGGATTTTATACCTGTTTTAGGGCAGCTTGATGATTTGTTGATTGTTCCGCTGCTTGTCTTCATCGCCCTGAAGATGATTCCGGGCGGAGTAATGGCGGATTGCAGGAAAAAGCCGCCAGAAAAAAGCCGAAATAACCCGCATCGGCGCGTTATGCGGCGCCGCTCAAAGCGGTCCGGACTGAGTGGGAGATGGGCAGGAAGACGGAGGACGAGCCGGGGGTAGCGCGTCGAGATGCCGGCAGGGTGGAAGAAATTGGCGATACCAAACGATAGCCGTAAAAGCTTTCATGCGCAGGGGGATGCCGGGGGGTGTATGGCAAAAAAGAACAAGGAAGGGAAATTCCTTGCGATTTGCTCAGTCATCCTCATATCCGTTTTTTTGACATTGGTCTATGCTGCAATGCATCTTGAAACTTACGCAACCGCGAGTATGGCCTGGTGGTTGGGGACTTTCGTGATATTTCTTGCCTTCGTCTGCGTCTTCGGCGCAATACTGACCTCGCCTCCAAAACGCAAATGAGCCAGATGAATGAACCCGAACGGCCCGAAGGAAAGTATTTTATATTTCTGCGACTTATGATTGGCGGCGATGAAGCTCGCCAAGCAATAAGCTAAACTGCCTGAGAACAGGCTGACAGCTTCTACTTCGGATAGAAGGTGAGCTTCAATGGATGTCAGCGCAGTACCGCTAATAGCCGGGACAATGGTCTTCCTCGCCAGCCTTATTTCCCTGCGGCTGGGCATATCGGTCGCCATCATCGAGCTGATGCTCGGCGTGATCGCCGGCAACTATTTCGGTTTCCAGGCCGAACCCTGGATGACTTACTTGGCCGGCCTCGGAGGCATCGTCCTCACCTTCCTCGCGGGCGTGGAGGTTGATCTACCCCTCTTGCGCTCCAAGTTCAAGGAGAGTATGTTGATTGGCGGAGCCTCGTTCCTAGTGCCCTTTGTGGGCGCGTTCGTCTACACCTACTTCCTGTCCGGCTGGACTCTCAACGCCTCGCTAATAGCCGGTGCGGCGCTCTCCACCACTTCGCTGGCGGTCGTGTATTCGGTCCTGGTCGAGACCGGGCTCAACCGCACGAAGCTGGGCAAGCTCCTCATGTCCGCCACTTTCGTGACCGATATCGGCACCGCCATGGCGCTCAGCATCCTTTTCATCAAGCCCAACGAATTCACATTGGAATTCGTCGTCGTGTCTGCGGTCGTCATCTTCCTGGCCGTGAAATACTCGCGCCTCCTTTTCGGCAACCCGACATTCAAGAACAAGGTCATCGAGCCCGAGATAAAGTACCTGTTCCTGCTGCTCCTGATATTCATGTATTTCGCATCCGTCGGCGCAAGCCAGGCCGTCCTGCCCGCATTCATATTGGGGCTGCTCATGTCGCCCTATTTCGCCGAGCTGTCGGACACCAAGGAAGTGCGGAACCGCCTGCGCACCGTCGCCTATGCCATCATCACACCATTCTTTTTCATCGTGGGCGGGCTGAACGTCTCCCTGCCGCTCGTGATAAGCGCACTCGGGCTTTTCGTCGCGCTTTTCGCGGTCAAGCAGGTATCCAAATTCATCGGCGTCTATTTCCTGGCGAAGAAGTATCTGCCCCAAAATGAGATGTACGCCACGCTCCTGATGAGCACGGGCCTGACGTTCGGGACCATCGCCAGCGTGTTCGGCTACCAGGCGGGCTATGTCGACAAGACGCAGTTCTCGGTGCTGATTGCCGTGGTGGTCGCCAGCGCCGTCATCCCGACGCTGATTGCGCAGAAGTGGTTCAAGCCCGTGCACATGGAAGACGTGGTAAACGGGAAATAGGAGGTTTGCGCATGGAGAACTCATGGTTCGTTTTCGCGATACTGTCCGCTATAACTGCGGCATTGGTGGCCGTGTTCGGCAAGATAGGCTTGCAGGGCATCGACGCCAACACCGCCACCGCCATACGCGCCGTGGTGATGGCCGCCTTCCTGCTGGGCGTCCTTATCTGGCAGGGCAAGCTGGATAACGTCGGCCCGATTCTGTCGAACAACAAGGCGCTCCTCTTCATCCTGCTCTCCGGCATCGCGGGCGCGCTCTCCTGGATGTTCTATTTCCTCGCGCTGCAAAAAGGGACGGTGGCTCAGGTCGCCCCCATCGACCGCACCAGCGTGGTGTTCGCCATTGTCTTCGCCTTCCTATTGTTAGGGGAGAAGGTTAGCCTGACCACTGTGATTGGGGTGGGGCTCATTGTGGTGGGGGCGATTGTGACTACGCTCGGATAAGATGGCACAAACCTATGCGTACTGAAGATATGCTCAATGGGAAATGACGTGCTTAATTACCGCCAGAGTCCTAGCTCGGCGCACATCTGCCCCACCCGTTCCTCGAAGTCCTCGTGGCCGATTCGCGCTAAGGGGGCATCGTTGAGTAGGGTGTAGAGTTGGCCGGTCTTTCGGTGGATCGAGCCGGGGAGCGATACCATCCAGTTCGACAAGACCTCGAAGGCCAGATGGCCATTCTTGAAGAATTGGCGACGCTCGACCGGCGCATCGACATGGAGGTGGATATGGCCCCCTTTCGAGCCGAAGGTCTTGCGGGTGGAAGGGAAGATGCGGGAGGCGAAGTTGAACGTCTCCTCATCCTCGCAATCAAGCACGATATAGCCTCGAACGCCTGTCAGCACGGCCCAACCGTCAGGCTCGCATGAATACGTCTTCCTAAAGTCATCCAAGAGGTTTCCGGGGGCGTCTGATTCGTATGCTGATTGTCTGTGTCCTTTGACTATGATGAGGCCCTTGCAGTTGTTCTTGAAGGGGAGGACGGCCGCCCCTTCATTGTAGAGTTTGCAGGCATA
>JAZDMN010000040.1:0-3362 GCA_043800955.1 Microcaldota archaeon
ATATGTTGAGGACGACCTCGAGTCGCTTACGATAAAGGCCATATTCAACGAGAAGGACGGGAAGGCGCAGGGCGTCACGTTCAACATGCTGAAAAAGGCGCTCGAGTCGTTCCCGGCTGACATGAAGACCGACGACTCATCAATCACATTAAAGCCTCTCCGCGAGACAAAGACGCCGCCGAAAGGGAAAGCGGGCGACAAGGACAAGAAGGAGAAGAAGCAGCTGACGGCCAAGGCGGTCCGAAGGCTCACGCAGAAAGTGCGCGACAGCATCGTCCGCGGCGTTCCCGGAATCTTCAAGGCTGTTGTCATCAAGGGCCAGGACGAGTACTTCGTCAGGGCGGGAGGCTTCAACGTCATCGGAGCGTCCGAGCATGCGGCGGTGGACTCAAAGCGCATCTACACGAACAACATCAAGGAGATGGAGCGCGTGTACGGCATCGAGGCCGCGAGGAACGCCATCGTCCGCGAAACAAAGGACGTCATGGACATGCAAAAGCTCTTCGTGGACATCCGGCACATCATGCTCATCGCCGACGCAATGACATACGGCGGCTCGGTGAAATCCATCGGCAGGCACGGCCTCTCGGGCGAGAAGGTCGGCGTGCTGGGAAGGGCCGCGTTCGAGGAGACGATAAAGCACCTGATAAACGCGAGCGCGTTCGCCGAAGAGGAGAAGCTCATCGGCGTGACCGAGAATATCATCGTGGGCCAGACCGTGCCGGTGGGAACCGGGAAAATCAAGCTCGTGATGAAGATGCCGAAAAAGAAATGACATTAATGCAGGTGAATTGAATGGCAGAGGAAAAAGACACTACTGAAGATATCGAAAACGCCAAGCAGGCGGAAGACGAGGATGAAGCACCGGACGCAGAAGAAGCGGAAGAAGGTGCGGAAGGCGAGGCCACCGCAGAGGCAGAGGAGCTGCCTAAGGAGAAGAAAAAGAAGAAGGTCGTCCGCCGCAGGAAGACCAAGCGCGAGAGGGAGAACGCCCTCACTGCGGCCGTCCGGCTCGCGGTCGAAAGCGGAAAGGTCGAATTCGGGGCAAGGACCGGAATCGCTTCGGGCATTGAAGGCGATGCCAAGCTCTTCGTCGTGGCAGCGAACACGCCGGCAGAAACGCGGGCGAAAGTGGAGGGCTACGCGAAGAAGTCCAAGATTCCGGTCATCGAATACGACGGCTCGACGATGGAGCTCGGCTCCGTATGCGGAAAGCCGTTCCCGGTCTCCGTGCTCTCGGTCTACGCGGAAGGCACATCGAACATCATGGAGCTCGCGAAGAAGAAATGAGCCCTTTTGTCATCTTTTTTACTTATGGCAAAAGGGCTTCACCCCAAAACCTTGAGGAATCCTCATGAAGTTTGATGAAAATTTATCAGGAGTCAAGACGGAGGAAATTTTCAAATGGTCGAATTAAACGGCGACGACCTCAGCATGTTCTCCAATTTCGAGAGAGTCACCCATGTGATGCCCTCGGACTATCTCGTCACAGAGACGTCGCTGATATTCCTGGTCAGCCAGGATTCCCTTGGGAAAGCCATCGGCAAGCACGCCTCCAACATCGAGAAGCTGAAAATCGTCTTCAGGAAGCGCGTGATAATAGTCGCCGACAGCAAAGACCTTGAGATATTCGTGCGCAATTTCTTTGGCAACATCACCATCCACAGCATCGAAATTCGCGATGTGATGGGCGAGCAGGCGATAATGCTCACGATTGATGAGAAGGACCGCGGAATCGCGATAGGTCGCGACGGCGAGAGAATCAAGGCGGCCAAGGCGTTCCTCAAGAAGAAGTTCAATGCGACGGTGCACCTTCGCACGAGAAGAGCTGCATTCTGATTATTTAAACCGAAGCGACAATATCATTTCCGCACATCCAATGGCCCTCCGAGCTTCTAGCGATGAGGATGCGGTTGAACAGATGTGCACCGCCGGGTGACGTTCCTACGACGTCCCCGGCATTATTCTCTATCAAACCAGGAAAGGCTCACTTCGCTGACCGTAATCTCCTTCTTGCGGATGACATGGTCGGTATCGGTGCCCTCTTCGACGTCCTTCTCAAGGCCGCTTATCCAGTAATACGGTGCGCCGCCCGGGTCCAGCCTTTTCGTGACCATTGTAGTATACCGTTCCCGCTGGAGCCTGTTCGTGTTCACAATCATCGCATCCTTGGGGTCATCCGGCATGTTCACCGAGAAAAAGTTCTCCTTATTCAGCTTCGGGAGCAGCGCGCGGATGATTTCCGTGGCTCTTGCAATAATCGCATCGCGGTCCCCCCAGGCTTCCCTGTCATGGAAGTCGTGCCCTCTCCTTCGAATTGAGAATGCTATCGCGGGGACGCCTTCAAGGACCGCCTGCCAGCAGGCCCCCAGCGTGCCCGAGCCGAGTATGGAGCCTACGCCGGTGTTGTCCCCCCAGTTGATGCCTGAAAGCACGAGGTCAGGCTTCTGGTACTCGCCCGAGTGCAGGTAGAAAATCACGCAGTCCGAGGGCGTACCGTTGATCGAATCTACATCATGGCCGTGGCTTCTCTTCCTGATTGGCTTATGCAGTGTGAGCGCGCCCGATACAGCGCTCCTCTGCTTGTTAGGTATCACCGCATGCACGTTGCCGAATCCCCTGGCAACTTCCAGAAGCATCTGGAGGCCCTCGGTATCCCCATCGTCATTTGTGACGAGGATGTTCAGTCGCCTGATGCGGAGCTTGTCCGAGACTTTTTCCTCTTTCGATAGCATCTGTGCCGGTGCCTTCACAAAATACACCACCCTTATGGGAGAAGCCTCGTTCTGTCCCTCGGGAACAGCATGCACTCGCGGATATTCTCCTGGCTGCACATCTTCATCACAAGTCGTTCCAGGCCTATGGACCAGCCCGCGTGCGGTGGCGCGCCCACCTTGAACGCGTTGATGTAGAACTCGAAATCGTTCGGGTCGAGCCCGCGCTTCTTCAGCTGCTCCTCAAGGACCGCGGGAATATGTATGCGCTTTGCGCCGCTCGAAATCTCGAGCCCGCGGTACATCAGGTCGAACGCGTGGCATAAATCGGGATTGTCGTCTTTGGGCATCGAGTAGAACGCCCTGACCGGGGTAGGCCAGTCATAGATGAAATAAAGCTCGTCACCGAGAATCTCGTGGAGCTTCTTCTCTGCCTCCTTGGTGAAATCCCACCCGTGTTTCATCTCGAAATTGCTGGAATTCAGCTTTTCGACAAGCTCGGTGTATGAGTACCTGGGCACCTTGTCCGGGACTTTCAATTCGCCCCACTTCATGGCCTCAATCTCCGGCCCGACCTGCTCCTTCACGCTTTTCAAAATGGCAATCGTAACCTGCTCGAGGACGTCCATGGCGTCGTTGTGGTCGGCA
>JAZDMN010000044.1:0-5954 GCA_043800955.1 Microcaldota archaeon
CCTTGATTTCATGGCCATTGCGGAGGGGGAGGAGAGAATCTCGTTGTAGACGCTGGCCCAGTACGCCTGGTGGTGTGCGACCGCGCGGAACTCCTCCGGGCTCATTTTCGGATACGTCGTCGGGTTCATGAAATCATTGAGCATCTCTTGGAACAGCCTAAGCTTCCTTGCGTCGGTGCCCATCCGCTGGAGGAGCTGGAACAGAAGGGCGGGGTGGTCGGAGAGCGAGGAATGCCAGTCCCCGGATATGATAACCCCTTTCTTTTTGAGCGTGCCGTGTGCCTTTTCAAGCAAATCGCCCAAAAACGGCCTCTTGTGCATGTGGCAGACGGACAGGATTGCGTCGAACCTGACATCGGTGGAGGAAAGGAACTCTTCGTCGTTGACCGAAGCGGTGATGATGGAAGCCGGCTGGTAGGGCTGGAGTTTCTCCTTGGCCCTTTTGAGCTTCTCAGCCGAATAATCCACGAGCAGGAAGTTCGTCCGGGCAAGTATATCGTTCAATCCCTGGGCAAGGAATGCAGCGGCAAGCGAGACGCTGTTATTTCCGTATCCGGAGGCAAGCTCGCACACATTGAACTCCCTCTTGCCGTCATCAAGCGCGGAGAGGATTTCCTTTGCGAAATGCACAATCACGCGCACCATGCTATTCCTCATCATGGTGCTCCAGATGGTTGCCTCCATGCTCTCAATCGAGCTGTCTTTCTCCATCTCGCAATAATCTTTGATCCTGAACTCGTCCCCCTTATCCTTTATCATCTGCCTGTTTTCCTCTGTGAGCCCGATTCTCCACCTACTGAAAGAGTCGCTGCTCAACCTCATCAGGCTCCCTGTCCGTACAGGTAGCCCCTTCGTTATTTCCCAAAACTCCCTGTCGAACCTGACGATTTCATTGAAATCAGTGAAAATATGCCTGGCCGGATGCTGCGTATAAAGCATCGCTTGCCCGTCATCGTTGGTTTCCCTTGCCGATTTAATCATAAAACCACATCTTTTATTATTGTACCATATGTTTTATAAATATTTAACGCGAGAAAAATTGTGAAATTCACCATTTGAATGGCTGGCTGAGCCGTTTTGCATCGTTCGCTTTATGATCGTTCTCTCAGCCGCCGACGCATGCCACTTTTGCTTTACACTGATAGAACTAGGCTTCATGGGCAGGAGACGATATAATTCTGAGGGCAGGCACGCCGCAGTGCTTCGGCGCCCGCAGAGAATTTAAAAGCCTCCACGCGGACATCTTACCGTGGCATCAAAGGAACGCAAATTCTTCTGCAAGAGCGCTGACGGTTCGATTACCTACACGACGGACGGCAACTTCCTCTATGCCGATACCGGAAAAGGGGAGGTCCGGCTGGACATGTTCTCAGGCCACTATTACAAGCTCAAGCCGTACAATGACGTGCCTGTCCTCGAAGTCGACGGCCTGCGGATGCAGCTCATCAAGGATTTTAAGAGCCCGCTCGATTACTCGAAAGAAGTCGTGAAAGGCCTCAATATCCCGAAAAACGGAGCATTCACGGTGCTTGACACCTGCATGGGGCTTGGCTATACCGCTATCGCCGCATCGGAAATCCCCTCTGTCCATCTTGTCGTCACATGCGAGGTCTCCGAGGCGGTGCTTGCTCTGGCCCAATGGAATCCCCTCAGCGAGCCGCTTTTCAGAAAAGGCGGCAACATCCTAGTCATGAAAGGGAGCACCGCCGGGCTGGTAAAAGGTTTCGAGGCTGGAACGTACTCCTTCGTGATACACGACCCGCCCCGGATATCCCATGCCCCCGAATTATACTCCCTTGAATTCTACCGCGACCTATGCCGAGTATGCAAAAGCGGCGCGCGCATTTTCCACTATGTCGGTTCGGTCGGTAAGGGGAAAGGCAGGCAGATTGACCGCGAGGTCGCCAAGCGGCTTAACGATGCCGGATTCTCTGCAATCCACTACGTTCCAAGGTTGCAGGGGCTGTATGCCCAGAAACATTGAGATGGGCGCATGGTGGGGGTAGGGCATGCGGATTTGCCGTTGCTGTCGCTTCTAAGCGCTATCTGGCTGGTCGTCGCATACGTCTTCAACGGATTCATGTATGAGAAGGCGAGAAGCGCAGATAAGCTGACCCGACTCGGATGAGTCGATGGCCGAGGGGGGGCCAGGAATTAGCTGGAGATGCGCCTGTCTGACCACAGGAGAAATATGCGAAAATAAGGAAAATAATAAGATATTAAGAAAAAAATCTACTCCATGAAGAACTCGGGCGTTGGCGGGTCCGGCTTCTCGCCTTTCCTCTCCCTTATCTGCCGAACGATCTTACCCACGAGCTCCTTGGGCATCGGGTGGTATCCGGCATATTCCTGATACCATATCGCCCTTCCCTGGGTGGCCCCGCGCAGCTCGTTTGCGAAACCGAACATCTCGGCAACCGGAAGCTGCGTGGTGATTGCGGCATTCTCGCCTTCCTGCTCCATGCCCATCAGGACACCCCTGCGGCCGTTCGTCATATTGATTACGGCGCCCGCATACTCCTGCAGCGTGTTTATGAGCACCTTCTGCTTGGGTTCGAGGAGGGTAACTCCTGCCATCAGCATGGCCGCGTAAATGGGCCTCTTGACTCCCGGAATCATCTGCGCAGGCCCGCGGTGGATGTTGTCCTCGTGAAGCGTCGCATCGATGAGGGTCACCTTAACGCCGCTCATCTTCTCCTTGGCCAATGGGCCCTGGTTGAGCGCCTCCTCAAACCCCTGAACGAGCAGCTCCTCGACCTCGTTGAGGTTCTGGATGCCTTTCGTTCCGTTGATGAAGACGCTGGCGTTGTGGATATCATAGATGCTTCTCGCCTCATCGCGCTCCATTCCGAGTTCGACTAGCTTCTCCCAGACCTCGCGGCCTTTGGGCCTACCCTCCTTAATCACGCCCTCTTCTATGGCCTTGATGATCTCGGGTTCAAGCGGCTCGACAGTCACCTTCAGCCTGTTGTGCTTGTTTGGTGACTTGCCTTCCACAACGCCCGATCTCCCAAGCAGGGCTTCCCTGTAGACGACAATTGGGGCTGAGGTGATAATCGGTATCTTCTTCTCGATTTGTATCTTGTACTCGATGATTTCGAGGTGCAGTTCGCCGTTTCCGCTGACAAGGTGCTCGCCGGTGTCCTGGTTGAGGCTAATCTTGATTGTCGGGTCCTCCTTGGAAATGCCGCGGAGGGCTTCAATCAGCTTGGGGAGGTCCTTCTGCTCCTTGACTTCGAGCGATTTCGTGATGACCGGCTCAGAGTAATGCTTTATCTGCTCGAAAGGCTCAATCGGCTCGGCTGAAATGGTCTCTCCGACATAGACGTCCTTGAGGCCAACTATCGCGCCGATGTTGCCGCCGATGACCCTGTTTGCCGGCACGCGGTCAGGGCCCATGTATATGCCGACCTGCTGGACACGCGCATAATCCTTTTTCGAATGGATATACAGGTTCACTCCCTTTTCGACCGTCCCGGAAAACAGCCTCACGACCGCGACTTCTCCAGCATGCTCGTCGTATGCGACACCGAAGCAGACGCCTATAGGCTTGGCCTTCTGGTCGCATGCAAGCATGCTTTTGCCAGCCTCCGTCGTCAGGTCCCCGTTCCTCCAGAGGACCGGGATGCGGTAGGGTTGTGCGGTCAGAGGGTTTGGAAGGTGCTTGATAATCATCTCGAGGAGAACCTCGTCAAGCGGGCTGCGCTCGACCAGCCACGCATGCTCGCCGGCTGCGCACCTGTCGTAGATATCCTTGAAGCCTATGTTGAACTTCTTCATAGACGAGTAAGATACCGCCCATTTGTTGAACGCGGTACCGAATGCGACGTTGCCCTTGTCGACCTTTATCAGCCAGGCGTCCTTCTTGTCGGGCGGCGCGTTGGCTTCGATTATCTTATTGACCCCGGTGATTATCTTCACAAACCTCTGCTGCATCTGGTTTGCGTCGAACTTGAGCTCATTGATAAGTCTGTCTATCTTGTTGATGAAAAGCACCGGCTGTGCCCTTTCTTTGAGGGCCTGCCTGAGGTTGGTCTCAGTCTGCGGCATCACGCCTTCGACGGCATCGACGACGAGGCAGACCCCATCCACCGCGCGCATAGCGCGCACCACATGGAAACCGAAATCAACGTGGCCCGGCGTGTCGATGAGGTTGATGAGGTAGTCCTTGCCATCGTAGTTGAATCCCAGGGAGATGTTCGCGGATTTAATTGTGATGCCTCTGGCCGCTTCCTGCACATCGTAGTCCATAACGCGCTGCTGGCCGGCAAGTTCCTTGCTGATGAGCCCTGCCCTGGCCACCAGGCTGTCTGTCATAGTGGTCTTGCCATGGTCGACGTGAGCAATAATCGCGACATTCCTGACATTCTCTATCTTGTCCATCAGCTTCTGGGCTTCTTCAACGACGAACTCCTTTCGTGCCATATGCGATACACCTTAAGCTCGGTAAAATGAGAATTACCGAATTAGAATTCAGCTAAACTCTATTGAGAAAGTAATATAAATATAGGCGGCATGGCCAGCCTCCATCGGTTTTGTTTCTCTCTGATGCATGTCAAACGCCTGCCGCACGTTTTGTTTTTTTTGATAAAAAACTGCCAAAAAATGTTAATTTCCACCAAATCCGCCCGTCCCTTACCGGGTTTGTCTTTATTTCGGTGTTATTTTGTGGTAAAACCATATGCTTTTAAACAGTATTGTAGAAAATGTATATATATGAATCAAAACGGGAATGCCCGCAACCCATTCAGCCGCGGGCTTAAAGTCGCCATCTACGAGGCTCCTAAGATAGTGAGCCGCAATCTGGCAGATAGTTTGGCCCGGACTGGATATGAAGTGCTTTTTGAGGGAAAGCTTTCGAGGGAGACGGCCCGCGGCGATGCCGATGTCTGGATTACCAAGTGGTCAAGCAATCTGAATGGCGATTTCCTTAGGCGCTCCAGTCCCCGGCTTGGTATTGTCACATTGACCGTCGGGACCGACCATATCGACATGGTCGCAGCGGCCGGGCTTGGGCTTAGGGTGGAGAAATGCCCCACATTCAGCTCAAACGCTGTCGCAGAGCATGCCATGGCGCTCGCTTTCCGGGGGCTCTACCAAAATCCCGTCCTCCCCCCGCTATCGAGCGGACAGGTCATTTTCACCAATTTCTCGGATGAACACGCGGAAGCGGCTGTGGCCCAGATGGTGATGCGGACTCGGCAGATCGATCAGAGCGTCGAACGCGCGAGAAGCTACTATTATCTCGATGAGGACGGCCTCAGGCCAGACGAGCCTTGGAGCAACCAGGATCTGGCCGGCGCGAAAATCGGGATAGTGGGCCAGGACCGGAGCGCCTATCTTCTGGCGCGCATGCTAAGCTCGGGATTAAAGTGCGATGTTTATGGTTTTGAAACGAGCGAGGATTTGACTTCTTTCTATGGTGTAAAGCCTATGGGTCTTTTCAGCCTCGTGGAACAGGCCGATTACGTTTTTCTGTGCACCGACCGTTATAATATGCTGGATGAACGCCGCATGGTGAATGCAGCGGAACTTGAAAGACCGAGCATGGAACTCACCGGCTCGCGCGTCGCTGTTCTCGGCACAGGCGGCATCGGTTCCATCATCGCGAGGATATGCGCACGAGGTTTCGGTTGCTACGTCCGTGCATTCAGCAGGAGCGAGAAGGAGGAGCTCAAGGAGGACGGTATCCATTATGTGAGGCCGGTGGAAGAGGCCATAACGGATGCCAATTTCATCTTCATTGCACTTCCGCTCGACGAGAGCACGAGAAACCTCTTATCCCTCGAGAGAATGTCAAGATTCAAGACGGCATGCACGCGCGTCCTCGTCAATGTCACAAGAGACAAAATCGTCGAGAGTGAAGCGCTTTTCGATTTCATATCGCGGGGCGGTTTCCTTGCCTACGGAACTGATGTCGTACCGAACGATTTCGTGCTGTGGTCTGGGGGACA
>JAZDMN010000047.1:0-15360 GCA_043800955.1 Microcaldota archaeon
CTATGTGGCTAGCGGCACCGACTTTATCGTTTCCGACCCTGATGCGATCACGGGAAGCATCGGAGTGATATCGACATTCACTGACATGCAGGGCCTTTTCGAAAAAGTCGGAATCAACGTCACGGCCATCAAGTCCGGCCCCCACAAGGACATCGGCTCCCCGTACCGGAACATGAGCGACGAGGAGTTCGCAATCATGCAGGGCATTGTGGATGAGGTCTACGGCGAGTTCCGGGGCGTCGTCCTGGAGAACCGCGGCAAGAAGCTCAACATGAACGTCTTCAGTAATGTTACCGACGGCCGCATTCTTAGCGGAAGGCAGGCGTTCAAGGCCGGCCTTGTCGATGAGCTTGGAGGCAAGAAAGATGCGATTAGGAAGGCGGCGGACATGGCGAACATCACATACAACGATGTCAGCGAAATCCGCATATGCCCCATCCAGACGAGCACAGCCGATTCTGGCCTTTTTAGCATGAGCGGGTTCATCAGGCAGCTCCAGGCGGTGTCGAATTCCCCAAGCCTCTCTTTCAAGTGATAGCTTGAAGAACCCCATCCCGCTCTTTTTCATCTTCTTCCTGGCAATCATCCTCTCGTATGGATTTTACATGGCCGGCCTGCTGGAGTTTCCGGGAGCACAGGCCGGCGCCACGGCGCCCCCATCCACCGCCCAGCACGCCTGCAAGGATGGCCAGACCCAGTACTGCAAACTCGGCAACTGCAGCGGTTTTTCCATGTGCACAGGGGGGGTATGGGGCGGATGCAGGTGGGAGCGCATATGCAGCCCTGGTTCCATGGCCACCTGCCTGGAAAACAACTGCCCCTACGCCCTCAAGGAATGCAACGAGTGCGGGAGCGGTTATGGCCCCTGCATCGGCATAAATGCCAGCGGCGGATAGTGTGTCTAAAAAGATAAAAATGGGCTTGAACGTATGGTTTTTAAATAATACCCCAACAAAGTGATGACCATGCGTGCATTCATATTCTCTCTAGACGCTTTTGTGGCCTTCACGCTGGCTCTGGTCGCCATCTATTCTCTGATTTTCTTCTCAAGCGTCCCCTCCGCCTACTACTATCTTCTGACCCAGGGGCACTACCTCTCGAGGGACGTGCTCCTCTCTCTATCGACGACTTACTGCAGCGACGACTATGGTGAATGCAAGGCGAGCGGCTCTCTCCTTGACAACATCGTCGCCCAGGACAACCCAACGCACCGCGCCAACCTCATCTCGAACACCGTCGGATCGATGGTCCCGACCCAGTTCGGCTACGTCATGGAGATGAGCAGCGACGAGGGGCAGACCTGGGGCCTCCTCTACGACACAGCTTCTGTGCCGGGTGACCCGCACGCGAAAAAGAGCAAGAAGCTCGCCGTGGCCACACAGGTAATGACCTTCGGCTACAGCGGCAAGATATACAAGCTCCAGACATCGCCCTACCAGTATACCTCGTGCACGGGCGAGGGCATCATGGGCGGGAACGAATCCGGCGGGGGCGGCTCTGTCGGATGGGACACAATCGATTTCGGAATAATCACGTGCGGAACAATCACGACGACGGTCGACAATGGTGACGGCACGACCTCGAACACCACGCGGAACATCGGGAATACGAACCCGAGCGATATCTTCGGTGGGGACATCGTGCCATCGTCAGATGTGAGAATCGTGAAACTGACAATCTTCATCTAGGTGATTCTCTTGGACAAAAAAGGATTTCTTTTCACCGTGACCGTTTTCCTGATACTCATCTACATCCTTCTTTCGATATCCGTCTGGGTCAAGTCGATAGAAGCATCCGAGCGCTCGTTCTCGGAGTTCTACAAGGAGTCCACAGTCGAACTGACCATGGAGCAGATAACGCCGGCCAAGATGGACAACATAACCAAGATAATACTCAACCGCAACATCGCCCGCCTCAACGACCATTCCATCGAGCACTCGGTCGAACCCGGGCCTCCCGGCGACGACTACCAGAATGTCCGCAGCTCCCTTTATGAGCTTCTCATGAACGGCACCGCATCAGGTGACAACTTCCAGGGCGGGGTCGGCGTTCCAGGCGAAGAGAACTCATCGCTCCGTGCATGGGTCGACAACCTGAACGCTTCCATGCGCGCAATCGGCATTTACGTTAACGAATTCAATGTTTCCAACTTCACGGTCGGGCAGTCAGACATCGACAAGGTCAACTACTCTTTCGACCTCCGCCTCGGCCTCAAGGACTACACCAACACGGCTGCGGTATCAAGGACCTACAATATCCGGAACACCCTCGACATAACCGGCATGGTGGACCCGGCGCTGGCCCGCGAAAGCAAGGACGTAGCCGGCGACAACCGTACTATCTACAGGCAGTTCTTCTTCCAGAAAGACCTCTACCCCAACTCTTCATCGATAACGGTCAGCAAACTTCCTCAGACTGTCTCAGGCGGGCAGGGCTGGATATACGGCCCGCTGGCAACCGCAGGCGCGACCAAGGACCTGGTACACACCGCGACAGCCATCGCCATGAGCGACCGGAAGAACTACGTCCTAGTCGGGACGTACGACGAGATTATGAACCTCACGCCCGGTGTCTATGAAGCCTTCTCAGGATATATCCTCACAAGCGCGCCGACCCTCACTCTTTCCGACTGCGGAAGCGGCGAAATCCCCCTTATCCATTTTAACGAAGGCAACACGTTCAACCCGATAAGATTCTCGGGCCCAAACTGCACCTCATCGATAGACCCCGCATTGGGCGTCATCACGAACAAGCCGTTTATCGTCGCATCCGGATTCAACGTCACATCGGCCCCGGAATGCCCGATGCTGGATGGCACGAACTTCACGAGACGGTGTGTGCTACTGCTGAACACGTACCTTGAAAGCGAAGTGGCGGAGAACCCGGTAAGGAAGCGCGCCACCAGCGGAAGCGGCATATACGAACTCGAAACCATACGCGACTTCGTGATGTGCGGCTACTATACCCACAACCCGGTTGCGCCATCCTACATGCAGCGCCTGCTCAACGCATCCTACACGCGCAACAGCTCGACATTCGGCATCGAAACCTTCGTAATTGGCATATACGCCAACGACTATGACATCTATGATATCAACAGCAGGCTGGACCGGGAGCTCTTCTTCGGAAGCGTCGAAGGCGTGAAAATCCGCGGCCTTCCCGGATGCAGGAACTTCAATGCATGCGCCGACAGCCCGATAACCGGCATCTTCGCAGTCAGCGATGAGACCAAGGCCGATTACAGCCTGGAAGATATCGCCTGCGACAATAGCGCTGCGGGGTGCGACTAATATGGCAAAAGGACAGTCATCTCTCGAGCTTCTGGTCACGGTTGGCGTGGTCATCGCGTTCACCATTCCAGTGTTGTTCCTTCTCCTCTCTGTCAGTTCGATAGGGTACGAGGACACGGCCAAAGCGCAGGCCGATGCGACCGCAAGGACGCTGGCCGATACCATGAATACCGTTTACGCGCAAGGGCCCGATTCCCAGCGTGAAGTCCTGCTGAACGTGCCCGCATCCACGGAGTCTCTGTACGCTGCGGATGGGGAGGTCGTCATCAGGATAAGGACATCATCGGGGCCGTTCGAGACGTCATCCCCCACAATCGCTAAAATCGGCTCAGGAAGCCGCATCATCGAAGGGAAAAGCGGCCTTATCAAGCTTGTCGTTCGCTCGATACTCGGAGCCGACGGGAAGGTGGAGGTGGAGATTCTTGACCCCACAGCCCCGTAAGTCCGCTGCGTCCCTTAAAGGGCAAGCCGCGACCGAATTTCTTCTATATACCGCAGTATTCATGCTAATCGCAATCGCGGCTTTCGTGGTGGTGAGCGACCTCCAGACCTCAGAAGTTCCCCGCCAGCAGAACATCGTCGCGAAAGAGACCGGGGACGGCTTTGTGACCGCGCTGACCCTTACGGTCAAGGGCGGAACAGGGTTCTCATACAACTATTCGTTCCCAAAGACGATATTCGCAAGGGCGTATGTCATAAACATGTCCAGGCTGAATGCGGCCAATTCCACGATACTCCTCGAGTATATGGGGGATTATTCCAACTTCACCTACATGTATGATGTGCCCAAGTTCAACTACCGTGTGGAGGGCTCGTGCCTAAGCGGCTCAGCCCTCGATAGTATGAAGTGCTCGAACGTGCTCATGTTAAAAAATGACGGAGAGAATCTTACAATCACGCAACTGCCATAGGGGTGGAGACATGAAAGGACAATATTTCAGTTTTGACGCGATAATCGCTTCGGTCATATTCGTGCTTGCGATAGTGGCGCTGCTGTCCTACTGGCACAGCGTCCGCTCTTTCCTAGACTACCAGAACGATCCCCTTTCCAAGGACGCGATACGCGTATCGAACCTCCTCTTCACCCCGCCGACCCCCTCCGCCGCATCCTGCGCGTCGATGGATCACTTAGGCTTCGCATTCTCCTATGACGACCGCAGGGTCAACAAGTCCGTGGTCGACTGCGCAGCGGCAGAGGGCCAGTCCTGGCTGCGCCAGAAGCTCGGAACGGGATACGGCACCTCAATAAAGGTGACGAACCTTGCAGAAGGCTCGGCAGTGACAATCGGCGGCGATGTGCCCCTCGGGACCATGAACGTGGTCCGGATACGGCGCCTTGCCACGGTGACGAACAGCACGGGCGGCACCTACCTGGCCGCAATCGACCTGAGCATGTACCGCTGATTCCGGCGCATCATGCCGCCATGCGCGGCGCCATGTGACATTCTTTTATATATCCTTCACACCTAGTGTTGTAATTAGGGGTGTTAGGAGCGTGCAATTGGGGTTCAGGAAGCATCCGGATGCGCGAAAGGAAATCCAAATTCTCCAAAATGAAGAAACTTCCCGGCCCTGCCCGCTCAAATACCGGCCGCCCCTCATTTACAGCGCAAAATTCGGCCAGCCGCTGCTCGATTCTAATGCCGGCAGGTTCCATGGCAGGGAGGGCGGGACATTCGAGGTCAAGGCGACCGGAGACTGCGTCAAGGCCTATGCAATGCTGTGGATTTACAACGACCCCTCGCTGATGGGCATTGACGCGTTCCACCACCGGCATGTCTGCCAGATTCTCAAGAAGCTGCTGCATATGCGCAGGGAATTCGGACGGGTCGTTCTTGGGGGCGGCTACATGCTGGCAGATTTCGACAAGCGCATCCTCATGGTCTTCGGTCAGAGCGGAGATTATGGGCGGGTGCCAGACTTCATGCAGTTCGGCCTGTTCCAGCGCTCCGGATACCTCGTCCATATTGCCGGCTTCGGGAGCCCTGCCGCTTCGACAGGCGCGTCCAATCATGTCACTGCCAGGGACTGGTACCTGTCGCACGGGATAGACGTGGATACGTAAAAACTACTCATCCTGAACGCGCTAACGGCTTAATGCAAATACTGCTAGGGACATTACAACTGTCCATATCAATGAAGAAACGAGCGCAATACTGGCAAGTTCCATAGGGAATTCCTCTCTTTTATCGTCAGTATAGCTCGGCGTGAGCATAAACCACATCAACAACATGTTTATGGCGCTTGTAACCGATTGAGAAAGCAGGCGCTCGGGTATCCTCTTTTTCTCCTTCAGAAAAACCAGGAATAGCGCCGCCAGCGCCAATTCCATCATTGCCCCTATCATCATCGCTTCAAAGATATCGATGATTATCCCAGCTTGATATGCGATAATAAAAATAATCATCGGATGGATAAGAATGAGGAGCGAGACTGGAAGCATAACCATTGTCCAGGCGACATCCCCGAAGATTTTCCATCCATCCAAACCCATGAATAATTAAGAAGAAGAAAAAATAAATAATCACTTGTTCTTCGTGATTATCTCGATGTTGTCAGGAACCTTGTTCACATTGCCTATCTTGAGGCCGATAAGGAGCTTCACGCCCTGCTTCGATGCAAGGTCCGCAAGCCTCTGCGTGATGATTCCATCAAAGACAATCGCATGGACGTCGCGGGTCTCGCTCAGCGACTTGATGACATCCCTGACCGGGACCTCGGACACCATCTGGAGGCTCCCGTTGTAGAACCTCGCCTTGAGGGTGTTGCCAAGCGCCTCCAGCTCCTTCATGAGGTCGCCTTTGTTCAACGACACGGCTTCTGCAGGCGATTGCGGCTCAGGCTCCGCGACAGGCACATCCGACTCGTCGAGCCTCGGGATATCCTCAGGGATTTCCCTGCGCCTCGTCCTTATCTGCTGCCTCGGTTCCTGCCGCTCTCCCCTGAACTCAGACCTCGGCTCCGGCCTAGGCTCTATCCTGGGCTCAGGCTTCGGCTCGACCCTCTGCAGCGGAGGCAGTTCAACCTTCTCCTCCTCGCGGGGCTCTGCCTGCCTGAACCTTGGAATCTCCACCACGCGGCGCTCGGGGCCCTTGTTGCCCTTCACGTTCTGCTCGAACGGGGTCCGGTTCCTCATATACTTGATAAGCTCCTTCCTTGTGAGTTCCTCGACCTCGAGCCCTGCCGGGGCCCTTGAAACGAAGTCAATGTCCACGCCGCCCTGGGCGAGCTCGTTGAGGATGATGTCTCCCCCGCGGTCGCCGTCAAGGAAGAGCGTGACTTCTTTCCTCTTGGACAGCTCTACAATCGTCCTCGTCACTTTCGCCCCGCCTATCGCGACGACGTTCGTGACGTCGTTTTTGAGCAGGTTGACCACGTCAGCCCTGCCTTCGACGAAAATGACCTCGTTGCTCCGGTCGATTGTCGGTCCGGCCGGAAGCCTATCAGGCCCGTATTCGACGATTTCAGCTGTCTTAACTTCGTCCCTGACAAGCTGGGATATCTCCTTGCTTTCCGGGATTTCAGTGCTGAGCAGGTTCTTGAGGAGGCTTTTGGCGCGGTCGACAAGCTGTTTCCTCTTGAGATTCCTCGTGTCCTCGACCTTGGTTATCTTGAGCCTCGCCTCGCAGGGTCCGACCCTGTCCACCGTCTCGAGGGCGGCTGCGATTATGCAGGTCTCGACCATGTCCAGCGAGCTGGGTATCTTGATGATGCCGGTCGTCTTGCCGTCCCTGCCCGAGAGGTCCACCTCGATGCGGCCTATCCTCCCGTTCTTCTGGAGGTCGCGCAGATCGAGCTCGTCTCCGAGCAGGCCCTCGGTCTGGCCGAAGATGGCGCCGACTACGTCGGGCTTCTCCACCAGGCCGCCAATTTCCACGTTTGTGTATATCAAATATTTCACTGTATCTATGTATGTCTTAGCCATTGTTTTCACCTTTTTCAGTCATCTCTTCCGTAAGTTTATCATACGCCTTCTTGGCGTCCTCGAAACACCTTATTCTCAGCAGATGCGCAAGCTCCCTGCGCGTCTCGGTGTCTGCCCTTATCGAGAGCGAACCGAGCTCGTCCCAGGCCCTCTTGGCCAGTTCATCCCCCCTGCGGTCCAGGTCGCTTAGCACAAATACCTTCTGCGCATTTTCCTGCGCCGCTCGTTCGCAGCTTTGCCGGAGATTGCCGGAAATCGTCAGGATGCCAGCAAAGCCCAGTTTTTCCAGGGCTCCCCTGTCCTTTTTCCCTTCGACGAATATCCGGCCTTCCCTAAGCCGCTCGAACAGCTTGGCGAGTTTTTTCAGCCTTTCCTTGAGTTCCACGCCGTTCCTCCTGCGCTTTTTTTAAAAAAGCGCCCTAAATCTAGGGATTCAGAATGAGATAACCACGTCACCTGTGCACTGTTGACCGCCCTTGCGGGCCTCCTCCCCTTTTGGGGAAGTCGTTCCTTCACGGCTCGTTTGGCTCAGGTGGCCATCCGTGCACAGTGTGATTATGAGATTGCAGCCCTTTCCTCTATGAGGTCGACTACTACGGGGAATATCTTCATGATGTCCCCCTCGCTCAATAAACCTATGAGTTCGTTATCGTCATTGACGACCGGGAGCCTCTTAATCTTGTTCTCCCTCATCGCCTTAGCTGCATCCTCTATGGTTGTGTCAGGCTTTACCACCCGAAGCGGCTTGGACATGATGTCCTCCGCATTCACTTTGTAGGGGTCGCTTCCCTTGGCCAGTATCTTGTAGACTATGTCGCGCTCTGTGATTATCCCTTTGGCGTGCTTGCCCTCCTTGTCTTCGACGACTATGACTGAGCCTATCACGTTCTTCTTCATCATTTTTGCGACTTCTAGGATGGTCTTGCCGAATGGTACGACTATGACCTTCTTAGTCATAATGTCTCCCACTCTCAATTCTGATCCCATGAACATTACCTTGCGCGGAAAACCTTATAAATGCTGTCAAGGCTTTCGCAGGACCAGTCGGTCCATGTATGTAAATATGCCCGAAAGGGTTTAAATAGCCTCTCTTTTTGCCACTTTTTAAAACAAATACGCCTGAACCCAGCCGCTAACCCCCCTTTTTCTAGCATTTTATTTAATTTTTAATAACATTTATAAGCATTTCACGCCAAAGATATCCCATGGATGAAAGCAAGCCGGGAGAGGAAGTGCCGAACGTTTCCCCCTTTATCCTTCAGGCAAAATATGGAAAAGACGAGGCGTCCTGCCGTGCTGCCGGAGCGAAGGCGATTGAAAGCCTTCGTGATTATGGCCGCTATTCCGTCCTGATAGACCTCAGTACTGATGATGGGACCCCCCCTTTCCTAGCCGAGGATGCCCGGAAAAACATCCTCGCGGCGGCTTTCGTAGCATGCAAAAATTCAGGCACGCTCCTTCCGATACAGGACGTGGCGACAAGGCAGGATGTGTCGCTTGAAATCGCTTTGCACGCTGGTGCATCCCTAATCATGCGATATAGCGAGCCATATGACGAAAAGGCGCTCTGGGGCATCCTGATAGACAAGAGGTACCATGATGAAGTCAGGGTAGCGGCCGGGAACGCGATATCCTTGCATGCACAAAAGGAATTGAAGTTCATGACCCTTTTGGCGCTTGTAACGTCGCCCGATGTGCCATATGAAATACGGAAGCCCGTCGGCCTCCTGCTCATACGGATGGCGGTTGAGCAGGGCAACTATCCGATTCTCCTCGCTTTAGATAGCAAAAAAAACCTCCCTATAGACATCAGGATAGCCCTTGAAGACAAGGTGGAGGCTGCTGCGAAGACCAACATCGAATTGGCATATGCCGCTAAGGACTTCGCACTACTCACAGACATCTCGATAGATGCGCGGCTTCCAAAGGCCACGCAGGATATGGCCTTAGGCTGCCTTCACGATTTGATGCACGAGAAGGCCGGTTCCGCATCCGATGCTCCGGATTTGAATATGGCTGCGGAGCTGATGTACAGGATTGGGAAAGGCGCCGGAATCGTCCGCTCCAGCATCGAACCCCCCCCGCCTTCGGACAGACATATCCTAGCACGCCTGAAACGCTGAAATTTAAACATTTCCCGGTGAATAGGGCTTATGGACGCTAATGCTATCGAAATGAAATGGTCCAGGCGATGGGCCGAATCGCACGCATTCGAGAGCGACCCCGAGCCTGGCAGGGAGAAGCGCTACATCACCGCCGCATTCCCCTATCCGAACTCGCCTCAGCACATCGGCCATGGAAGGACCTATACCACCGCCGACATATACTCCCGCTATCTTCGCCTCAAAGGGTTCCATGTCCTCTTCCCCATGGCATTCCACGTGACCGGAACTCCCATTCTTGCCATGGCAAAGCGCATCGCGGCAAAAGACCCGGATGTCCTTAGTGTTTTTGACAAAATATACGGCATCCCGCCTGAAAAGGCCGCTACCCTCAGCGAGCCCCGGGCGCTCGTCTCGCATTTCTCGGACGAGATAGAGAGCGGCATGAAGGAAATCGGCTACTCGATAGATTGGCGCAGGAAATTCTATTCCTATGACGAGCGGTTCAACCTGTTCATCCAATGGCAGTTCCGCAAGCTCAAGGAGCTGGGATACCTGATTAAGGGCGAATATCCGATAGCCTGGTGCCCGGCGGACAAGAACGCGGTTAGCGCGCATGACACGAAGGGAGACCTGGACCCAGAGCTTGAGGACGTCACAGTCATCAAGTTCGCCGTATCCGGCCCAGAACTACCCGTTTCCCTTGTCGTCACGACCTACAGGCCTGAAACCGTCTATGGTGTGACGAACATATGGATTAATCCCGAAGCGAAGTATATTCGTGCAAAACACAAGGGCGAAGTGATTATCATCTCATCGAATGCCGCGCAGGTCCTGGACCTTCAGCTTAGCCTCGAGATAATCGGCGAGATTTCCGCAGAGGAAATCCTGAAGATGAAGGTCGTGAACCCTGTGACCGGAGAGCGCGTTCCGGTCTATCGGGCGGGTTTCGTATCGCCCGAAATCGGGACCGGCATTGTCATGAGCGTACCTGCGCATGCCCCGCTGGATTATCTGGCCCTCCGCGACCTTGGCATGGGGGGCATCCGGATGCCGCAGGTCGTCTCGCTCAAGGGATTCGGTCCTGCCCCGGCACAGGACATCGTGGAAAAAATGGGCGTGAAGGACCAGCTCGACCCGGCCTCCGAGAAAGCGACCGAGGAGATATACACAAAAGAGGCCCATGAGGGCGTTATGGTCGTAGGGAAGTACGCTGGCCAAAAAGCGATAGACGCCAAGGAGAGGATTGCTGCTGACATGATGTCTAAGAGCCAGGCGTTCCATATCGTCACCATAGGCAACGGGCCCATCCACTGCAGGTGCGGCTCGCATGTCGTTGTGAACATCCTCAAAGACCAGTGGTTCATCGATTATGGCGTTCCGGAATGGAAGGCGAGGGCAAAAGAATGCCTTGAAGGCATGAACATCATCCCGGCCGACACGCGCCGCGAATATCTCTACACTATTGACTGGTTCAAGACCAGGCCCACCACGAGGGCAGCAGGACTCGGTACGAAATTCCCGTTCGATGAGAGCAAGATGATTGAGGCGCTCTCTGATTCCACAATCTACATGGCGTACTACACAATCGCCCACCAGCTCAAGGAAATACCGGCAACAGAACTGGACGAGGCCTTCTTCGACGCGATTTTCCTGGGAAAGGGCCCCAAAGCACAGGACCCGAAACTCAAAATCCTCCGCGACAGCTTCCTCTACTGGTATCCCGTGGACTCCCGCCACTCGGCCGGTGACCTTATCAGGAACCACCTGACGCTATACATCTTCAACCATGTGGGCATCTTCCCCGAGAAGAAGCTCTGGCCAAGGCAGATTGTCACGAACGGCTTCGTCCTCATGGACGGGAGCAAGATGAGCAAGAGCATGGGCAACATCCTGCCGCTGCGCAAGGCCATCAAGGAGTATGGCGCCGATGTCATCCGCTTCTCTGTGGTGTGCGGCGCGGACCTATCCAGCGACACGGATTTCAACCGGAGCGTGGCCGACGGAGTCCGCTCAAGGATGGCGCTCATAGACAAGCTCGTGCAGGATTCGAAACTAGCAACAAAAAAACCGCACGGCCGCATCGAGCGCTGGCTGCTTTCCAGGCTGAACCGGAAAATCGAGCGGGCGGACAAGCTGTATTCCGAGCTTGCCATCAGGGACCTCGCCCTCGAGATATTCTATGAGGTCACGAGCGACCTCCAATGGTACCTGAAACGCTCAAGCGAGCCGAACCTGAGGGACTTCTTCGAGAAATGGATAGTGATGATAGCTCCGTTCATGCCTCATTTTTCGGAAGAATACTGGGAGATGCTCGGCGGCAAGGGCCTCGTGTCCTTCGCTCAGTTCCCGAAGGCAGACCATTCGAAAATCGACGATTCGGTCGAGCGCGGGGAAGAGCTGATACGGAAGGTGCACGGGGATATCGAGAAGATTTCGGGCCTGATTGGGAAAAAGCCCCAGAAGGTGACGATTTACGTGGCAGGGGATTGGAAGCGCGAGTTGTATACACTCGCGAAGGAGAACCCGAAAATCGACTCTTTCATGAAAGCCGCATCAGCCAAGAAATTCGACATGAAAGCCGTTTCCACGCTCGCGAAAGGCATAATGAAGAACGTGCATTCGCTTCCGACGCCAATTCCGCAGAAGGACGAGCTGGATGCGCTGAACGACGCCGCTGGCTTCCTCGCGAAGGAATATTCCTGCAGCGTCGAAGTCCTTCCTGAAGAGCAGCCGAAGCACGAGAAGGCCAAATCCGCCCTACCGGACAAGCCGGCGATAGTGATTGAATGAACTTCGTTCATAGCTCACCTTTCGCGTCGCTCAAGGTGATATAGTGAAATACCTGAAAGTTCCCCGAAAGCAAGGTGAAAAAATTCGTCGCGAGCTTGTCCAATCCGGCATTTTCGTGAGCGAGTATCCCATCCTGAACGAAGGAGATTTCGTATTATTCCCGGTTTCCGGCCAGTTCGGGGAATTCGAGACGCTCGAGCGTGATGCTGAAAAACGGGAAGTTCGCCATGATACCCTCAAAGATGCGCTATCCGGTTTCCTCTCACCAACCGAACTCGAATCGCTAATCGGCTCGTTCGACATCATCGGCGACATCGCCATCATTGAAATACCCGATGCGCTCGAATCGCGGGAGAATGAGATTGGCAATGCGCTCCTTTCAGTCCACAAGAACCTCAAAACCGTCCTCAAGAAGCTCGGGCCCATGGAAGGCGAATTCCGCGTGAGGCGGGTCAAGCCGATTGCAGGCGAAAACAGGACCACCACCCTATACAAGGAAAGCGGCGTGGTGATGGAGCTCGATGTCGCGAAAGTGTATTTCTCGGTCCGCCTCTCACATGAGCGCACGCGCATCTCAGAATTGGTGAAACCAGGCGAGCGAATTCTCGCTTTGTTCGCCGGCGTCGGGCCATTCCCTCTCGTGATTGCCAGGAAGCATCCGGACGCTGAGATTATCGCAATCGAGTTGAATCCTGATGCCGTCGAATACATGAAGATGAACATCGAGCGGAATAGGGCGAAAAACGTCAAAGCCGTATTGGGCGACGTCCGCGCCACCGTATCCGCGAGCTACCAAAACTACGCGGACCGCATCCTCATGCCTCTCCCCAAGGGGGCGTACGAATTCCTTGATGTTGCCTATGCCGGAGCGAAGGATGGCGGCATTGTCCATTTCTACACATTCGCAGGAATCAAGGACCCGTTTGCGGAAGCGATCGCCAAGGCCGAATCCGCGGCCAAAGCAAGCGGTGTCAGAATCGAAGTGGCATCGCAGAGAATCGTCCGCCCATACTCCCCGCAGACAGTACAGGTCGTCCTGGACCTGATAGTACGAAAATCAGTAAGCGCCAAGCAGGAATCCTAATAGCAGGAATGCCACCATACCGAGCACGATGGGCGGAAGCGCCGGCAGGATCATCTTCTTTTTCCACACCAGTGTGAGGAACAGCCCGAGCGATGCGACAGCACCAACAAACACGAAAGCGCTCGCCACCGGACTCAGCGTGAGGGCGGATACCTCGAGCATTATCGGCGCTATCAGGTCTCCGGTACCAAGGTCTATCCTCTGCTCCTTCTCGCCCGGCTTTGAGGGCGGGGCGCGGGCGGTCACCGTGAATGCGAGGTCCTTCTTGATTATGAAGTTCGCCATCTCGACCATATGCTTCGTGGCAAAGACCGAGAGGAAGTCATAGATTGATAGAAGGATGAGGAAAAGGATTAGCGGGAAAAGGCCCAGGGAGATGCCGAATATGACCCCCACGCCGGCAGTCGCCATTATCGCAGCTGCGTTCTTGAGCTGCGGGCGGACGAGTTTCACAGCGGCAAAGGCCAGGGCAATAACTATCCCTGCAAGCGTGCTCTCGCCGTACCCGAGAAAATTCCGGAGGAAAGCATAGAACACTATCGAGCTAGAGGTCGCTATCAGCATGAATTCCATCGCGACGAACACGAGCGGGAAGAAGCCCAGCTTCCGGATTAGGAAGACCATCACGACGGCGCCGAAAAGTATGTACCCAATGAAAAGCAGCGCATTCAGCGGCTCATTCGCATCGGACGTGACGATTAGGCCGCTGACATACGGGTTCGCAGAGGCATCCCTGAGGATGACCGTGCCCGTATAGATGCCTAGCGCCTGGGCGATGATGAAAAAGCTGAGCATTGCAAGAAGAAGTCTGGGGGCCTCCATGTCAGCGCTATTCGCCCACAATCCTTATATGCCCATACTCTTTCTCGTAGATGACGCCTCGCCGAAGCATGTCAGCGATAATCCTCCTGGCCGTCGTCTCGTCTATGTCATAGGACTTGGCGTCTGAGACGACCTACTCGACTTCGGCAGTGTCGCTTTTCCGGAGGTGCTCGCGTATTATGTCGAGTATCGTATCGGTCCTCTGCAGCTTGTCCCGCTCGGATTTCGGCTTTCCAATGACGACATCCACATCAAGCTTGCCGGTCACCTTGTCGGTCATGATCTGCTGCATGACATAATTGAAGAGTGAGATGGCCATTTCCGCATCTTCCTCCTCGACCTCCTCGCATAGCCGTATCTTGGCGTTCGCCTCGGCAAGCCGGACCAGGCCCTCAAGGTATCTCGGGGTAATCGCGACAGAGCCGGCATCCTTGCTTTTCCGCCGGAGCTCAACATAAAACTCCTTGATTTTCGCTGATGCTGGCGGCATGAGCTTGGGGAAGACCTTCCTCCTTGCATACGCAATGTATTTCCTAAGGAGGTCCTTGTCGAAAATCAGCTCATCGGGCGAGGTATCCTTGCCCATGTGCGTCGAAAGGATGTGCTCGGCCAGCTTCGCGTCCTTCTCCTCGTCAAGAACGTCGACAATCGGGAAAATCAGATCGAACCTCGAAAGCAGCGTGGGCGGGACTTCGAACTGGTCGGCCAGGTTCTTTGTCTGGTCGAACCTTCCGTATTTTGGATTCGCAGCGGCGAGGATGGCGGTCTTTGTCCTGAATTTCGCGACGATGCCCGCCTTTGCGACAGATATCGTCTGGGTTTCCATGGCTTCGTGCATGGCGGCGCGGTCCTCCTCAGCTATCTTGTCGAATTCGTCAACTTGAGCGGTTCCGCCGCTTGCCAGGACGAGCGCACCGGCCTTCAGCGTCCACCCGCCTTCGCCAAGCTCGTCCTTTTCCGCGGTCACCGTAAGGCCGGCCCCGGACACAGTCTTTCCGCTAACATAAATGCTTTTCGGGGCGATTTCTGTAACGCTCAGAAGGAAGCGTGACTTGGCAATGCCCGGGTCGCCTATCAGCAGGATATGTATGTCGTCGCGGATTGACGCGCCCCCTTTCATTGTTTTCCCGCGCGTCCCTCCGAAAAGCTGGAGCGCAAGAGCCTTCTTCACTTCATTGTGGCCGTAAATCGAAGGCGCGATGGATTTGGTGATTATGTCGTTGATCGCCGGGTTCTTGGAAAGCTCCCTGAGCCTGCGCTCGTCCTCCTTGGTGATTTCTATCTCCTCGAAATCCCTTTTCAGGCTCTTAACGTTGTTTATCTCGACATATCTGCTGTATATCA
>JAZDMN010000054.1:0-6528 GCA_043800955.1 Microcaldota archaeon
ACAGGCTGCGCCAGTCCAGGCAGAAGCGGCACCACCCCAGACTGTAGAAGCTGCACCTCTCGAAGCTCCTATACTCAGACGCGGAATCGAAGGCGCAAGCCGCGTGGGGGGCGAGAATGCAAGACCGGCAAACATATTCGGCGCTGAGGTGCGCGAGCTCGGATTGCCGCCTGGTTTCAGCTTCGCAGGATTGTATGAAGCCGAAGGAACGAGATACGTGGGTTTCAGAAAAGGAAGGGGGGGTAGTACTGAAATAATTCTGGTGCGGCAGCTCGAGCGTCAAGGCAGAAGCAGTGAGGAGGTGAGCAGGTTTTACGCAACACACCTCACAGAAACCGCTGGAAGACCTGCGGAAGCCGCGCCAAGCGAAGCGCCAGAGGCCATAAACGGAATTCCGGAAAACGCAACCCAGCTCCGCGGCAGGGAAGCGAAAGCCGACCGCACTTTCGGCACCAGGGACATAAGCAGACTGGGACTGCCTGAAGAAGTTGAATTCGGCGGGGTCTATGACATAGAAGGAACGAGATATGTATTATTCAGACGCGGAAGAGGAGATGCTGCAGAGGCGAAAATGATAAGATGGATGGATCCTGCTGGCAGAACCGCAGGAGAGATAGGAACTTATTATAGAGAAAGACTTCAAGCGCCTGAAAGAATGCCGGGCCAGGCAGCGGCAGAAGCAGCACAGCCGGCAGCGCCCCAGGAGGTCCAGCCCCCGACAGAAGCCGAACTTGCACTTGAAAGGGGGCCTGCCGCAGAAGACTTCAGGGCAGGACTGGAATTTCTCAGGGCAAATGTGCCGCCTGAACGCAGAGAGGCCGCCATAGCCGCTTACAGAAGGGACAGCGCAGTATTGGTCGACAGACTGCCGGTGCTTGTGAGCGTAGAGGTTGGGGGTGATGCCCATGGCGTATTCGAGCTTCTTGCTTTCCTTGAGATGAACGGCGTCAGGGATGCGCCTGGTTTCCTGACAAACAGCGAGGCAAGAGGCCTGTTTGATATAATACCTATTACCGAGGGTGCGATTGATGCTGTGAACAATATTGCAGCAGCATCCCGTCATATATTGGAGGCGATACCGGAGGGGAGGCGCGGGGAAGCTGTCGTTCCAGCCCTGCGCATCCTATTGGAGGATACGCGAAGACTGCCCATTGAAGAAAGAGCAGAATACATAAGAATAATTGCCGGGCCGATAGAAAGGGAAGGGCAGATAGTGGGATGGACAGTTGAATGGCCTCCGGCATTACTAGGACAACTCGAAACGCTTTCTGGAAAAACAAAGGGGAGACTGCCATTGCTTGCTTTTCTGATGGAAGGCGAAGAACCATCGATAATGAACATCAACAATGAGTTCATAAGAAAGGCGCTGACCACTGATGCGAATCATCTAGCCCTTATCCAGTTACTGGAGAGGGTGATAACCACGCGGGCAGGTGCAGAGGAGGCCCGCGCAAGGAGGGACTACGCCCGCGCCCGGGCCGAAGAAGGAGGAGCAGACGCAGAGAGGTGGCGGAGCGCTGAGGCCGGCTGGGAGCAGGCAGCAGAAGCAAATGAGAGCTGGCTGAGGGTCGTAAGGCAAAACTTCGAGTATCTCAAACGGCTGCAGGATATGCGCCCTGAAGAACGCAGCGCATTCGAATCCCTTGATGATGCCAAGAGATCCATGTTTGGAAGGGTCGGTGATATAAGCGGGGGAAGGCTGCGCCTTCTGGTTGATTTAGCTGATCTTTACAGGACCGGAACCATTTCTCTGGACGGTTTCAGTGAAACGCTGAGAAACCTTTCCGGCGCCCAGACAACGAACGATTTCGCCAATGCCATACAGACATTCTACCTGCAATTCGCTGAGCCGTTTCATCTGCCGGGCGAGTGGGTGCTCCAGAATGTGGGGCTTTTCAGTGATATCCTTAGATACAGATTCAGGCTCGAAGGCCTGTCAGGGCAGACCGCCGTGCTCGGTCGCTATGAGCTGACATCCGACCAGTATTCGCAGGCACTGGAACTTTTAGATGCAGCAATCGCAGCCCAGGCAGAAGGGAGGTTCCCTGAATTCCGCTATCAGGGATTCCGCGAAGAACTCGCAGGTTTATACGGAGAGCAGGGAGGTGCATTGTTTGACCGCTGGAGTCAGGAGAGAAGCTCACAAATCGAGATAGAAGGCACGGCCTATCAGCTATCGGAGACAGGCAGCTTCGAGGAGGGTTTCTACAGCGGTAGGATGCGGGGTAGGAGTACCTGTCAGGATCCAAATAACACGGGCCCCCTGATAGGCGGGATCATCGGGACCATCGAGCTACCGTGGATGCGGCAGATAGTGATGTACCCGCCAACCGCGCCAGGTCAGACCGTACACCCTGCCGACGCATTATATAGGAGATGGATTACCCTGGTACAGGGAGAAGAGGGCAGACCGGTGCTTCTGGTACAGCGTTCGTATTACAGCCCAAGCGTCACTTCTGAAGCCGCAGCGATAGATGCGGCAATAGTCGCTCAGCTTAGAGAGCAATATGAGCCATTAGGAATTGAAGTCCGCGTATTTGATGAATCCGTTCTTGGCACACGCGAAGGAGTGAACTCCGGCTACAGAACATTCAGGAGCGGCAGATCGCCATTTTTCTACTTCGATAGTAATACGAAGCAGATGATGATCGAGGGGCAGCAGATCACTCATGGACTCTATACACGTACGCCAGGTGAGGAGTTTAGTTTTTGAATGGTGGTAGGATGGATGACATTGAAAAGATAAGACTGGAGATACCGCGACTGTATATGGCCGTCATAGCCGATGCAAGACCAGAAAAAAGACAAGAGGCTTTGGAAATATTACGTGTTTCGGGAGACCGGGAGGTAGCGAAACTCCTGACAATAGGACCACAGGTTTTCAGAATAATAAATAACGAGGAGGACCCGGCAGTGCTCGAAAATGCTCTTACCACATTTGGATTGCTGGCTACGACAGATACAGGAAGCAGTTTTGCAAGGATCACGGGCCAGGTCCTGCTGGGCAAAGCACTGAATATGCAAGAAGGCCACAGACGCTCTGAAATCATCAGGTACGGATTGATGATCCTGGGGATTGCGCAAAATGTCGGCATACCGCTATCAAAATCAACAATCCAGCTTATTGAAAAGGCAAAGCAGCTGGACGAGAAACATGCCGGACTCGCTGAAAGCATATTGAAACAGAACGCTGCCCTGATGCCAAGAGACATGGGCACTATTTTTCCGGGTCCAAAAGAGCCGACCGGCAGAAGCGACGAAAGAAAACCAAGAGGACGGCGCCCCCACTGACCATTATCGTGATTGGCCAATAGTGTCTGACCTAAACCGAGGCCTGTGGCTTGACGAGCCTGGCCCTTCCGTCGAAATACGCGAAAAGCCCTTCTTTCTTCGCCTCATCGCTGTCCGCTAGCGCGAGAGCGGCCTTTATCGAAGTCTTCACATCTGCCCAATCCCCTGCGCCATGCTGGGACTCTAAACGCTCGCGCACAATTATCCTCCTGCGCGCATCGAAAAGCACTATATATTCGTTGTCCGAAGTCGCATGCAGGACGATGCCGTAATCGGTTTTGGGAAGCGCCACCACGCCGAAGCTGAGGCTCTGCGCGAAGACACCGAGGCCGGGGTTCTCGTGGTTCGAATAAACCTGCGAGGGATGGCCCGGGTAATAGAAAAGCTCTTTGGGAAGCGCCAGCAGTTCCTCCACCTCTCCGTCCCAATTCCTTGCGAGGATTTTCAAGCCTTCTGCGACATCCGATGCCTGCAACCTTTCGGTCCTGGGAGCGCTGGCAGGTGACCCCTGGGACTTCGGAGCATCGCTGGAAAGGGCCGGATTGGAAACAACAAGACGAAGATGGCGCCTCTCGCGTTTCTCGGCCTCTGTTTTGCCCTTTGTAGTCCCTTTGCTTGCCATAGTAGCGGTTTTGGAGGCAATATTTTAAAGGCCGTTCGCCCTGGGAAAAAATACGTTTTGCGGTTTTTTCCAGGCAGCGCGCTGGGGTTCCCGGGATTATCCGATTGTAAGCAGCTAGACCAGGCAGATGCTGTTCCTGATTGAATACATTTTTATATACTTTCAACCATAATAACACCATGGCGGCCAGGGTAATCGATTTGTCGAGGCTCACTGAGAAACAGCTGGGCGAGCTCGGGCGGCACATGAGCAGGCGCTGGCGCGGGATTCACGCGCTTGCCGCAAAACTCCTCGAGAAGGAGCATATTGAAAGAGATAGCGAGAAGCAGGCCGCCGCCTGCGGTGCTTGATTATGCATCACCGCACAGTTTCAAGGATATCATCGGCCCATTACGATGCGCAGAGGATGAGGCTTCCGGGGACCGCGGAACGGCTCGATATCCTCCGCCGGGAGATGAAGAGGTTCCATGAATTCCGCGACGAAAAGCTCGAAATGAAAAGGAAATGGGCCTTTGCGAAGCTCGAAGACATCGAACGGACGCTTGCCTGGGAGAAGGAGCACATAACGGACGTGGATATGGAGCACATCGAAAACATGCAGACCATTTCCAAATGCATAAAGACTGTGATATACCTAGGCACCACCGCGATGGTTATTGACATGCTTAATAGGATCACGGAGGGAGCTGTAGCCGAAATCGCATTTGTATTTGCTACTGGGGCAAGCGTTGCAATCATGATGTCCAAACTAGTTGACCGGTTTATCGGTGGGACTTTCGAAGACGCCGCCAAGAACATCGAGATTGTGGTTTCTGAATGCAAAGAGGCCCTTCGCCAGGGTCACCTATTCTAGAGGAACGCACACGCGCGGCATCCGCTTTGAAAGCTTTTTTGCGGCTTCGAGCTCCATGTTCCCAGAAAATAGAATCCGTGCTATCATCTCTTGGTCTTCCGGAATGATATCCGACATCTTCTTCTGCGCAACCACTGAAGTCAGGCTTCCGTGTATGAGAAGCTCTGCGGCCCTATCAGATAATCCGCCCTCGTGGACTGCATGGGCCAGGATTTCCTGCGCGATGGGGGATTGCACGGTCCGGAGCTTGAGGAGTATATAGCATTGAAAGCAATTGTCGGCGGATGCGACGATTTTTGCAAGAATGACCTGTGCGGCGCTGAATGAAGCGCTTTGGGTGATTAGGAGCGCAAAGGCTCTGTCCGGGCTATCTATCGTCGATGCGAGGATACACTCGGCTTTTTTTGATCTGACCCCGGATTTCAAGGCAAAAAACGCTGTTTCGGAGTCCCGAGCTTTCCATATTCTTTCGGCATACCTGATTTGCTCAGATTCGTCCTCGTTGTGGGAAAGCCCCTCCCTTGCGACCTCAAGCAACGGTCTGCCGAACATCAGGCCGCGTAGGAAAGCCGCGCTCTTTGCTGCTGCAGTGAATCTGGGTTGTTCTGGTTTGTGAAGTGTTTTCATCCTTATCTACCTTTGAAATGCACTAAGGGCAATGAACTGTTCTGTCTGTGTTGGCCAATGTTTATTAAAGAATCGAAATCTGCAGTGGAATCGTGGGCGCCCTTAGGCAATCCTGCTCGCCCCTGCCTGACATCGGCACATTTTCTTGGCCTCAGGCCGCAGATTTGAACCTTCCCCTGACCTTGCGGTCTTCCGTCTTGAAGGCATAGGGCCGCTTTCGGAGGAACTCGAGTGTCCTCTCCCGAAGCTCCTTCCTTCCATTTTTGTCCAACCCGGAATAGCCAGCCTCCTTCATCAGCATTGCGATTTTCGCCCGTTTCCTATGTGGTGTTGAAGCGCAGAGGGCCGGATTCTGCTCATAATCGATGCCGATGTCGCATAAGAACTGGACTGAAGCCTCGATGGTTTTAGGCGAATTGCACATCAACGCAGGAAATTTTAGGATCGTATCCTTCGGAAAGAAACGCCTAAGATTGCGGTAATTGGCCATCGTCGAAACCGGATTCTTGCCAAGGAGCTGGGGCTGCAATGCTATCTGCTCAGACATGAAACCGAGGGTCAGGAGAAGAACCACATTATCCCAAACGATTGCCGGGTCCATGCCGAGCAGCTGGGACTGGGAGGCGATTTTTTCAGGCTTCAGCCCAAGTTGGCGGAGCATCCGCCCGTTCTGCTGGAGAGTGTCGGGATTCTGGCCAAGGAGCGCGGGCTTCGATACGAGCTTCGCCTCCGTGATGCCAAAGCCGACGAGTAGGATGTAGTTGTAGCGTATTGTCTCGGGGTCCCTTGCAAGGAGTTCGGGACGTTTGGCGATGCCCTCTTTTTTTATTCCGAGCTTTTCCAGCCCATCGATGCGTTCATCCAGTGTCTGCGGTGGCAACGTGAGGAGCGGAACAAGCGTCGCAATCCTCTTCGGCTGGATGCCAAGTTTTAAGAGGGCTTTGTAGTTCTGCGCAATCGACTCGGAGTTATGGCCGATGAGGTGGGTGTTGATATTTTTCCTGCTCAGGCCAAGCTCCAGAAAGGCGTTGTAATTGTCTTCAATCGCCCCGGCCTCATGAGTGAGGAGATCTGCCCTCGAAAAGATTTTCTCCCTACTGATTTTAAGCGCCCTGAGCGTCTCATAGGTTGCGCG
>JAZDMN010000055.1:0-8512 GCA_043800955.1 Microcaldota archaeon
CCGACACATCCGAAGGCGCGAACCCCTTCACAGACGGCCTTAGCGGCAACATCGGGCCGACTGAGGAGTTCATGTACAAGGTTGGCGGCGAGCAGTTCTCTGTCTTTGCCGACAAGTCCCTCATGGACGACGACTCAGGCAACTCATACGTTGAGAAGCAGGCGCTCTGGCTGAAAGGCGACAATCACTTCGATTCAGACCCTGATGATGTCGTAGGCAGGCTGAACTTCCTTGCATACACATTGAAGTTCGACGGCCCTGGCGGAGACGAGCTGGGCATCCCAGAATGTACCGAAGCAGAAGACCAGGACTATGCCGACTGCAAAGACGGCACGGGCGAGACGACCATCGACGATGCGACTGAAACGCACCGCATGAAGGTCTGGTTCCTCGGCGAGGAGTGGATCATCAGCGAGATGAACGCACCTACCGACTCTGACGTAACAACGGAAACTGAAGTCAGGGCAGGCGGCTCAG
This sequence comes from Microcaldota archaeon, assembly GCA_043800955.1. Classification (GTDB taxonomy): domain Archaea; phylum Micrarchaeota; class Micrarchaeia; order Anstonellales; family Bilamarchaeaceae; genus Bilamarchaeum. Next base: position 478 of record JAZDMN010000055.1, read on the forward strand.
TCAAGCTGGCAAAGGAAGCCGTAGCAGGCATCCTGAACCAGGGCGAGTCACTCCCGGTCGATGGATTGAAATTCCAGCTGGACGACCTTGAAGCCCACGGCGACACCACAAGCGCGATTATTTCGGTGCTTGACGCCAATGGCAACATCCTCAAAAAGGACAAGGTAGCCCCAGGCCAGACCAAGGAGTTGATGGTGAGCGGCAAGACTTATCGGTTCCACGTGTACAAGGTAGCGCCTGGTTACACATTCGGAGCAAAGTGGGCTGACGTAGCCATTTTCGCCAAGGAGCTTGAGCTTGTCGACGGCCAGGAACTCAACCAGGACGAGAACAACAACGAAGGTTACGAGGTTGCTCTCGGATGGAAGAACCTGGACGCAGCGACGGGCGCAGCGGTTGCCGATGGCGGCGACCCTGAAAGGCCGGACACCTTGAGAACGATTGTCGTGTACTCGGAGAACATCGAAGACATCTCCAGCACCGGCGACGACATCCTTGAGGAGGGAGACTACGTCTCAATCGTCCAGGACCCGGAAGTCTGGAAGCTGAGCTACAAAGGCCTCGACCTCACATCCGAGGACAGGAAGAGCCTTAAGTTCGACATCAAGACCACGGACAAGGAGATTTCGGCAAGCAAGGGTCCCGTGACTAGCTGTAACGATGGAACCCTACCCACAGGTACAACTCCGACCACCTGCGGAGGTGGCGCCACTCCCTCGCAATCGGCATGTACTATCTTTGCGCCGTACGTCCAGGTCACCTCAGGCGACTCGAGCGGCGTGTTCGAAGTCACCAGGAGTGACGCCGGAGGCCAGCTCTCAGATAAGGAGTTCTTCGTACCTCTGAACGATGGACTCACCCCAAGCGTGGTGACATTCGGTTCTCCGGCACCGGGCTTTAGGGCGGCATTCTGCGACAATGATAACGATGGAACCGTTGACATCGGTGACGAATGGGTCATTGCAGGCAGCGTTTTCATGAAGATATCTGCTTCTGGAAACGACTACGGCTTCGGTGAATACCCGGGCGGTGGTGTTGGCCTTGAAGTCAAGTACGACAAAATCGGCGACGGTGACAGCATCTTCGCTCCCCCAGAAGGTGGTGCGATAGTCATCGAGGACCAAGCATCTGTGGCCGCAGCTGGCGAGGACCAGATTGGTGACCTGATTGCCAGCCCCGCAACTGGGTTCGATGGCTCATGGGGTGCAAACCAGCCTACATGGCTCTTTGGCATTGCCGAGAAGGCTGGAACCAGCTCTAGTAACGAGTTCGTAGACTACTACGTATTCGGTATAGATGACACGGACACCGGCACCGTAGGTGATGCGACGTTCGACTTCGACTCGGACGATGGCTCAGGCTTTGATGTGACCTCAGACAACCAGGAGGTTCTCTATGGCCACGCAACAGCGAACCCACCAGGCGCAAACGAGTTCTACGGAGCTGCCGGCTTGCCGACCGGTCCTGTGACCTCGGGTATCGAGATGGTCGAGGAAGGCTACATCTCCGAAAGGGGCTCTGTCTTCAAGACCATCGACGAGGACACCGTGCAGTTCGACATGGCGCACAAGCTGGCCAAGGCCCAGTGGTACCTTGCAGCGGCATCCAGCTCAGCAGCTGATGCGAGCAAGACCATCGTGACCCTTGGTGAAGGCGAGTCCACGACCGTAAGCGGCGTGACTGTGAAAGTGCTTGAGATAACCGAGGATGTCGGCGCATGCAGCGCAGGCACAGGCTCGGTCTCGTGCACTGCCGACATGAGCGGCGTATCGGCAGTTATAATGCCGAACAATGCTCCGACGGTCGATGTCGCGATGCCCTACACGGGCAGCTACGGGAACCTGGTCATCCTCGATTCCGATGCGGTGGGTGTAAACACCCTCGTTTCGGTCGGTGGTGACAAGGTGAACTCGGTAACGGCTGACTTGCTCCAGGGTTCGGCAGTTGACTGGACCGCTGAGACGAAGGTCGTCCGGGAAGTAGTCCAGGGCTCGAAGATAGTGGTGGCCGGTAAAGAAGCGGCTGACACTCTCTCTGCGGCTCAGGACTTCGTCGCCCAGGTCAAGAAAGTCTAATGACTTTCTTTTATTTTTTATTTTTATTTTCCCTTTTTTATCCCGATAAACCCTCATTCTCAATCAGCATAAATCATGGAGAAAAAACGAGGAGCGGGAACCGGGTTGCTGAAAATCCGGTTCAAGAAAGGCACGCTCTTGCAGCACTAACCCCAATTCCCAACCGGCCGGCGATGCCCCGACCCCCCCGTTTTGTGTGTGTTTATAAAATCTACTGCATATTATAGGATGTGGATTATTATGAGAAAGCTCACTCACAGCGGTGCTGATAACATGGAGCGGGAGCGAAGATTCCGGAAGCTGGTCCCCGTCGTTGCAGGTGCGATTGCGCTGAGTTTCACTTTCGGCGTTCCGGCAAAGAGCGATGCTGAACAGCCCCCTCAGGTCGAGCAGTGCTCCGCCAGCGTGGAACGGGGCAGGATATCATCTTTCACATCAACGTCCGCCCGGAGCAGGATTCTCCGCACGCCGCTCCTCGAATCGAACCGCTACCTCCAGATATCCATGCCGAACAGCTATATGGGGCAGGTGAGCCAGGCCGCATCGGAAAGGCCGGAACCGGAAAGGCAGGATTTCGTAACCGACATAATGCAGAAAAACGTTTCAGCCTCATTGGCAGCCCTCGGCTCCAATCCGCGCGTCTCTAGGAGTGTGACGTTCATATGCGCGCCTACGGCGCCAGCAGCTGCCCCCCAGCCGTCCCAGCCTGCGCCAACTATTACGACTGAGGAGTCTCCTTCACAGCCGCCCCCCGCACCAGCCCAGGATGGCGGCACCGGGCAGCCTCCGGAGGGACGCAGGAGAGTCATACAGCCCGGCGCCGTACCCGCTCCGGTTCCCTCAAGCAAAGCGGCACCGGCGCCAAAGCAGAGCGAATCCACTGCAATACAAGCTCCGATACCGCCCATCAGGAAGGGCGGCAAAGGCACCGACACAGAGCCTTTTGTGGTTGAAATCCCGGTACCATCCAAAAGGGCAGGCGGAACAGAGCTCTATCGGGAGAAATTCCCATACACCAATACCGATGCGGATACTTCCCAGAAGATTTACATCTCGCTCAGGTTCGTTGCGGCATCCGGAACCACCATAACCTCGAAAAACCAGCTTGTCGGCCAACTTGCATCCCTTGCATCGACTTTGATGGAGGAGGCCTTGCGCGCAAACAACATTGATAGCTCGCCGTCTTCGGGCAGCCTTTCCGGTTCCATTGGCGTGATTGTCGGGCATGCGAAAAAGAAGGACGCAGATGTCCGCGCCTATGCGACAGAATCTTAAACGACGTCAGCGGCCGGTTTCTCTTTATAATCTTTTCCCTGCAAAATTTCAATTATGACCCAACCGACGGCTTTGCAGGCTGATGTTCAATTAAGGACGCTCCGAGCCAACGAAGCCCGGGAGGCGATTTCGAATCCCGTCGATATCCGGCGCGGCGAGGTCCGCACAATCACCCTCACAATTCCCCTTTTAACAGACAGGAACAGCTATCTTGTCGTGCGCCTTCCGGACCAGGCCGTCCAGGACCTTCTCTCGCATGTCCGCACGCTGCCCACTAACGAGCGCAACAACTTCATCCGCGAATGGGTCATGCGCAACCAGCAGGCCGTTATAGAGCAGCATGTCCGGATTGGAGGCCGTGAAAGGCGCTTCCGCTATGACGTGGTGCCGGTGCAGGCTCAGCCGCGCGTAAGCGAATCAACGCCAAGGCGGGTCGAACCCCAGCCCCCTGTTTCAGCAACCGTCCCAAGAAGGGAGCCTCCGGCTCAGGTGCCGCCGCAGGCTGCACCGCAAAGCCGCGTGATACAACCAGGCGGAGCGCCGCCGGCACAACCAGCCCGCCGCGAAGCACCTGCGCAGCCAGCTCCCGCGCCCGTAGTTGTCCAGCCGCCCGCTGTAGGTACCGCCAGGCCTATTGAGCGACCAGTTCCGGCGCCAGCTCCGGTTCGGCGCGAGCTCCCTCCGTTTCCCGCGCAGATACGGGGAGGAAACGGCAGCTCACGCACCCCATACCGTGTTTACAAGTCAGCTGCCGAGGTCGAGCAGGCGAGACGCCGGAGCGGACAGGATATCGCGGACAGCACCATCGAAGCTCCGATTACACTTTCGATAGAGGGCCTTGGTGACATTCGTTTCACGGTCGCATTCACGGCCCGCCAGCTTACGAACTCCGCACGGGGGCGCACGTCCACCGAACTCTGGGGTATCATGAGGCAGACTGCGGAGCGGGTTGCTGCCGAGCGCGGCGTACGGATGGAACCCGCAACACTGAGGGACGCTCAAAGGGCCTTCAACCGTGGATTCGCATCTATAATCCAGCGCACCGAATCTTCTGATGAAAATCTCGCCGCCTACCTCCGAAGCCATTGACATCGCTTGGCATTTTTTCCGTTTCCTTCATCTGAGGATTCAGAGTACTAGCCCTCCTTCCATAATAATAGATCCAAACCGCAGTTCTTGAATGTGTTATAATACCTTGCAGGCATCTTATTTCCATGGCCCAGCCATCAATGGTCCAGGCGGAAGTAAGCATAAGGAACATGAACCAGTCTGAAGCGCGGGAAGCGATGGCGAACCAGGTGGAAATCCGCCGTGGCGAGGTCCGCAGCATAACCCTCACAATCCCCCTTCTCAGCGACCAGAACAGCTACCTTGTTGTGAGACTCCCTGAGGAATCCGTGCGGAGCCTGATGGACCACGTCGCAACCCTTCCTGAAGGCGAGCGCAACGCGTTCATCAAGGAATGGGTGATGCGCAACCAGGCGGCCGTTCTGGAGCAGTATATCAATTCCGGCCAGTCGTCCAGGCATTTCAGGTATGATGTGGTCCCGGTGCGGGTAGAGCAGGCCCAGGAACCTGCTTCGCGTGAGGCGCAGCCCGCCTCGCCCGTCGCATCCGCAGTGCCTTCCCGGAGGGAGCAGCCATCGCCCCAACCTCCAGTGCTGGAAGCAGAGCCGCTTATCATCCGTAGGACTACAACCCAGGAGGCTGTTCCTTCGCAGAATCCGCCTGTGCAGGCTCCCGCAGAACAAGCCATCGTGTCCCCCCCTCCGGAGCAGCGGCAGAGGGAATACGCCTTCAGGCTGTCCGGGTCAGGAAGCGGGACCCAGGAAGAGCCATATGTCATCGAGGTGCAGGGCGAGCCCGCAAGGGGCAGCGACGCGGTTGCGATACCGATGCATTTCCAGTCAGGCGAGATAGACATCCATGTGAAAATCTACCTCCGGCGCTCTGACCTGTCCGATGATTCAATCGCCCGGACCACCTCAGACCTGAAGGTTGTCTGCGGACAGGCGCTCGGGCAGGCCGGCTTCAGCGGGGATGCGATTGCGCAAAGCGGCGTCCTCAACCAGATCGGGTCAGCACTGCGAAGCACGAGGCGAGCAATCGGGGATTAGGAGCGCGGTTTTCCCACAAGTTATTGTGAATCCTTATTAACCCTCAGTACGACTATTTTCCGATGACAACCGGGGTCTGCTCGCGATGCGGCACGAGCGGCGAGATGGAATACGGGTCCGACGGCCTCACATACTGCTCCTCATGCGCCTTCTATGGGCTGAACAAGCAATGCTATCGCTGCAGGATGTACCTTCCTGCGGCAGAGCTCCAGCAGTACCGGGGCCAGTGGATGTGTCCGTACTGCGTGCAGGACATGCGCGATGCAGACCGGAAAGCCGAGGAACCAGCCGCGGATAAGGGGAAGCCGCACCTGGACGTCGTAAGCTATCTGGAGCAGTGCGAGCGCTGCGGCCGCGACCTGGAAAGCCGGGTCTACATATGGAACGGCAAGCGGCTCTGCAAGAGCTGCGTCAATGACGAGCAGGAGAAATGGGGCCTCATGGGGGGCGGGCCTATGGCTGCGCCGTATCGGATATCGCTCGAGCCTGAAAAGAAGCGCAAGAAGACCTCGATAATCGAGTCCATCATCTCCGAAACATTGCATTTACTGGGGATAAAAAAGAAGGGGATGGAAATCATAGTGATAGACAGCAAGATGCCCATCAAGTATGCCAAGCCGATGGCTGAAAAGCCCATGGAAAGCGGGAAGCGCGCCGGCGAGCGGAAGCCCGAGACCGAAGGCATCATGATGGGGAAGAAGCCGGTTCCGGCCGAGGCAGGCAAGCCATCATCTGCAGCGGCGCGAAAGGAATCCGAGGGCGAGCTTTCGCGCGTTGTTCCGGCAAAATCCCAGAAGGGAGGGAAAACGCGGCGGGCCAGGGCAGATGCATCGGGAAAAAAGAAAAAACAATAAAAACCCCTGTGTGCCAAGTCTATCCTGTCAAGAGAGATAAGGGTGGCAAGGAAGTATCCGGTTTCCCGTTTTCTGTTTCGCCTGCGGAACATAAACCCGGAACCGGACTCCTGCGGAGCCTGCCGCTATGGCGGGATTCTGCCAAGCCAGGGGGATGTTATGCTTAATTATTCAGAACTGAGGGAAATCCAGCGGAAAGAGATGGAATCGTCCGCGGTAGTGCTGCTTCCTGAGGACTTCTATCGCACGGTCTCAGAGCTCCTGGCCAAGCGCAGCGGCGAGGCGGTGGCCTCAAAATCGCTCCTTGCCATAAAGGAGTTCGAGAACATCAAGAAAATCGTCCTGTCCATCCAGACGAAGCGGGAGGAGAAAATCGTCCTGATGGCTGTGCGCAATGATCGCGAGGGCACGGGTCTCACGGCGGAGGAAAGGGAACTGTTAAAAGAGTTGTCCTCGATTATAAAGAAATCGAGGGAGAACGTCAAGAGCGTCTGGGACAGCGAAGACGCAGCCCCGGCAGGTTCCAGGCGGATTAAAATCCTCAAGGACGTGTCGCAATACCGGGGGCTCGACAACTCCCTGTACGGCCCGTATCGGATAGGCGAGGAACAATCGCTTCCGCGAGCCGAAGCCGAATGGCTGCTCAAGGCCGGAATGGCCGAGATAATCTAGGTATCTGTTGAAAGGTGAAATAATGAAATTCCCAAAAGAGATAAACGCCTACTGCCCTTTTTGCAAGAAGCACCAGGTGCACAAGGTGAAGGCGGCCAGCAAGGGCCGCGCAAGCTCGCTTGCAGCCGGCAACCGGAGGCATAAGCGCAGGCTCGCAGGCCACGGCAGCAAGAGGAAAGGCGAAAAGACCGTCAAGAAGCAGGGCAAGAGGAACAAGCTTGTCCTCCAGTGCAATGTCTGCAAGAAGAAGCAGGAACGCATCGTAGGCGGCAGGACGACGAAGAAAATCGAGTTCAAATCATGAGCTCGCATGAGGTGAAATGATGGCAGGCAAATATCTCAAGGTCCAATGCAAGTGCGGAAACGAGCAGGTCGTCTTCAGCCACACGACCCAGGTGGTCAAGTGCGGCGGCTGCAAGGAGCCCCTTGCGCATCCGAGCGGGGGAACCGCGGTCGTCCACGGCAAGATTGTTGCCGAGCTCAAATAACACGGCCGGTGATTGGATAGTCGAACTTCCTGAAGAGGGCGAACTGGTCCTTGGGGTCATCAAGAAGATAATGCCCTACGGCGCGTTCTGCGTCCTGAGCGAATACAACAACCTCGAGGCATTCCTCCACGTGTCAGAAGTGGCGCCGAGATGGATAAAGAACATCCACGAATTCATTTCCGAGGGGCAGCGCCATGTCATGAAGGTCCACCGCGTCGACCGCGAGAAGAGCCAGGTGGACGTCTCGATAAAGCGCGTGAGCGAGGAGGAGAAGAAGCTCAAGCTCGAAATGGTCCAGAACGAGAAGCGCGGCACCAAGCTCCTCGAGCTCGCGCTGGAAGCGGCAAAGGCGCAGCAGGAGATGCCTGCGGTGCGCAAGGAGATGGAGGAGCATTTCGACGACGTCTACACATGCTTCAAGGAAGCGAGCCTGAAGGGGGAGGAGGCGCTCAAGAAGCTCGACATCGGGAAGAACATCAAGGCGAAGATAGTAGAGCTTGCGCAAAAAAGCATCAAGAAGCCGGTTGTCGAGGTAGACACCGTCATCAGCCTGG
>JAZDMN010000073.1:0-21899 GCA_043800955.1 Microcaldota archaeon
GGTACTCAGCCCCGATCGGGACAAGAACCATCGTGTTGGATATCGAGCCCCTGGCCAGCGCGCCCCCGCCAATCGGTATGAGCGCTTCGCCGCCCTGCAGGCTCTCGACCGTCCTGAGGGCGTTTGTGAGGTCGATTGTCGTGAGGCTAACCCTCTCGGTCTCCCTCTTTATCATCGCTATCTGCTCGCGGTAGACCGCAAGCTCGTAATTGAGCTGCTCCTGGCTCATTTCGGCGTCAGACATTTTATCACGAAACCTTCTCGACCTTTTCGATTTTAATCTTATTCCTTTTCACTCCATTTGTGGAACCGAAGAGCGCGTACGCCCTGTGCTTGGCCGCATTCTCGGTTTCGGCCTCTACTTCCTTGGAAAACGCCCTCACTTCGCTCCCGAGCGTTATCTTCCCGCTGACATTGAATTTCGTCATTTTTCGTCACCTTCGATGAATGCTATCTTATCAGTCCGAGGCCTTCCTCCAGCCTCCCTATCTCGTACGGGGTCGTGTTCTCCCCGACGACATACCCGTTCCTGTTCACGACCGCCCCGTATGCGACGAAGCCGGTGCCGGTGTTGACCGTGCCCTTGCTTCCGTCGACCTTGAGGGCGTCTTTGAGCATGCGCAAATCATCATCGCTGCTTTTATAGTGGGCGAGGAACCCGCTGTTGGTCGCGATGCACGCGCTTCCGACCGTAGTGAAGCCCGCGATGCCAAGCGGCACGAGTTCCACGCCGAGCGCATCAGAAATGGCCTTCGCCTCATCCCTCTCGACATAGGGGTTGATGATTCCGCCTTTATCATTCACTGCGATGTTGTTCCCGTTCGCATTGTGCTTGTCCTTTGAGATGTAAACGTTCAGGCCAAGCTGCTTCAGAGCGGAAATCTCGCTTTCGCGCGCGACATTCGGGAGTATCACGCCGTTCGAATTCAAGGCTATGTATACGCCGAGCAGGTTCGAATCCGCGACGCCGAGCTTTATTACCTCGGTTTTCAGCCGCTCCCGTACGATGGTTTCAACCTTCTCCATGGTGTCGATTGGCATCACGGTGAACCTGTCGTTCGTTTTGATGAACATCCCTATCCAGGGGTTCCCGAAGTATGAAGTCTTCATTTGTTTTTCACGCGCCTAGTATGATTTGGGCGAAATGGGCCCGAGGCTATTTCTTTATCTCGGGCTTTGCGGCCGGTTTCTCTTCTTTCTTCTCGGCTTTCGCCGCAGGTTTCTCCTCGGCCTTCTTCTCCTCTTTCTTGGCCTCGGCTTTCGGAGCATCCTTCTTCTTTGGCTCCTCCACCTTCTCGTCGGAGAGGAACGCGCGGATGACACCCTCGTCCTTGATTAGCCTGACCTTCACCCTCCTGGGGGGCTTCTGGATGCTTCTGACCCAGAGGAACTTGTTCAGGCTCTCGCTAATGAGAATCCTCTCATCCTCGGCCTTCATGTGCCGGCCGATGAATGCGCGGAGAATCTTGACCGCGCGCGGAACCCTCTTCCTCCGTACCGTCTCATAAGCGTCCCCGAGGGGGACGGTGTAAATCCTTTCGAGTTTGACCATTTTTCATTCACCTCAATTCAATCTGAGTCTTCTATCCGGAGCTTGTCCGTCCTCCAGTCCCTCTTTCTCCGGTTGAACGTGACCTTCCTCTTCGTCCTGACCATCACGAAAGCCGGTATCCTCTTGATTTTCCTGCCGGCTTTCCCAAGCTTCAGTTTCTTTGCAAGACCTTTTGCGCCCATAATCACAACCTCAATAATAGGAACCAAGGTTCCTTTTTATCTTCCTTTTTTTTACTTTTTATGAAATGTTATTGTCGTCTTCGTCTCATTCTGCTCCTTGATTGCGCGGAGAAGCGAAAGCAGCTCAGCCTCGTTCACCTTGCGCCCCGCGCGCTTGTAATACATAAGCACGCTTTTGGCTGCCGAGAGGTAAATCTCGCTGTTGGCCACCGAGACGTTCATCAGGCGTTCGTAAGCAGGTTCATCGAGGGCGAACCTCAATGTGGATTTCAGCTGCTCCTGCGCCTTCTTGGCATCAAGCTTCTTCTTCCTCGCTTCCTCAAGCTGCTCGTCATCGCCCATATCAGACGCACTCTTTTGCGGCCGCATCAAGGAGTTTCCTCCCCTTGGGGGTGAGGCTCCTCCCGATTTTCTGCTTTGCGAGCAGGCCTGCCTTCTCGAGCTCCTGCATTGCCTTCCTGATTGTCGAGCCGCCGGCCTGCGCGTGGTGGGCGGGCTTAACGCCGCGGCGCTTCTTTCCGCCGTAGTGCCTTCGGAGCCTGTTGGTCCCGATTTCGCCGTTTACGTACGCCTGCCTGAGGATGGATGCGCACCGGAAATACCAGAAGTCCGCGTCCTGGGGCGGCCTCTGGGCGTGCGCGCCCGTCTTGACAAGCCCGACAAATGCCGGCTTGTGAATCTTCATCTCCTTCAGCTTATGCGCTGCCTTCTCTATGAGCCTGTTCGCTTCTACATCGTTTGCCGTGACCATATTCGCACCTCTGTTCGTGCAACCCAAAATCCTTTCTGCAACCCTTATCTAGACGGAAAATTGGATGTTTTTTCTCAGGATTAATGTGTCCATAATGATATTAAAAGTTATCCTTTAGAGCGCCGATGCCATCCTTATCAGCGCCTTCTCGTCAAGTGGCTCGATGTCCCACCCCTCGCGGCCTGCCAGTTTTGCCCCGTTCCTGGGGCGGAACCGCACCTTCTTGACATCCGCCGTCCATGTTTTCGAAAATAAACAGCGGTTCTTCGCGACCTGGCGCTCGAAGCGCCCGAGCATCTCCTTCACGCCCTTGCTTTCAAGGTCGGCCGGTATCTCCACACAGAATGTCGTCACACTCGCAGCATCCACCGAGCGGGTGACGCCGAGCCTCGCAAGCGTCTGCTGCGGAAGGCTGCGCATAGGAATGTTCGTTTCCCTTGCAAGTATGTACAGGTGGCTCAGAACGAGCGAGCGGTATCTCTGGGCGGAAATCGGGCTGTTGCTTTCCATGAGGGTGGATGTTGGTGCAAAGCATATAAAATTGTTGCGCGGACCAAACAATCCATGAATGCTGTTTTTCCTGCTGTCTTCCAGAGGGAAGGCTCTTTCCTGACAATCAGCGCCGACCCGGGCCGCAAGGTGTATGGCGAGCGGGTGGTGAAAGAGGGTGGCAAGGAATACCGCGTCTGGGACCCGTTCCGGAGCAAATTGTGCGGCGCGATGAAGAAAGGGCTCAAGACGTTCCCGTTCGCTCCGGGCACGAAGCTTCTATACCTGGGCGCCTCAACAGGGACGACAATCTCGCACCTTTCCGACATCATGGGCGCGGAAGGGGAGATATATGCGGTTGAAATCGCCCCGCAGTGCATGAAGACGCTTATCGCGCTTTCAGAGCGCAGGCAGAACATCATCCCCATACATGGCGATGCGCGCCAGCCCCAGGAATACGAGGAGGCCGGAGCGGTCGATTCAATATATATGGATGTGGCGCAGCCGGACCAGGACGACATACTAATCAAGAACGCGAAAATGTTCCTGAAAAAGGGCGGAATCGCGATGATTTGCATAAAGAGCCAGAGCATCGATGTGACCAAGGACCCGAAAGTGGTGTTCGAGGCGGTCGTGAAGAAGCTGGAGACGGCATTCGAGGTCGTCGAGAAAATCAAGCTCGAGCCCTTCGACAAGGACCATCTTTTCGTGGTTGTGAGATACCTCGGTTGAGTTTTACCCTATTTTATAAACATTTTCTTACAAATAATGACACATGGATTATCATGAGATTAAACGCCGCCTTACCAACGAAGCGTTCCTCTACCCCCCGATGGAGCCTCTCGAGCCACAGGGATTCGAGCCCCAGAAAGCCATGTCCGATTTGCTCCTTAGGTGCGCCGTCCTGTCCGGGATGGCCACCCAGCACCTTGATTCCCTGAAAAACTGGCTTGCGCGCCTAATCAGCAGGAACGATGTCGCCTTCTATGGCAGCGTTATCTCCAATTCCTCGCGGACATCGGATATCGACCTCATGGTTTTTCCCTCCAGCGACCGGCTTTCCCTTGCCAATACCCCGAACTACATCCACACCTACAAAGTCCTTGATGGCGAGGTCTCCGCGCAGGCATCGGTCTATCTTGTCGGCCCCCTGCTATTCCCGGACCTTCCCGATATCGATACCCTAAGGAGGATAGAGGCTGAGCGACGGCTGCTGGCCAGCCTCCCGTTTTTCAATGGGGGGATGGGAGAGGTCCTAACATACTCCGCGTTCAAGGTTACCGAGTCCGGACCGACTGATGACGTATGCGAGAAAGATTTCCCGGTCCGGCTGCGCTTTCGCCTGGATTGGCGGTGGTTCGACAGCGCGAACATGCGCATGGTGACGCACACCCCTCATGAACTCAACGAGCAGATAAGGGAGCAGATGCGCGAGCTGCGGGACCCGGAGGTCCATGCGCTTGCGATGGCGGCCATGCGGCGCCTGCGGGTGAGGGAATCATCCCGCGCAATGCTCGCAGAAACGTTCGTTACCGAGCTCCGGAGCACCAGAGCGCGCGGTTGACCATGCCGGGTTGACTCTGCCGATTAGATAATATATTAAAGCGTTAACGAGATTCCAAATCGTGGTGCGCAGGAGGGACAGCGAAAGGCGTCGCTCAAGAAGGGCCATACGGAAACCTTCAGAAGGCGTCAGCAACATCCCCAAGGACATGGTTGAGCGGGACCTGGCCGAAGTGGCAATCCGGGACTCGGAGACGCGCTACAGGCGCCTTTTCGAGACGGCCCAGGACGGCATTCTTCTTCTAGATGCGGACACTGGGCAGATAACCGACGTCAATCCGTTCCTCATTTCCATGCTCGGCTATACCCATCGGGAATTCCTCGGCAAGAAGCTCTGGGAAGTGGGGCCTTTCAAGGATATCTTCGCGAACAAGGCGAAATTCTTTGAGCTCCAGAAAAAAGGCTATATACGCTATGAGAACCTGCCCCTCCAAACCAAAAGCGGCGAGCCGAAGGCGGTCGAGTTCGTCAGCAACACCTATCGGGTCGACCACACGAAGGTCATCCAGTGCAACATCCGCGACATCACCGACCGGAAGAAGGCCGAGATTGAACTGGCCAAGAGCCAGGCGCTATTGGAGACACTGATGACCAAGGCGCCGGTCGGATTCGCGTTCCTGGACAAACAATTCCGCTTTATCCGAATCAACGATGCCCTTGCGGAAATGAACGGGATTCCGGTAAAAAAACACCTCGGGCGGACAATGGCGGAAATTCTCCCTGCTCTGCCTACCGTGTTACCGGTATTCAAGAAGGTGCTAAAAGGCGAGTCGTTCATCGGTGTCGAAGTCCATGGCGAAACGCCAGCATTCCCTGGCATCAAGCGCACCTGGCTTGCGAGTTATTATCCCGTCACGGATTCGTCAGGCTATAACCTCGGCGTCGGGGTCGTCGCCGCGGAGATTACCGAACGCAAGAAATTCGAATCGGATATATTACGCGAAAAAGACCGCATCAGGAAATACCTTGACCTTGTCGGGGTAATCGTAGTTGCCCTAGACCCAAGCGGGAAGGTAATCCTCATCAACAAGAAAGGCTGTGATATACTGGGTTATACCGAGCATGAGATACTCGGCCAGGACTGGTTCCGGACTTTCCTCCCCAAACGGATGAGGAAAAGCGTGCTTGAGAGCTTTGCAAAGATAAAATCCGGAAAAATGAGGAACGTAACGTATTACGAAAATCCCATCCTCACGCGCGGTGGCGAAGAGCGGCTAATCCAATGGCACAATATCAATGTGATGGAAAAGGGCAGATTCATGTACTCGCTCAGCAGCGGGGAGGACATCACCGAGCGGAAGCGCAACGAGGAGGCCATGCGCAGGAAAAATCGGGTTCTTGCCCTGATAAGCGCATGCAACAAAATCATCGTGCACTGCAGCGAGGAAACAGAACTGGTACGGGAAATCTGCAGGGTATTTGTCGAAACAGGCGGCTACCGCATGGCCTGGTTCGGATGTGCGGAAGAGGGCGGAAGAAAGCGCGTCATCCCCATAGCATCCAACGGTTTTGAGAAGGGATTTCTGAAAACAGCGAATATCACCTGGGCTAATACAGTATGGGGACGAGGGCCGGATGGCACCGCGGTCCGCACAGGACGGCCATCGATAGCACAAGACATCCTCAAAGACCGGCGTTTTGCCCCCTGGCGCAAAGGCGCCCTCTCACGGGGATATGCATCCTCCCTCGCGCTTCCAATCTTGCTTGATGGCAAGAGATATGGGGCGCTGGTCATCTACTCCGAGCGTCCCGATGCGTTCGATGCCGATGAAGTCCGCCTTCTTGAAGAGATGGCCGAGGATCTCGCATACGGCATCTCGGCGCTGAAGGCAAAAAAAGCATTGGAGGAGAGCGAAAAGACTTTTGCCGCGATTTTCAACAACGCAACCGACATCGTTATATACCTGGATAGCTCCGGCAAGATACTGAAAATCAGCCAATCGGTTAACCGTATATGGGGCTATACGCCCGCAGAAATCGCGGGGAAACGCTTCAACGAGCTGACCAACATACTGTCCCCGGACACGATAGCCGTGATGAGCGAGAACTTCAAGAACCGGCTGTCTGGGACGAAGATAACGCCTTATATAGTTGAGGCGCGGACTGTTTTGGGTAAGCGGGTTTTTGCCGAAGTCCGGGGTTCCGTATTGAGTGTGGGGGAGAGGATTACCGGGGCGGTAATCACGCTGAGCGATATGACGGAACGCATCTCTGCCGAAAAGCGCCTCATGACGAGCTACCGGGTGGCATCCGCCCTTTCAACAGGCGGCTCGATTTCTGACACGTTTCCGGTCATTCTTCGGACGATTTGCACCAATCTGGGCTGGGATTGGGGCGAGATTTGGACAGCCGACGCGGAAAAAAAACGGTTCACCCTAACAGAATTTTGGCATGGGGCATCGAAAAAATATTCGTCGTTTATAAAGATATCCCTGAAAACCCAGTTCAAATCCGGATTAGGATTACCAGGACACGTATGGGCTAGAGGAAAACCGCTATGGCTGGAGGAGATAGAACCAGGAAAAGTGTTCCTCAGAGCCTCTGCTGCAAGAAAAGTCGGGTTCAAATCATCATGCGCCATCCCGATTAAGATGGGGGATGAAGTCGTAGGTGCCATGCTCTTCTTGTCTGAAGAGAAACGATCTCCTGACCCGGACCTTCTCCAGTCCCTCGATGTGCTCGGATCCCAGATTGGCCAGTTCATCAAGCGCAAATCGACCGAACTATCCCTCCTGAACAGCGAAACCCGATTCCGCAGCGTCTTCGAGCATGGATCGATTGGCATCCTCCTTGGTGCTCCGGATCACCGGTTCATCAAAGTGAACCCCGCGGCATCTAGGATATTCGGCTATGGTGAATCCGAGCTGCGTGGTATGACGTTCAAGGATTTAACGCATCCAGAATACTTCGGGCATGACATCGAGCAGATTAAGCTCATTGAAGAAGGCAGGATACCATTTTTCACGGCGGAAAAGCAATACATCCGCAAGGATGGCACTACCATATGGGGCTCGGTCAAAATTTCGGTAATTCGGGATTCAAATGATAATGTGCTTTACTACCTCGCCATGGTGGATGATATCACCGAGCAGAAGAACAACGAGGACATGCTCCGCAGCCAGAGAGACCAGCTCGAGAAACTGTCCAAGGTGAAAGAGCGCTTCATGGCAGACATGACGCATGAGCTTAAGACACCCCTCAGTGTCATCCTGCTCAACCTCAACCTCGCCCACAACCTTGACCAGAGGAAGCAGAAGCGCGAGTACGAGCAGTGCTTCGATTTGATGTGGCGCAACGCGATGCGCCTTTCGCGTTCGATAGAGCAGATAATGCGGCTGACGAGCACGGATTCCGTCGAAGTGTGTTCCGAGCGTTTCTCCATCGACCACATCATGCGTTCGGTCTTCCAAGACTATGTGCCTCTAGCCCATTCGAAAGGCATTGACCTGCAGGCGAGCGGGAGCGAAATCGGCATGGAAGGCGATCCGCGCCTCCTTGCCATGGCAGTCAGCAATCTTGTCAGCAATGCGATAAAATTCACTGACCGGGGGCACGTGCACCTCACATGGGTGGAAGCTGGGGGTGACGTAATAATAACCGTTACAGACAGCGGTATCGGGATATCCAAGGAAAACCACCAGAAAATCTTCAACCTCTTCTTCAAGGAGAACTACGATGCGCCCGGTTCCGGAATCGGCCTTCCCATCACCCGCTCGCTCATCGAGCGCATGGGCGGGCGCATCGAGTTCAAGTCGAAAAAGGGGCAGGGAAGCACCTTCACGATAACAATTCCAAAGGTGGCAAGAAAATGAAGAGGATTTTGATTATCGAGGATGAGCCTGATGTGGCGCAGAGCATCAAGATGTACCTTGAGAACGAGGGTTACTCGGTCGAATTCACGCTCGATGCGGGAAAGGGGATTAAGATGATGAAAAAGTTCGACCTCCTTCTCCTGGATTTGATTATGCCAAAGCTTTCAGGCCGCACCGTCCTTCGCGAGATGAAGGAGCAGGGGATAAAAAAACCCGTCGTGGTCCTGAGCGCGGTCGGGCTGCCTGAAATCGTGGGGGCGGAGCTGGTAAACGAATTCCCGAACCTGCTGTTCGTGCCCAAGACCGAGATGCACGCCCAATTGCTTCCGGCCATCAAGAAAGCGCTTTCAGGCTAATCAGAATTTCTGGAGCTTCAGGCCGCTTTTCTCATCGAACCTGCGCCCGACCACGATGGGGAGCGGGTTTAGTATAATCTCGCAGGTCGGGTTTATCTCCGCGTTCACAAGATGGCCTCCCTGCACCGAGAAATCCGTCCGGGCGAGCGCGATGTGCGCATGTATGAGCGGCTCATTGTCAACGGTCGTTATATTGCCGGTAAGCGACACTATCTCGAGCATTCCCTTGAGCTTCTTGCTGTGATATTTTTTTTCCTTCGTGTCGAAGTGCGAGATTTCCGCGCTCCTGCACGCGCCTATTCCTGAAAAATAGGCATAATGGACGAGCTGCTCTTTGCACGCCTTCTTGAGGGAGGCCACAATCTCGTCCCCCTCATCAAGGCGGATAATCAGCTGGCTGCCCGCCCTGCGGAGCTCCATGCCAAGCGCCTCCTGCCCTTACACCAGCTCTTCGGCCTTGAAGAGCCGCTCGCAGAAGTGGCACCGATAATGCTCGCCATCCTCCTTCCGGAACTGGGTCTTTGCCCCCTCTGCAGTTATGCAGTTGGGATTCGCGCATTTGGCGAGCCCGCTCACCTCTTTCGGCAGGGAGACGACGAACTTCTTCTCTATCTTGCTGTTCCTGATGATGTTTACGGACGCCCCGGGTGAAACAAGCGCAATCATGTTCGCGCTCTCTTCCGAGACAAGCTTGCCCTCGATTTTCACGATGTCCTTGGTCTTCATCTTCTTGCTGGGCACATTGAGCACGATGGCCACCCGATGAGGGTAGTTCTCGCCTATCTCAAGGAGCTTCATGACCTTTCCGGCCTTCCCGGCCTTTATGTGGTCGACGACCGTTCCCATCTCAATCTGGTCCACCTGCATAGCATCACCTGCCTAAAGCGTATTCCAATACCGCCTGCCTCACCGGCACCCCGTTGTGCGCCTGCTCGAAATACTTCGCCTGCTTCATGGTGTCTATCGCATTCTCGATTTCGTTGATTTTCGGAAGCGGATGCAGTATCACGAGGTCGTCCTTCGCCCCTTTGAGGTCAGCCTTCTTTATCATGAACCTCTCGGTCACGCGCTTTGCCTCAAGCGGGTCTGCGAAGCGCTCCTGCTGTATCCTGCAGACGTAAAGGACGTCGGCCTCGGAGAACTCCGGCTCGGTCTTCACCGAAACCTTGAATTTGAAACGCTCTTCGAGCTCCTTCACGTATGTTTGGTCCATCTCAAGACCCGTCGGGGATACGAGCGTGACTTTCGCCTCGAACATCCCGAGCGCGTAGGCGAGCGAGCGCATGGTGCGCGCGTGCTTGAGGTCTCCAAAGAGCGTCACGCTCAGGCCCTTGATGCGGCCCTTGCTCTTCCTTATCGAATACAGGTCGATGAGCGTCTGCGTCGGGTGCTGGTTGCCTCCGTCCCCGCCGTTTATCACGGGCTTTCCCAGGATGTCTGCTGCCAGCCTCGCAGAGCCCTCCCTGGGGTGGCGTATCACGAGCGCATCTGCGTAGCCTTCGACGGTCTTGACGGTGTCCTCAAAGCTCTCGCCCTTTTTCAGCGAGCTCGTCTCGGGCAGGAAGTCGATGTATTCCATGCCCGAGCGCAACGCCGCGGACTGGAAAGACAGCTTCGTGCGGGTCGATGCCTCGAAAAACAGCGTCGCGAGCACTTTCCCGGAAATCCCCGGCTTCTTCTTCCCCGCATGTATGAGCGCGGCCGAATCGAGTATATCCTCGATATCCTTCCTTTCCATATCCCGAATGGAGATTACGTCCATAGAACAAGCCTCCCATCTGATTGGAAAGGAAAGGAATAAATCTGTGCTGTGAGTCTTTCCATTCTGTGGGGAGGGTGGGCCTATTATCATCAGATGGTTTGAACTAGATGGCAATATCGAACTTTTATTGGATAATAAATTCGTTCTTTCCCTTTCAAAACAGATATCCACCAGACAGTCCCAAAGAGATTTTGACCGGCTCATCGGCGTCTCCGGCATAGCCACCCGTTTCAGTGCAGGAAACAGGCGTGTTAAAGTCCGGCATCTCAAAAAAGTGTTGAGTGTCCTCGGTATTGATTTTTCTCATGCCTCTGATGCGATAGTGGGACTCGGCCGGAACAGTTCGCTAAGGCCGGTCCGGTTCCCATATCGTCTGTCTCCGCTATGGGGCGAACTCCTTGCGCACGCATTTTTTGATGGTTATGCCGACAGCCATGGCATGAGGTACTCAAATTATGACCTCGGAATCCGACAAGAGTGTGCTTACATTGCCAGAACACTTGGAGTTGGAAATATCCACCTTCCACAAAACTATAAGTACGACGTCGGCCTACCCGAGATTATTCCAAAAATGCTGACCTCCATCTTCAAAGTCCGGAGCTTCTATTCGAAAGAATGCAGGATACCTGCACAATTTTTCCATATGGCGAAAAAGGAACCGCTTTTTGGCTGGTATTTCCTGAAAGGGGCATTTTTGGATGAAGGCACCATAACCGGAGGCCAGATTTGGGTGGTCCGAGGGCTGGTCAACAAAGCCATGGTTCGGGATTTGATAATCTTATGTAAATTACTCGGGATGAAAACCCGCCTCCAAGAGACAAAAAGGGATTATGCTTACAGCGTCGGCATTCCTCACGCTTCTTTTGAAAGATTCTACTCTAACCTTTCGCTAATAACCAGATACCCATGTAAGAAAATGCGGTCGCTCGGAGAAAAAATTGAAAAACACCGGGCGCATAAGAAAAGAACTTCAAACGTAAAGGCCGACTGTAGAATGATACTCGACTATCTGTGCGAACATCAGCAAATCCAGACCTCTCAAATAAAAAAGCTATGTGGTGTATCTGACTTGCCCGCGTTAACAAGGGCAAAAATCCTCATGAAAACAAAAAACATCAGGAACATCGGAAGCGGGAAGAAAAGCAGATATGCCATGATTTCTTCCGAGTTGCCTGATGAACTACCCAGAATAAATAAAATCAGAAGGGAGCTAGGATGGAGATGACTAACAAACTAATCGTTTTTGAAGGATTGGATGGCTCAGGCAAGACGGTGCAAATCGAGCTTCTCAGAAAAAAATACCCCGATGCAATGGTCTTCAAATACCCCACGAAAAGCTTCCAGATGCTCAACGATTATCTGGAGAAGAAGCTCGAGCTCTCGTCAAAATCGCTCTTCCTCCTCTTCCTCTCAGACATCGCAAACGAGCAGGAGCTCGTGCGCGTCGCGTTGGACTCAGGGAAGACCGTGATTCTCGACCGCTACGTCTTCTCTACGATTTCTTACGAGCTTGCCGACATCCATTTCCCGCAGGCCAAGAAAATCGTCGAGGGCCTGGGATTCCTCAAGCCAGACGAGGTCATACTGCTTGACATCCCCCCCGAAGTATCGCAGGAGCGGAAGATGAAGCAGAAGAAGCTGGACCGCTATGAGGAGAACCGCGATTACCTCGCAAAGGTGCGCGGGAACTTCCTGCGTCTTGAGGAGGAAAGATTTTTAACACCGAATTGGCATAAAGTCGATGCTAGTAAGGGCATAGAGTCCGTGCATGCGGACATCATGAAACTACTTCGCTAGCTCCGTTCGTCTAGACCGGTCAAGGATAGTGGACTTTCAGAAACTTTTTAGGAAAAAGTTTCATCAAAAACTGCCTGAAAAGTTCAAAGACCACCATCGACCGGGGTTCAAATCCCCGACGGAGCATTTTTTCACTCGCCCGTATTTCGTGCTCGCGGTTGAGTCTCTCCGTTCTGCCCTCAAGGGGCCCAGCGAGCGCCCGGCGGCAGGCCGGCAAGACGCTCGAAGGCGCCCTGGAGTATATCCCGGTTGGTGCTGTTCCTGTAATACCCGGCATCGCCTGAAAGCTGCTGCGCGGCGGCGTCGGCGACAAGGATTACCATGGCAAGCTGCTGGTCTCGGGGATTGGCGATATCCAGAACCCTGTCCGGCGCCGAGCCGCTACCGCGTATCGTCATAGTGAATCTGCCAGAAGCCCGGTCATGGTCTATCCTGTACGCCACCTCATGCCTCCGGGTCTCCTCCCTGCCATCAGTAGTCACGGTGAATTGCGGGCCCTGCACGGTGTTCCAGCGCCCGGGCGGGTCGGGGGTCAGCCTCCCCCGAATGGTCCTTTCCGGCTCCAGCGCATCCCCGGTAACCGGGGCTGTGGCCGGGCCGTATGTCATGGAGAAAGTGACTTCTGGAAACGGTTGGGCGTCACGCCTGGAAAAAGCCGAAGTCGAAAACTGCTGGGTATAATTCCTGTGGCTTGCAAGCAGTTCCATCCCGCCTGAAGAAGAAGGCATAAGGATACCGGCCCGGTATGCAGTTTGTTCTGCAGTAAGAGGCCTGAGAGCGGCCGGCGTTATCGCCATCGACCTAACCTGTTCTTCCGACCCAGAACGCGGACCTGTCATATGAATCAGTATGTTATTGTTGCAATGCAATTATATTTCCCACCCTGCCATGAGGCATGTATTATGTGATAATCTATAGAATCCGTTATCCCCTGTGCTGACTTCCCCGCAGCGATACTTTTTTTAACGGTAGTTGCGAGGCACACGTATGGGAGGATTCGATAGCAGGCTGCTGCCTGCCGTTCTGGTATTGACTTTTTCGCTGCTCTTGTTTTTCGGCTGCATCATGCAGCCTGCAGGCGGCGCATCCCCGACAGATGAATTCGGGCAGAAAGTCGAAGCGCTCAACTCGCGCGTAGCAGCCGCCTCTACGGCCTCGGGCATATCGGGGCTCAGCGCCGAGGTCTCGGCTCTGGAAGTGGCGGCTAAAAACGATAGCACATACTCGAAATACATCCCGCTGCTCGAAGCGCAAAACCTCACCCTCGATGTCCTAAGTGTCTATCTTGAATTCCAGAGCGAAGGCGCCTCGCTTGGCACTTCTGGTGTGGACTGCAGCAAGAACTACTCAGCCTTCATCGCAAAGCTGCGGTCAGCCAATTCGACGGCAAACTCTGCAATATCAAAAGCAAGGTCATATCTCTCATCCAATCCGAACAGCAGCGCGAACCTTCTGGTTTCGGCAGTGAATGAAACCGACCCGGAAGGAATGGCGGTATACGCGGAAATGCTCGAGTCTGAGATCCAGTTGAACTGCCCTGAAGCCAAGAGCCCTGCCAAGACATATGCCCTCCCGCTTTCAAGGGAGGACGCGATAGCCCTCATGGTTGACGAGGTCGTCGGCCAGAACGATTACTATGCGTATGCGCCTTCGGCCAGCCCGCTTCCGGCAGGCACAGTGGTCACGTCCACCCGAGGCGATGCCGAGTTCAACCACACCCTCCCTTCGGCCACGTGGTTCTTCTTTGTGGACACCGACCCGTTCGCCCCGTTCGAGCATGACACCTTCTTCGTCTATGTTGATGTGGCCACGGCGGATTTCACCGTAACGAACGAATCCTATTTCCCGGTAATCAACGGGATATCCTATTTCGCTTCCATGGACTCGAGGCTGGATTCAAGCTGGAGGATATATCCTGACGCCTCCGAGGGCAATCTGACAATCAATCTTACCGGGCCGGTCACCACAAGGCTAAATTACTATGCGCTTGCGATAGCAAGCCCCCCGCAAGGCACGCCCGTCCCCCTGGCCGATGCGGAATGCTGCAAAGGCGTGGGAAAGAAATACGCGCTGATAATGAGCGGCTATGACGATCCCGTTTTCGATGCGGACACCCAGAATACGTACGAATACCTCAAAGGGCAGGGCTATAGCGACGGCGACATCACATACCTTACAACGCAGGGCGGCGAGCCCAACAGCGACGGCCAGACCACGCTCTCAAGTGTAAAATCCGCATTCGAAGGCCTGATATCCAAGGCTGACTGCTGCGACAAGGTCTTCATTTACCTGGCAGGCCATGGCAAATCCGCTGTCTACTACCAATACCGGAACAAGAAGACCGGCGAGACCAGCTGGGCATCGTCATCGATGGGTCTTACCGGCGGCGCAGCCAACTGGCGGTACACCGGCGTCAGCAAGAAGCTGCATCGTATAACGGTCAACCCCCGGTTCAGCGAGGCGTTGCCGGACGGCTCTGTAGCCAGCCATGGCAGCCCTGAAGGTGGAAGGATGGTGGACGCCCAGTTCGATGCCTATCTTGACCGGATGAAGTCCTGCGACATAACCATCATGTACCTCTCCTGCTACAGCGGCGTGGCATCAGGGAACATCAAAGGTCCGGGCCGGACGGTGATAACCCCGGTGGGCGACAACCCGGCGTATGGAGCAACCAGGACCGTAGATGGATACCAGGCGGGCGGCTTTTTCACGCAGAACTTCATCAAGGCAAAGACCGATGCAACCGCCAAAAATGCGGCTGACAAGAACGGCGACCAGCAGGTAAGCGACAAGGAAGCTTTCGATTGGGCAAAAGACAAGACCAAGGATTTCGTAAGGGACAGGCTCGGCAAGGACAACACCGCCACATGGACCGGTCCTGAGCGCTGCAGGTGCTGCCACGTTATATGCGATGCGAACTCCGATTACCTATGCAAGGCTGTGGCCGGGAACGGCACCGATTCTCCGGACTGCTCGTTCATAGGCGATTACTGCGGCCCGAGAACTCCACCGCCCCAGCCGCCGGCAAATGAAACGCCACTCACCGGCAACGGAACCGCTGGCAATGGCACGAGCGGCAACGGCACGGGCGAACAGCCGCCTACGGACGCCATATCGCCCGTCTGCGGCGACGGCAAGATAACAGGCAATGAAGGGTGCGATTACGGCAGCACAAACACAAACAAATGCTCCGAAGGCTACTACTGCCATGACAGCTGCGTTTGCAAGAAACTTGAAACGACAGTTGTATGCGGCGATGGAAAGATCTCAGTGCCAAACGAGGATTGCGACGGCGGAAATGTGAAGTTCAAGGTATGTCCCTCAGGCTACACATGCAGCATATGCAAGTGCAAACCGACCCAGGCGCAATGCGGCGACGGAACGGTTACGCCGCCCGAGGAATGCGACCATGGCAATTCCTATACGGATGACTGTCCCGACGGCAAGGTCTGCTCAGGCTGCAAATGCTACGCCCCAGGTGATGTGCCGCCCGACGAGGCCTATTGCGGAAACAACGACCGCGAGGGAGCCGAGGAATGCGATGGCACAGACGATTCCGCCTGCGCATCTGACGAATACTGCTCCGGCTGCGCTTGCGTAGCAGAAGCCGAATGCGGGGACGGCGACGTGGAAGGCAATGAAGAATGCGAAGACGACAACGACTGCAGCGGCGACGATGTCTGTTCTAACTGCATGTGCGTCGCGCCGGGTGCCGAGTGCGGCAACGACGAAGTCGAAAGCGGCGAAGAATGCGAGGACGATGAGGACTGCGATGAAGGCGAGACTTGCGATGATTGCATGTGCTGGCAGACACCCACCTATTGCGGCGATGGCACAGTGAACGGAAATGAGCAGTGCGACCCTGACGCAACGCCGACAGGCTGCAGCGAGCCTGCGCTGTGCGGAAGCAACTGCCAGTGCGTTTCGCCTCCGTCCCTGAACTGCGATTACGTCTGCTCGCTCACAAGCGGTACCCAGGTAATCGGCTCAGGTTATAGTTCACAATCGCAGTGCCAGTCTGCGGCCTCCTCGTTCTTCACGAGCAGGACCTGCTACACCACGTGCAAGTATTCGTGGTTCTACAGGGTGGATAACATAGCCGGATACGCAAGCTGCTGCTGCGGCGTCAAGAAAGAATTCGCGTGCAGCGACTGCCCAGGTCCGAATCCGGTATGCCCGCCGGCAGAGTCCATCTGCCCTGCCAATGCGCCGAACTGGCAATCTCCCCCTTAATTTTTTAAATCCTTTTACCATATCATTCCCTTAGAGGTAACATAATGTCATTGCTCACCAGCCCCGCCGCATTCGATGATGTCTTTTCCGGCGCCCGCGCAAATCGCACATCCCTTGTCCGGAACAAGCTGGCAGACAGGATTATCCTGGAAGGCAAGGCCGAGCTGCCGCGCTTCTGGACCGGCACTGTGGTGGCATATCCCGCGCCCGACTGCCCTTTCGGCGAATCGATAACCTTCCTGGACAGAATCCGCCGGCTGCGCTATATCCTCGAAACCAGCTCGCTAAGGGGCGAACGAGGCATCGCATTGGTCCTAGAACCGGGAACGTACGACCTTTTCGGAAAGGGGACGGACCGCATATACGTCCCGAACCGGCCGCCCATCATCCTGAGCGGCTTCCCATTGGAAAACGGCTGGCACGGGATGGATATGGAGACAGCGCTTCCGGTCCGTGGTACGCGTGCCATGAGGTACCTTTGGCGCCTGAGCGGCGAGGCGATAGTCCCGGTCGCGCGGGAGCGAGGGAAAAACGGATGGGCCGCCTCAGACATATTCCTGAACCAGCGCCCGTCGGCCAGGCTCGCGGCATTTTCTCAATCCGATTTGGAATCAGCCCTTGCGCAGGAGCGATGCTGAACGATTTTTAACACCATCCGGACGAATATTGGCTTATGGTATCCACTCAATTAAGGAGACCGGAAGAGCAGAGCAAAACCGAAATCGCGACATCGAATCCTGTCCAGACATTCTACACGCCCAATTCCCAGAGCGCAGTCGAAGTGCAATTCTTCGTCCAGGGTCCGAGACAGAGGGTCGAGGCGTTCCTGCGCGCCTATAACGACAGCCACGAGCCGGGCTACCTGAGCAACCTCCTGCGCGATTACCAGGACATATTCCAGCGGTTCAAGGTGGGGACCCAAACATTCACCGACCCGCGCGAGGTTTTCCGCGAGGTCTGCAGGCAGCTCGGCGTGGACCCCCTGGTCTTCTCCTGGTGACTTATGCATCGCAATCTGCTCGTGCCTTTACTGCTATTTACATTAATCCAGACTGCTGCGGCCCAGGAAGTCAATATCACCAGATACCTTTACGTTAACGCATCCGCCTCATGCCCGGGCAACATGCTTCTCATGAACGCCACGGCATCTGACGGCCTCCCAGCCCCCGATGTCGAACTGCGTCTCGTACTTTACCTTCCTTACCAGGGCCTCCGTGCGCTCCAGCACACGGACAAGGACGGGCTTGCATCGGTCGAACTCACCAAGAACGGCAGCTATCGCATCTATATGAATACGGACGCATACGAGCATGAGAAATTCGTGGAATTCGAGTATCCGCGCATGTGCCCGCCCCCGCCCCCGCAACCGATGAACATCTCAATCGAGCCTGATTGCGAGAATCTGCGCCTATCAATAACTACGAAAGCGAACGAGACGGGCGCGCCGCTTGAAGGGGTGTTCCTTCTTGCCGGGAACTGGTCGTCATTCAGTGGAAAGAGCGGCTCGGTTTCAGTTCCGTTCGAGAAAGGGTATGTCTTCATACGCGTCGAGCGTGCGAATTACACGGGCCAGGAGTTCTATTTCGATGCGAGCTGCCTTCCTCCGTCCGAATGCCTGGCTGACGGCGATTGCAGCGAATTGGAGTTCTGCAGCGGCGGGAACTGTACGAACGTCACGGGCGCGTGCGGCTATCCCGAAAACCACTCTTGGGTGGCGTACGGGTGCTGTGCGGATGCGGACTGCGGGAACGAGAGCATGTTCTGCGGCAACAACACCTGTATGATTAAGCCGCTGCCCCCCGACATTCCCCTATCCAATGCTACGAACATTTCCAATATGATAAATGAATCGAACGCAACCGGCAACGAAACCGGAGCCACAGAAGAATCGGTCCCCTCTGGAGCATGCACTGCGGTATTCATCCTTCTCATTGCCCTTGCTTGCCGCACCCGTGCGCATGGCCACTGAATCAATACTTTAGATATCCCTTCTTATTCGGGATGGGGACTCCCGTCTCCTCCTCGAGCTCCAAAACCATGTTCTTCCAGTCCCTGAAGAACATGATCTCGAGGTTTTTCGCCCCCTTGCCAGCGTTGATTCTCAACGATACGAACCCTTGACTTAAATACGATTCTCCAATCAGCATTTGGCTGATCGTTACCGTTTCCTTTCTCACGAGAAGGTTGGTGAACGTTGCCTGCTTCCCTGAAACCGCGATTGAAATTATCGTGGTTGTGGCAAAGACATACCCCAAAATGATGGCAACGATCCCCCACGCGAGCGTTATGATGCCGTCGAGGCCAATGCCCTTTCCGATTCCGGAAAGCACCTGCCCGGCTCCATAAGCCAAGAAGGCAAGGGCGAGCACCGCCTTGAAGAATTGATACCATGCTGTCATGCGGTATTCCATTTGTTTCGACCTATCCTCCATAACCCTGAACACGAGACTAGGGGAAATGGGCTTCCGCCTGAAAGCTTCGCTTTCAAGATCGCCCACAACTCCTGAGACAAAACCCAGAACCCACAACCAGTGAGTTGTGGGCTTCCCGGTTAGCCCTGGCAAATATGCAAGGAGCCTTACCCCCTACACTCGGTCCTGAATCTTACAAGCACGGTACAAAACGCTTAGGGCTGCACCTTCCGGCCTGACCCGGTTCACATATTGTTCCGCCATATAAGGCAGGACGTCAACGCTTGAGGATACGGGCATGCATAAAAGACAAAACGCCCCGGGCATTCGAGCCGCCTAAGGGGACTTGCGGTGCGGGGACCCCTGGCCCCCCTCTAGCCCGTTCTATATTGCCCTGCCGCTCTTTTTAACTCCTGCGGATGGGCGCCTAGTTAATGGTGTTATCCAATACCACTGTAGCCCCCTCAAGGTAGATGTTGCGGATTGCCATCTTCCCCCCGTACATATACTTGTACGCCGCTGCCGCCTTGTCTACGCAGGGGTATTCCTGCATCACGAACGTGTTCACCATGCTTTCGAAGCCGAGGTTTTCGAATTCCCGGAAAAGGGTCGCTGCAAGGAACGAGCAGAACGGGGCGCCGTTCGAGTGGGTGATCGACACGAGCGTATTCATAAGCATGATCTCCCCGCTGAACGTATCCCTAATATCGGTCGGAGTGAATATCTTCTTCCCCCCGTCCCCGTCGCTCACCATCTCCTCCCCATGTCCTGCGCTGCCTCTTTTAAGCGCCTTGGATGCGAGATTCTGTGCGAAGCTCTCGAAGAGCACCACGAGCCCCCCGTTTGTTTCGCGAAGGCGTTTCCGTATCTGCCTGCTCCAGGAAGATATCCCATTCCCGGCGCCCTCAGAATCCCTGTTGAAGAAATATTCCGGTTCTAGCGGAAGGCCGTGCGCTGAAAGGATTTCCCGCACCTCCTGCGGAAGCGCGTATGCGGCTTTGAACTCCATCCTCTCCCGGGCGCTCTCGAATACGCCGGGCGCAATGTCGTTGGGCAACAGCACCAGTGTCGGCGGCTCTATGCCAAGCTTCACGCACCTGCCATATGCCCTTGCGGCAAGCTCTATTGTCAGGAGCATCTCAGTGCCCAGCAACCGCGGGTCCCCCAAAGGCGTATCCGGCCCCTCCTTCACCGTGTAATTGCCGGTTATCATGATTGTCCTTCTAACCGCGCAGCTCCTTGCTATGCCCTCCAGAAGGGCGTTCTCGTCCTTGAAACCTTTCGGCCGGAATGCCGCCTCCCGTATCTTAATTAACATCATGACACTATCTAACACACAACTTAATATATAAAAATTGAGTCAATATTTTCCACAAAAATCGGAATATTTATAATTATTTTGCCATTATTGTGTAATATATTATGTTATTGGACGCAAGCGACCGGAAAGTCCTCCATGCACTTCATATGGACGCGCGCGTTCCAGAAACCACGCTTGCCAGGCGGTTGCGGCTCTCCCGCGAGGTCGTCCATTACCGCATCAAGCAGCTGGCCGCGCGCGGCATCATTCCGGTCTACCGCACCTGGATAGACCTTGGCAAACTGGGCTATCACAACTACAAGCTCTATCTCAAGATGTCCGGCGACCAGAATCGCAGGTCAGAATTCTTCGAGCACATCCGCTCCAGGGACGACGTCTTCTGGCTGGGAGTGGCGGACGGCGCATGGGACGTCGGAGTGACATTCTTCGCGAAAAGCGAGGAGGAGTTCTTCGACAAGAAGAACGAGCTGTTCTCGAAATTCAGCGATATCATCATGGAGAAGAAGACCGGCCTGCTCGTGGACATCTGGGTATATCCGTTCAAGTTCCTTATCGGAGAAGAGGGCGAGCCGCGCACGCTTTTCGGCAATGTCGAGGAGAATGAGATTGATGAAACCGACCGCAAGGTCCTGGCCGCCCTTATGCACAATGCCCGGGCCAAGAGCGTCGACCTGGCCAATGCCGCCCACACTACCGTGGATATCTTCCGCAACAGGATGAAAAGAATGGAGGAAAAGGGCATAATAGGATGGTACGCTGCGGCCATAGATCACACCAAACTCGGAATGGAGTTCTACAAGACGTTCTTGTATTTCGACAACCTCGGTAGTACGGAAGAGAAGAAATTGCTGGAATTCTGCAAATCACAGCCCAACATCGTACACATCGTAAGACTCATCGGCCCTTGGGAGATTGAGCTGGAAATCATGGTGGAAAACTACGCGGCGTACAATAAGATAATGCATGAATTGCGCGCGCTGTTCCCGCACGAGCTGAGAAATATAGAATCTGCAGTCATGAGCGAGGACTATGTATTTCCCGCCAAGAAGACCATATTCGGCTAATTATATACGATTTTCCATAAAAGACAACTTTATAAACACTTTCAGCCATAATAATACCTATGGCAAGGCCCCTCATCGCGACGATAGAATACAACCACGACTGCATCTGTTCCGACGTCCCGGAGCGCTACCCCGACACCTCTATACGATACCTTGCTGAGCTCGGGGAGCAGGGCAAGGCAATCAGCCACTTCTTCAACGTGTCCGGCCCCGAAGTCCCAAGGTTCATCAAATCCCTCAGGGCACATCCCACCACATTCGATGTCCGGATTGTGAGGCGGGGCAAGGAGTCCTCCGAGATAATCACGGTCACGAAGAACGACGCATCCACCAAATTCGCGCTGAAGAGCTCCGGCTGCGCGTTCCTTTCGAACCCGGTTTATTCCAGCGGCATCGAAAAAGCGCACCTTTTCGCCCCGTCCTTCGATTCCCTGAAATCCTTCCTCGATTCATTGAAAAACAGCTATAACGTCAAGGTCGCATCGAAGCACTTCCTGAAAGAGGATGAGCGGGTGCGTCCGGACAGCCTGATAAAGAGCGGCTTCATGGAGTTCGTGTCAGCTGCAGACCTTCTCACAAAGAGGCAGGCCGAGGCCCTGCGCCTGG
>JAZDMN010000074.1:0-2976 GCA_043800955.1 Microcaldota archaeon
CGCACGCGACGGAGCGGGACATCTCGGCGGTGCCTGGCATGGGTCCGAAGCGCGCAAAGGTAGTCAAGGCTATACTCTCCTACAGATACCTTGAGGAAGACGACAAGTCCATGTACTGATTTTTAAAATTTAGCAAGCAAAGAATATTCATGAAATATCCCCTTCTTTTTCTGATATCCCTTCTTATCGGATGCATCGCCCAATCAGTACTCAGCCCGAAAGACCTGACGGATGCTCCAGAGCAGTATATTGGAAAGGATATCTCGGTCACTGGAAAGGTATGGGGCCCACCTTCTTACGACAAACTTAGGGGGAATGGCTTCTCTCTTGAAGGGGATGGTGAACGGATAGACGTGATGGGCAGTAATGGCGCCTCCGTGGGATCAGAATGTACGGTCAGGGGAACATTTATCCGTGAATCGTACATATTTTTCTATGTCAACGCTTCGAGTGTGGACTGTGAACACCAGCTAATATACAACACCGGAAAATAACGGATTCGATGTATTAATATCTTTTTTCTGCCAATTACCCGGTATGCGCATCAGATGCAACGGCACACTCATAGGGCTTGACGGGCCCGGCGGAGACCTGCCGTTCCTCTCGCATGCGCATTCCGACCACACTAACGGGATAAAACACGAGGAAAGGATACTCGCGAGCCCGGAGACCCTCGAGCTTGCGGGCCTCGATGCGGAAACAGCAACGCTCGATGGCACCACGCTTCTTGCTGCCGGGCATATCCTGGGCGCGCGCATGCTCGCGGCCGAATGCGACGGGGGGCGCGTCGTCTATACCGGCGATTTCTGCATTAAACCGAACATCTTCGGGATGAAGGCGCAAATCCCCCAATGCGACCGGCTCATCATGGAAGCGACATACGGGAACCCGGACTATGTTTTCCCACCGCATGAGGAGGTGCACGAGCAAATCCGGCAGTGGGTGGACGGAAACGACTCATCCAACCTGATACTCGGGTGCTACGAGCTTGGGAAAGCGCAGGAGATCGTCAGGATATTGAACGGCTGCTCGATTGCCCCAATCATCACGCAGAAAACCGAATCGTTCTGCTCGGTTTATGAGAAATCCGGCCTCAAGCTCGACCGCATCGTGGTCGGCACCGATGAGGCTGAAGAAGCGATGTCCAGGCGTTTTGTGGCCATTGTCCCGATGGGCAAGGCGAAGCGGTATTTCGCCAACCGGCTCGCCCAGGCGTTCGAGAGGAAAACGCTTTGCGCGGTCGCGACCGGCTGGGCGCTTCATTACCGGTTCAACACCGATGCTGCCTTCCCGCTCAGCGACCATGCTGATTTCAACGATCTTGTGGATTTCGTCGAGCAGACAGGCGCGAAAAAGGTGGAATTTTTCTGCGGAGACGGCACGCGGGTGCTTGCGCGCGCCCGGGCCGGGACCGGAGCGGTTTTAAACCTCTGATACCTTCTCGTTCTGGGTATTCTCTATGGCAGTCAAGAGACGTGATCCGGTTTTCGTGGTAGTCGTGAGTTTCATCACCGCATACATATACGGCCTTTACTGGTTCTACAAGACCAGAGGCGAGCTTAACGACCTCGTGAAGGGGACAACCAGCCCGCTTCTGTGGACTATCGGGCTTTTCGTGCCACTTGTGAACCTCTATGTCCTTTGGAAGTACTGCGAGGACCTTGAAACCGCTTCGAACAAGGCCCGTGACAAGATTATCCTGCTGATTGCTTGGATAGTATTCATGCCGATTGCGCAGTGGCTCATCCAGGAGGAGCTGAACAAGCTCGCCAAATGAAGCGTTATAAATAGTTCATTCCCTTTTCTTTATTCAACCAAGCCACACTATTCATAATGCAGGCAATGGCCATCTTCTTGAACGGCGTTCCGTTCAAGTCTGGCCATTCGCTTCGCTCATGGCGATGATGCTCTTGGAAAGCGTTCCAAGTATCATTGCCAGATTTGGCGCTTTGCGCCAAATTTTGATGGCCATGATGGCGTAATGGTAGCGTGAGAGGCTGTGGCCCTCTAGGCCCGTGTTCGATTCACGGTCATGGCCCTATACTTCTTCTATGACATTTAGGGTCCACCATATCAATCGTCGTTGAGTAGTCACATAATAATAAATAGTTTAATAAATGTAGTCACATAACATCTGTCCGTGTTCATCGAAAAAAGGCAAAATAGGGGCAGAACGCTATACTATTTGGCTCATTCATACCGCAAGGACGGAAAAATCAGAAAAATCCGGATTTATCTTGGTGCTAATCTGGCGCAAACCATTCTGGAGCACAAGAAAAAGGAAGCTGAGGAGAAAATCAAAACCCAGCTTCAGATATCAATGTTCATCCACGACCCATACCAGACCGTTCTATCCCCCTCCGAACTCAGCGAACTCCGGACCATAGAAGCCAAAGGCCAGATCAAGTTGCTCCACCTGAGCGAAGAAGACTGGCGCAGGTTCACAGAAGCATTCACATACGATACCAACGCCATAGAGGGCTCTTCGGTCACAGGAAATGAAGTCGAAGACATCCTTGAGAAGAATAAATGGCCGGAGAAACCGAAGGAAGAGATATCCGAGACATACGGAGTCGCTGAAGCAGTGGCATATCTGCGAAAGACCAAGGAGCATCTTTCACTCGGACTGATAAAAGAACTCCACAGGATAATATTTAAAAACTCAAAACAGTTTGCAGGGAACTTCAGGGCGCGCGGCAAGGAAGTGGCGGTTGTCGATGGCTTCGGAACTGTCATACATCGGGGCGCTCCATCAAAGCAAGTCACCTCACTTCTAAAAGAGCTGGTCAACTGGTACGGAAAGAACTGGAAAAAATACCCCCCGCTCGTTCTTGCGGCAGTCGTGCATAATCAATTCGAAAACGTCCATCCCTTCGAAGACGGTAATGGGCGGGTCGGGCGGCTTCTTCTGATAAATATCCTGCTCAAGCACAACCTACCGCCGCTCAATATCGAGTTGAAAAACCGAAAAGAATA
>JAZDMN010000014.1:0-31193 GCA_043800955.1 Microcaldota archaeon
CTGCTCATCGGGGCTTTGGATCATCCAGTGATGATATCCGGGACAGCGAATATAAACCAGGCGGCGGGATGCCGCTATTCAGCGGTCCGGCCGCTTCCTTCTGATCAGCGCCATCTCGGATGAGAGGGGGTCTGGCTTCCCATCTTCCCGAGCCAGCTTGCTTTCCATAAGACGGACCATGAGTTCGACGTCGCTATCCTTTTCCACCCCGCACATCGATTCGAGCTCCTTCTTCACTTCGAGCCAGCGGTTGCGCTCTGCCGCCTTCTTCTTCATCTTATCGAATTTGACAGAAAGGTTGCTGAGCTTTGCGAGGATGTTGAGTCGCATGCGCTCATCATCGGGCATGGGTAGTCTTGCGCACTGGAAATTAATAAAGAGATAATGCGGCGAGATTTTCGCTTGCCCCGCCGCTTTTTCGCCGCTTATTAAGCGTTTTTCAGCCAAGAATCCTTGCAAGCTCGGACTCGAACACCTCGGGCTTGGCCACCATCGAGTGGGCCTTCTTCCTCGTGTCGGAGTATTTTGAGAGCTTGGAAACGCTTTTGAGGGATTCCACGTCGCCCTTCAATTTGTGCAGCGCCAGCTCGCGCGAGTCCTTGAACTTGGATTTCGATGCGACCGAGAGAAGCGCGGTGCTCTGGCCAACCAAGCGCTCGACCGCCGCAGACCTGCAGTCCGGGTAAGGGGAGAGCATCGCGACTTCGGAGAGCACTTCGGCATCGTCAAGGTCTGCGACCATGTCAGAAAGCAGCATGAGCGCCGTCGTCCGCGCATCAGAGTAATCGGAATCCGCAATCACAGTACGGAGGGAGAACGGGTCGTTCGAAAGGCGGCCGACAGCGATGTACCTCGCGTCCTCGCTCGGCGAGATTTTCGCGATTTCTATGAGCGCCTCCACATCGTCCAGTTCCTCCACGAAAGCCGAGAGCTTTGCCGCTGCGGCTTTTTTCACCTCGCTGTGTTTTGAGAGCACCAGCGAGCAGAGCGAGTCGATATCGGATGAGAGCGTGTCCACGGCGCTTATGCGGACGCTCCGGAAGGAGGAGTGCTCGGCCACTTTGCGGAGAGCATTGGCGTTCTCGGAAATCTTTCCCATGGCGGCAGAGCGCGAATCCCGGTGAGGGGAACGCGCAGCAACTTCGGCGAGCGATTCGGGCTCGACAAGCAGGTTCACTGCGTCCATCCTTGTTGTTCCGAACAATGATGATGAAGCTACTTCGATGAGCGCCGATGCGTTGTT
Organism: Microcaldota archaeon; assembly: GCA_043800955.1. GTDB lineage: Archaea > Micrarchaeota > Micrarchaeia > Anstonellales > Bilamarchaeaceae > Bilamarchaeum. The sequence continues at coordinate 1,244 of JAZDMN010000014.1, forward strand.
GGAAAGCTCGTCCACGGCCGAAGCTCTTGTGTCCTCGTAGTGGCAGAATTTCGCGATGTCGATAAGCCCCTCGATATCATTGGCCAGGTACGAGACCGCGGCAAGGCGGACGAAGCCGAAGTTGGAGAAAAGTGCAAGCTCGACAAGCACCCTTGCCCTGCCCTTGAGCCGGTCCACGGCGCTGAGCATCGCAAGGCGCTCGCCGCTTGTGAGAATCTTTGCCAGATGCGAGAAGCTGAACCGGTCGGGAGCCCTGTGGAACTTCTGTATGCCCTTCTTGTCCTTCTTCTTGTCCGGCCGCTTAACCCGCTCTTCTTCGGACGGGTCCGGGCCAATTACTATAGTGGGGAGTCTGATTCTTCTACTACTGGTTGCCATGAGGGGTTTTTCCACGATAAGTATATAAAGGATTCGCCGTTTTTCACTAAAAAAATGCGTGTTTTGGCGGTTTTATTGTTCGAAAAAAGTGGGGAAACTGAGATTTGAACTCAGACAACCAGCTCCCAAAGCTGACAGCATACCAGGTTAGCTCATTTCCCCATGGCAGTGTGGTATGGTTATCACGAAATATTTAAGTGGGCATCGTGAAACGACGGGTTTCATCCTTGTCGAGAACATATGGGATACATTCAACCGCACGCATATTCATTGACTGCCGTTGTTCCGTACGGACATTCGGAGTAGCAACTATCACCGTACGTATACGGCATTTTGGGATATTGCTGAACGCAATTCATACAACTTGTCACATAGTAGATAGTTCTGTCTCCGGAACATTCTGATAACGTATTTCCTGGATAAACTCCACCTGCCGGGTCAAAGATTATCCAAACGCCATCCTTGCTTGTGATGTAATTAATGGTAACACTCGAACCATAATGATTAGCAACTGCATCTGAGAAGAAACTCATGTTACTTGCCGTTTTTCCAAAATATACCAACGTGTAAGCGTGTTCACAGTCGGGATCTACAACAACTTTGGCGGTTCCGCCTATTGACTTAATCATTGATGCTATCAGAACTGCCTGATTTTTGCAATCTCCAGATTCTGTTAATAAAGTTTCTGAAGGCGGATAAGGGATTCCCGCTAAGGGTACATTCTGGTAATAAATATTTTCCTTTACCCAGTCGTAAATATCAAAAAGTTGGTCGGCACTATAAGAACCGGGGTGATCCTTAATTGCTTTCGACGCAGCGGTACGAACATCCAAATCATACGGATTGATTTTATCGCAATACATGCCATAATACGGCGCTGCATCTTCATAACTTGTAAACGTATTATTTGTTGTTTCCCCATCACTCGATGCGCTACACCCATTGTCAACTATTTCTCGTCCTACGGGACATCCGCACAGGGTTGAGGCATCAATGAGGGTACCCGCATAACAGAATTTAGGTTTTGTTAGAGAGCATTTGTAGCTAAGAGTGCCATCACTACAAGGAGGTCCGTGCGGAACGCACTGCGTATAAAAAAGTTCTTGCCCCTCGGGGCAACCACAAAGAGTTGCGTTGAAAATTAACAAACCATTCCGACAATATTTTGGTTTTTCAGTCGAACATGCGCCATACACGGTACCGTCATCACATTTTTGTGGTGGGCAATTAGCCAAATTAGTCACTGCTGTTCCATCCGAGCATATCTTTGGACAATTTGTAGAATCATTCGCTATTGTTCCATCTGGGCAGGTATATGTTGTTTTCATAGGTTGGGTCGGGATTGTTTGATTTGATGGCTCGGTGAAAGACCAGGATAATATTGCACTAAAAGCGCCAGAAAAAATCAAACAAGAAAAGAGCACACAAAGCAAAAAAATAAGCGTTGAAAAAATTAGCCACTTAGATACTCCCTTACCGCTTTCTTTTTTCACCTGTTTCGCACCGCATTTTGGACAAAATTCTACTCTTTTAAGAAGTTGCTTTCCACATGCGCTGCAAAAACTCATGGGTAATCTTCTCAAAACAATTTATTAATTATCATCGCCTCAGAAATGCTCACTTTTCCAATGACCAATGGCGGATTGTCAGGAGTTCGCCTTCTTCACAAGGACGTGGACATCGCCGAATTTCTTTAGCATGAAGCCGTAGCGCATGTACAAATCTATTGCCGGATTCATCGCCTTCACTTTCAGGAAGATTGGGCGGTCTGTATCATGCAGCGTGTCGAGGATGTGCTCGAGCAGTATCGTACCTACTCCCTGGCCCCGCATGGATTTGTCGACCCCTATCCCCTGGAGGAAAATCTTCTCCCCGTCGTCCACGATGTGCGCGAACCCCACCATGCGCCCGCCGAATTCTGCAAGGAGGAGGGTGTCGTCCTCGGTGACCTGCACCATTGCGTCAGGGAATACGCTGCGTATGAAGTTCTTCGCAACATCCATCTCGGATGGCCGCACGATCCTTACCGTTATTGAGCGCATGGTTTCACAGTGCAATGAATTCTGTGGTAATTCTTTTATCCCTGATGGTAATAGAGGCCGCGCGCATGGAATTGGCCGGGGGAAGCTTGACGAGTTCCGTTGTTCCGAATTTCTCGGTCCCCATGTGCTCATGCACGTGGCCGAAAAAGGCCGCTAGCGGCTTCTTCTCCTCGATGATTCTCAGTATCGATGAGCTTCCGATGCGCCTGACCAGATGAACCAGGTCGAAATGCCCCTTGGGCGGGCAGTGGAGCAGGAGAAGCGTATTGCGGTCAATCGGAAGCTTGGACATGCGCGAATAGATCTCGTCCTCGCCAAGCTCGCCATAGGTATAAAACGGCGTCGGCGGGCTGAACCCGAATCCGACTGCGTTGAGACCGTTTCCAATCTCCACCCGCCGCCCTTGCAGCCACTGGGTTTTTTCGGAAAGATATTCGTTCACAGCCCTGTTGTCCCAGTTCCCGGGGATGATAAATGAGTTCGGAAGCGCTTTTACGATGGATTCCGCAACGGACCGGCTGTGCGTTATGTCACCGCAGATGAAGACATGGTCGTATGAGGGGGCGAGTTTTTCAAGCGATTCCAATGCCGCCTCCTCACCGTGCAGGTCGGAGAATGCAAGGATTCTCATGGCAATCATTCGTTCCCGGGTTCCTTGACCTGCGCGGGACCCGGAGCAGGACCTGGCGCTATGCCGGCTGCGGCGGGCTTGGCCGCCTTATGCGCCTCGTACTCCTTCATTATCTGCTCGTAGCGGTCGTCGAACTTCTTCTTCAGCATCGCTGATATGTTCCTCTTGCTGAAAGCGTCGGCTTTGGCCGCGAGGCAGAGCTGGTTGGCAAGGACGCGGGCGATTTTCCCGCGCACGGCCTTAGGCGAGCTTGAAATCCGCACGTGCTGGAAGATTATCCCGTGCTTCGGGGGCGGCACGCGCTTGTTTTTCAGGTGCTTGAAAAGCGCTTTTTCTGCGCCGAGCACCTGTATGGCGCTTGCCGGGAGGATGGCGAGCCTGGAAAGCGTGCCCACATGGGACACGAGCTTTGCCGCGATATCGGCACCGCCCACTTCCGACATGTTGGGGCATAGTTCGTTGGCAAGCTCCTTCTGGTACGCTTCGTAGTCCTTGCGGAGCTTGTCGAGGGCAAGTATGGAACGGGCCATGGAAAGGCATTCCGAGTGGTCTTTTTGCGAAAGCTTCGCGCCGAGGGAATTTTTCGATGATGCTAGGAGCTCGGACGCCCTCTTCTGGCCAAGGACCGCAGAGATGCCCTTCTCATCCACGTTGTCGCGGTCGATGATGAGGGCCGCGTTGCAGTACTGCATCTTGTCCTCTGCTTTGAGCTCTGGCAGGTATATGCCGTACCAGTCCTCGAAGCGCTCGCCAAGGAGGTTTATCGACTTGTCGAGGTCCTCTATAGAACGGGTCACGCTCGCAAGGAGCATGTCGCGGCTGCGGAGTGCCTGCATGACCGTTGTCCTGGCCCTTTTCATGAAGCGGGCGCGCTTGTCGAACCGGTCATCCGAATCCTCGCGTTCTCCCCTGCCCCCTCCTGGAGGTCCGCGGCTGAACGACGGCTTTCCACGAAATCCACGGTTGTTCCCTTGAGGTCTTTTATCACGCATAAATAGCACCAGGTAAATGAGATGCCAGAAGGGTATTTTAAAGCGTTTACTTGGAAATAATGCTTATGTCTGACGTTGAGAAGCTCACAAAGGACACTGTCGCCAGCGGCGGCGTGCTCGCCATGCTCTACTTCGACCTCCACGCCAGGACCAAGGAACTCGTGCAGGAGCTCGGGGTCGGATTCGTCAACACGCTCATACAGAAAGAGGGTGTCGTGTTCGCGCTTGGAGAGATAGACGAACCCAAGGATGGCGGAGAGGGGAAGAACTGGTCCGGAGCCGTCGAAGTGAAGATACTGACAAGGGATTTCACCACCCTCGCATCCATCTGCATGGCCCACAGCCCGTATTCGGTCGAGATACTGAGGCCGGACGAGATCAGGCTGCCGCTCAGCGCGGCACATGACCTGCTCGGGACTATGTCGGCGACAACAGCCGAGTACAAGAAATACATACTGCTCAAGCTCTCGAAGCCGGAGGAGATACTCCAGCTCCAGGAGAACCTGAGAAAAAGGGCCGAGATGGGGAAGAAAATACTCAAGAAAGACAAGAAGGAATGAAGATAAGCTTATGCGGATGATGTTGAATCAGGAAAGTGTACCGGCAGAATTTCATGAAAGCGTCTATCGGACGTAGACAGGATGACGTTTGATGACCAACGGAACGGCGAACCGTTCCGTGGTCCATTGGAGCGCGAAAGCGCTCCAATAGGAAAATTTTACCGGGGGTTATACGGAGGAAATTTTCATGGAGCGCAGGTTCATTAAAAGCGGGATAGATGGTCTTGACAATGTGCTCGGAGGGGGAATCCTCGAGGGCTCGATAATCACGGTGAGCGGGCCGACCGGAGCCGGCAAGAGCACGTTCGCCGCGCAGTTCCTCCACAACGGAGCGGTCCAATCCGACGAACCTGGACTGTACATCTCCATAGAGGAGAGCAGGCGCGACTTCTTCTTCCACATGGGCGGCTTCGAGATGGATTTTGCGGCTCTTGAACGCGACCGGAAGTTCATCCTCCTGGACTACCCGATACACGAGGTGGACCAGATTATCAACCAGTCCGGGTCCATCCAGGAAATCATCAACAGCACCGGAGTGAAGAGGGTCGTGATAGACTCCATCATGCCTATAGCGCTTTATTTCAAGGGCGAGGACGAGCGCAAGAAGGGGTTCCTGAAATTCATCGAGAATCTGCGGAAATGGAACGTCACCACGATGATTGTGTCTGAAGACCTGAAAATCCATTCGGGCTCCAGGCCCAGCTCGGAATTCGGGATTGAGAGCTTCACCGATGGCTGGATTAACCTGTTCTACAGGTATGATGACCGGACAATGGAACGCTCCCGTTTCGTCGAGGTCGTGAAGATGAAGGGTGTCGCTCATTCTTCGCGCTCATACCCGGCCACGCTTAGCCGAAAGGGCTTCGCCATCTCAAGCGGCCAGTCTAAACCGAGCGAGGCGAAGCCGCCCGCACCAGCGCCTCCTACCGAGAAGAAGGAGGTGGAGAAGGCGGGTAGGACCCTCAGGATGGTACCACCGGAAAAACCGAAGGCGCCTGCCGCAGCGCCTGCAAAGGGCAGTCCGGCGAAGATGACCCCGGCCCTTGCTGCGCGCCTTGCGGAGGCGAAGAATAAAATCATGAAGAAGAAATGACGCCGAAAATTGCCGGGTTTTCCCTTCCCTTTGATTTTATCTTTTCCTCGTCCTTTGCATAGATGATGACGCGTTTCCCGAGTTTCACAAAGCGCTCCACTTCTGCTCGCGTGGCATCCTCGAGGATGATGTCATGGAAGCCTTCGGCATCCCCGGTATACCCCGGGGGGATTTTTGCGACAAGCAGCTTCTTCTCGCGCATGGAAAGGATATCGGCAGATAGCGGAAGGACGACGCGGCATTTGAGGTTGAGGAGCCGGGTGATTATATCCTGCTGCGGGGCGCACTCGACCTCCACATTGATGAGGTAGGTCAGGTTGTCGTATACGTCCAGGTTGCTCTGCAGGCCTTTTAACGCATCCAAATCGATGATGTGTATGAGCTTGCACCCGCCCTCTTTCTGCTTCTTAGCGTAATCCAGAGGCTTGCCGATTAGCCTGAGGATGCCGCCCTCTTTCCGGAATGCCTGCTTGTCGCGAAGGTAAACGGAAGGGATTCGCAACCTACCGCCCCCGTAGCATCACGAGCGCCTGCGCGAGCGGGACCTGGGACTCCTTGCCCGATGCCATCTCCCGGAGCGTAACCGTGCCGCCTTCAACCTCCTTGGCGCCTATGACAGCGACATAAGGGATGGAAAGCGCGTTCGCATAATCTAATTGCTTGCGTAGGGCGCGCTCGTTCAAATCCGTCTCGCACGGGATGCCTTCGCTCCGGAATCTCGCTGCGACTTTAGCGGCATCCTTGTAAAATTCCGGCTTCACTGCCGCAATAAGCACGATGCTGTCGGTTTTTCTCGGCTTTGCCCCCTGCTCGGTTATTAGCGTGACGAGGCGTTCGATGCCGACCGAAATGCCAGTTGCTGGGGAAGGCTGGCCATAAACGCCTAGCAGGTTGTCGTACCTGCCGCCTGCTATGACCGTCCCGATGCCTTCGCTGAGCTTGATTTCATAGACCGGGCCGGTGTAATAGCCCATGCCCCGGACCAAGAAAAGGTCGAATTCCACCTCGAAATCGCACATCGAGAGGATTTCCCGGATCTCCTTTGCGCCTTCGGCGTTGTATTTTTCAGCAATGGCAAGCCTGCTCTCGTTATCGCCCTTTGCGCGAATGATTTTGAGTAGCTCGTCCGCTTTTTTCCCAAGAATCTCGCGCAGGAGTTTCTCGACTTCGTCCTCGCCTATCTTATCCAGCTTGTCAAGGACGCGGAAAACCTCCCCTTTGGTCTCGCCCTCTATGCCGACGGCAGATGCGATGCCCTCAAGAATCTGCCGGTGGTTCAGCATTATTCTCGGCTTGTCGAAACCGAATGCAAGGCAGACATCCTTGGCAAGGGAAAGCAGCTCGGCCTCGCAGCGCATGGATGCGCTCCCGATGATATCCGCATCGGCCTGGTAGAACTCGCGGAACCTGCCTCTTTGCGGCTCTTCCCGCCTCCACACAACGTCGATAGCGTAGCGCTTGAACGGTTTTGGGGTATCAGCCGACGAGGCAAATCGTGCAAGGGGCACAGTAAGGTCGAAGCGGAGGCCGTACTCGTTTCCGTCTATCACGAAAATCTGCTTGTCCACCTCAGGGCCGGCTTTGGCCCTAAGGGTCTCTAGGTATTCCAGAGCAGGGGTCTCAAGAGGCCGATAGCCATAGGACTGGAAGATTGCCCTGATTTTGCCCATGACCTCCTCCCGGACGAACATGTCTTCGGGACCGATGTCGCGCATGCCTTTTGGTGTAAGCTTCATGGGAATCATTTCCTCAACATATGTTAAAAAGGGGATTTGCGACCTGGTTTCTTCTGCCAACACTCTGGGGCCAGGGGGACGGAACAGATAAAAAGAACAGCGGGAAACCCCATACATGGAACGGATTGCCTTTGTGCTGGGATTTGCGCTGATTGTTGTCTTATTCGCCGGCTGCATACAGCCGCAGATGAGCGACAAGGTTCCAAAGGACCTCGAGATTACATACAGCTATGGGGCGTGCCATGCCGAGTGGGGCAGGACCAATATCCAGATAGATGCCACTGGAAACGGAATCTACGAGAGCGGAAGCGGCTCCTATGATAACGGCAGGTTCCAGAACGAGGAATTCCGGAAGCAGTTCCGGATGAACGAGACCGAGCTTCTAGGGCTGCTTAACGGCATAGAGGAAAGCGGATTCTTCTCGCTAAGCGATAGCTATTCAGACCTGAACATAATAGACGGGTCGTGCGAGTATATATCAGTAACAAAAAACGGCACAACAAAGGGCGTGTCGGTGTCTAATACCGCCGGCCCCGGGGCGTACGAAAAAGCCGCGGAGCTTATCGGCGCTTATGCGCAGGACAAAATTTCATAAATTTTGTCCGCATCGGAATTTCGATAGAAATTACGATATAAGAACAAAACGGAATGAAGAAACAACCGGCGTTTGAGGGCCTGCCAAGGCATTAAATCCCACCATACGAAGTATTATCGATGGAGATACTCCGGAAACTGGCAGTGGTGATGTTCTACGCTTCCATCCCCCTGCTGCTGGCGCTGGCCTATAGCCTCCTGAACGGAGACGATGGCTGGATACCCATCAGCGCGACCATACTGATTATGGCGCTCCCGGCTGTCCCCCAGATTGTTTTCGGTATAATAGAAAACGCCATGAACCTGGCGCGGTCGGTCGTCGAACGGGACAGACCCTTCAACTACGCGCGGCTTGTGGATATCGACGGTATGAAAAAGCAGGTTCAGACGCTTACAATGGGGGATGTGCTGGCACTGACCGCGATAGCCTGGATTCTTATCCCACTCATCAGCGCCATACCATTCCTGTATTACGGCATATCGCCAGTCGATTCGTTTTTCGAGAGCACATCGGCCTGGACCTCGACCGGCCTTTCAGCGCTGACCACGGTGAAGCTTATTCCGCCAAGCGTCATATTCTTCAGGAGCATAGCGCAGTGGGTCGGGGGCCTGGGAATAGTCGTCCTCATCCTGAGCACCACAAAGGGACGGGAGGCAATCAGCTTCCTCCGTGCCGAAGGAAGGAACCAGACGGAACTGAGCATCGCATCCACTGTGAGCACGATATTCAACGTCTACATCGGCCTCACCGCCATTTTCATAGTTGTTACCTTCGTGCTCGGATTCAGCCTTTTCGATTCAATCAATCTCGTCTTTTCCGGGATATCGAACGGGGGATTCTTCCCGTTCGACAGCTATCCGATGACGGATTTGCAGAAGGTGGACCTCGCGCTCATAATGCTTGCCGGGGCGACCAGCGTGCTTTTCTTCAGGAACATATGGCAATTGCATATCGAGCGGGCGTTTGCGGACGAGGAGTTCGTGATGTACGCCGCTACATTCGTGATTACGGTACTGCTTGCGGTCATCCTCGTGAATGAAGGCTGGTTCAATTTCCTGCTCAATGCGGCCGCCGCCATATCCGGAGGCGGATTCGGAATCGGCAATCTGGCGGCCCTTCACACCTATTCCATATACCTCCTCATACTGCTGATGCTCTGCGGAGCTATGACCGGGTCCACAACAGGCGCGATAAAGCTCTGGCGGCTGCTTGTGATAGGGAAGGCGCTTTGGAGGCAGGTTAAGGAGAATTTCCATATCGGGGGGGTTATCCATGTGGTGAAGGTGAACAACCTGCCGATAGCGGACAGGATGATTCTTGAAAGCGCGATTTTCGTATTCGCCTACCTGCTCATTTTCCTGGCGGCTTCCGGAGCTTTCATGGTAGGAAGCTACGGGACCGAGGACTCTATGTTCCTGGTCGCGACCGCGATGGGGAATGTCGGCTTGTCGACGGTCAGCATACCAGCAATCGGCGCGGCCGGCAAGATGCTATTAATATTCCTGATGTATGTTGGTAGGATAGAGATATTCCCGAGCCTTGCGCTCGTAGCGTTTTTGACGAGGCGATGAGATGTATATCGTGATTTTCGGTGCTGGAAGGGTCGGAAGGGCGCTCCTGCGGATTCTCGAGGGCAAGAAGCTCAAAATCGTGATAATAGACGAGAGCCGCGCGGTCTGCGATGACGTGGCGGGAGAGACGAATTGCGAAGTCATCTGCCACGATGTCAGCGATCCGCAGATGCTCGGCGAGCTGAAGCTGGACAAGGCCGACTTCGTTTTCGCGGTCACTGGAAGCGAGGAGACGAATTTCCTGGTATCGGTCTATGCCAAGCATATGAATGCGAAGAGGGTGATTTCGCGCGCATCCGAGGCGAGGTACTCCCACCTAATGGAGAAGCTCGGCGTCATCCCGCTGATTCCGGAGACCACGCTGGCGCGAGAGCTTGCGAACGCGGTCCTCAATCCATTGATTTCCCTCATGCTCGACCCGTCATACTCGAATGTTGAGATGTTCGAAAAGGAGGTAACAGGATCGCTAAAGGACAAGACGGTGAAGGAGACTAATGAGAAGAACAGGTTCGCCGTCGTTTCGGTGATAAAGGACGGCAGGTTCCTCCCGCCGGACCCTAATTTCGTGCTGAAGGAGGGGATGACGATCGTTGTCGTCAAACATAATGCTTAGTTTATATTTCTTTTCCCCCTTTAATCCATCTTGCTTGTTTAGCCCCGTCGTCTAGCGGTCAAGGATAACTTAGGGGAAACATTCCTAGGTCCTTAAAGAAGGCTCTGGACCTTTTGACAGCGGTTCGAATCCGCTCGGGGCTATCTTCTATTTTTCTAATGTTTTAACTGTTTTTCTCGAGGGTTCCCAGTTTCCGGTTTTCTGTCTTGGATTGCGCCTTGGGCGGCCCAAAAAGGGGCAAAACCGGCCCATTGTGCCTGAGCGATGCTGTAAAAAGCTTATCTACAAATTCCCTAACCGCATGAACCATCCAGTTAGCATAAGCGACAGCATGGCTGATGCAGATTGGGATTCCTTAGCCCATATGCTGAAAACCATAAGCAGCGGGGTGGATGGGGATGATGCCGGGGCAAAGAAACTCCGGGCGCAGCTGGGCATGGTGCGCATGCTCATGTACGAGGAAATCCGTGGCTGGAACGGCAGCAACACAATCGAGCTGTCCTTCTTCATCGCATCGTTCAAGACGATTCAGAAGCTGCAGAAGGAATTCGACGCGCGTGGAATCAAGAAAAGGGAGTTCCTCACGTTTCTCAAGCTGCTGTTTTATAAATTCGAGAAGCAGAAGTTGAAAGTGAAGAAGCCGCTTGCGACACTTGCGGAATTCAAGAAGATGAAAGGGGTGGTTGAGAATGGACGAGGTCCTTTATGAGAAACCGCTCAAGATAGAGCTTGTGGGGAGTACGCTTTTTGTGAACGGGGGGCAGCATCCAAAGTCAGTCCGGACGATAGCGCAGATGAAAAACGTCCTGATGGGTAGTGTCGACGAGACGGCCACGATGGAAGCATATTTCATGTACCGGAGCGTCTTTGTCGGGGAAGACATCAGGTATGATATCACGCTCATACCTCCGGCCACAATCAAGGGTGAATGCGCAAAGACATTCGGCCATTATCATCCGGGCAGCGAGGACGGCTCATCGTATCCCGAGGTCTACCAGGTCCTGCGCGGAAGCGCGGTATTCATCATGCAGAAGAGGAACCGCAACGGGAGCGTGGATGCGATAGTCGTCCACGCGAAGGAAGGGGATGTCGTGCTCCTCCCCCCGGGCTTTGGGCATGTTTCAATCAACGACGGGGAGGAGAAGCTCATCCTGGCCAACCTCGTGTACGACCGCTTCGAATCCATGTACAGCGAATACGCGGAGAACAGGGGCGCCGCGTTCTACTACCTAAAGGGCGGCGAAATCGCTCAGAACACGAATTACATCGTCCAGAAAAGCGAGCGGCTCTCGCCCAAGGAGCTCAACGGAAGGTATGGCTTTGCCGCAAAAGACCTCCTTTCCGAATTCCATGCTAACCCGAAGGCGTTCGAGTTCCTGAAAAAGCCGAAAAGCAGGTTCAAAGGCTGAACTGGCCCTTCAAATTTTCAGAGCTTAATCAGCGCAATCTTCTGGACCTTCCCCTGGGCAATCCTTTCGCTTCCGCCGCCTGAGCCGCCAAGCTGGGAGAGGGCCTTGTCAAGAAGCGCCCTGGCACTGACGCCTGAATCCTTTCCTGCGGCACAGACCAAGCTTCCGCCCTTGTTCATGAGGACTGCCGCCGCCTTCTCGCTTTCGGCAATTTTAAGCGCCAGCTTCCTCAGGGCCGCATCGTCCAGGTCCAGCACCCTTATGACCGGATGGCCCGGGTAGGCATCGATTATATCGCGAGCCTCCTCCTTCACCAATAGCTCGCCCAGGGACTCGATGCGCTTGCGCTGCGACTTCCACTCGGAAAAGAAGCGCTCGATTGTGCGCACGAGTTCGCCTTCGGAGACGCTGACGACCGACGCAGCGTCATGCAGCAGACGCTCACGCTCCTGCATGTAATCAATCGCCACATGGCCGCACTTGTAGGTGATGCGCTCGATGCCGTCCTGGATGCTTTCGCGCTTCACAATCTTGAACGGGCCTATTTCGCCGGTCGTCTTGTTCATCGCATGCGTTCCGCCGCAGGCTTCGCTGTCGATATCACCCACGCTCACGATGCGCAGCTCCTTGCCCGGCACCGCCCCGCCCTGGTAAATCGTGAAACCATATCTGCTTTCGGCCACGTTCCTCGGAAGGACGTGGGTGGCAATCGGCATGTTCGCCATTATGTATCCGTTCACCTTGTGCTCTATTGCGGCAAGCTCGTCGTTCGTTATCTTGCGGTAATGCGTGAGGTCCAGGTGAGCCTTTTCGGCATCCTTGCTGGAGCCACCCTGCCATATATGGGAACCGAGCACGTTCCGGCATGCGGCATTGAGGATGTGCGCGGCGGTGTGGTGGCGGGCGATTGTCTTGCGCCTTTCCAAATCCACCGAGCCTTCGACATGCTGGCCTGCCTTGAAGCGCGAGATGTCCGCCACTTCATGGAGGACAACGCCCGCCTGTTTCGTGACCTGGCGCACCTCCATTCCGTCCAGAGTGCCGGTATCGAAAATCTGGCCGCCTCCTTCCGGGTAGAACGCTGTCTGGTCGAGTACCATATATTTCCCATGCACGATTGCCTGCACCTTTGCCCGGAACGAGCTTTCGGTGCCGTAATACAAGGCGTGCGTTTTCGGGAGCGTGGCGATATCTGAGAAAAGGACCTTGATGGTCGGGGCGTTCTCGGGAGACGATTCCTCCCCTTCGCCGGCCCGCACAAGCGAGTAGAAGTTGCCCGGCATCTCGACCTCGACGTCGTTTTCCGAAGCGACCTCCAGGACCGCCTCGGGCGGAATGCCGTGGCTCTTGTATAGCGTGATGAGCTCCTCCTTCCCTATCTTCCCGCCGCCGAGCCTCTCCTTGTTCGCTGCGGCCTCCTTGGAGCCCCTTGCCTTGCGGACGATATGGAGGACCATCATCCCGGCCTTCTCTTTCGTGGCCTTGTAGCGCTTCTTCTCCTCCTCGATGACATCTATCGTCGTGTCCACACCATTATGGAGGTGTGGGAACATGTATTCGAGGAAATCCGCATGCTTTTCGACAATCTTCCCGTAATCGAGCGAGTAGCCGTAGCGTTCCTCGAAACCGAAGACGCGCCGGAGCAGCATGCGCAGGTTGTAGCCGCCGCCCGAGTTGCTAGGGAGCATGCCATCAGTAACAGTGAAGAGGACCGTGCATATGTGGTCTGCTGAAGCATACAGCGCCTGGAGAGGCTCGAGCGAATTGAAAAGCTCCTTCTTGCTGACACCGAGCATCCCGGCGATGCGCTCCTTCTCCTTCTCCAGGTCAGGAACCTCGTCCTCGTTCAGGCTGCCGGAAATCTTGGCAAAGCGCAGGAACAGGTCCTTGTCGACTTTCACGCCGGCTTCGTGCTTCATCTCCTCGATGACTGGCCCGAACACGGTCTCGTAGCTTGTGGGCTCGCCGGAGGTTATCCATGCCAGCCTGGATAGGCCAGCGCCCATGTCTATCACTTTCGTGCTGAGCTCTTTGGGGCCTTTCGGGGTGACCTCATACTGCATGAACACGCAGTTGCCAAGCTCCAGCCCGCGGCAGAAGTACTCGATGCACGGGCCGAAATTGCCTCCCCCGGCCCAGACATCCTCTTGGAATATTATCTCGTCTTCTGGAATGCCGAGGGCTTTGAGGTAGTTCAAATCGTGCGTCAGCGCCTCCTCCTTCCAGTAGAACAGGCCGGTCTTGTCTGTGTTGAAGGCATGTTGGCCAATCATGACGAAATTGGTGTAGTGCCTGCCGCTTACGCCGACGTTGCTGATATCCGAGAACCGGATGCACGGCTGCGGCACTATGAGCGGGTTGAAGGGGGGCTCCAGCTCGCCGTTAACGACATAAGGCTGGAAATCGTTGATGGAGGCTATCGTGAAATACAGGTCATCGCGCCACCTTGCTACTGTCGGATAAGGCTTGACATACCCGTGCCCGCTCTGGATGAAATATTTCTCAACCACCTTCCATGTGTCGATATATCCGAGCTTCTTCTTGACAGGAGTCGCGCCGATGAACTGGTATCCGATGCATGATGGGTCACCGCACATCTGGCGCTGCTCCTTGGCCCAGAACATGCGCGAGCACTTTCCGCACTTCTGGCGTATGAAGCCGCGCTCGTGAAGGACTTTTATCTTGTAATGCTTCTCCCATTCTGAAGCGAATTGTTTGCGCAGGGCATTTTTATCGACGTCCATAAAAATTACCTTTGGTTGGCTGTGGATGATGAATGCGCGGAGAGGCTTTTAACCTCTTTTATGGCCCCTTCAACCGCTCATTCTATCCGAAATGAAAGCAGGAAGTTGTCACGGATGCCGGATGAGAGATCCGAATCAAGCGCGACGATGCGCACCTTGGCGTGGATTGAGCGTTCGGGGATGTATATGCTCAGGGCATACCCGCTGTAGGTGACGTTCGAGCCCTCGAAACGAATCTTGAACGGCGCCTCGGCCATATATGCGTCCCGGGCAAGGCCATAGGTGGATATATCCCCGATTTCATACGCTTGCTGCAGAAGGCCGCCTGCCGGGTCGGATTTCTCATCCTGCAATAGGAAGTCCGATGCTGCTTTCGTCGGGTTGTTCTGGAGCAGCCCTTCCTTGTTCGCGCCGTAGACCTGGGTCGTGTTGATGTAGGAGACAATCAGGATTTCGCCCGTCTTCCCGCCAATCTCGTGCGTACCTGTGAATATGCCACCGTATCCGCTTGTGGATTCCTGGGTGGCCATGTTTATCGGGTATTCGAAATTGAATCCTTTTGCAAGGTAGCGCTCGTACAGTTTCGGCGGTGGTGGCGGGGGCGGCTGGGTCTCGTTCGTGTTGTTTTGGGTCTGATTCTGCAACGGATTGGTTTCGTTCATCGTTGTGTTGGGCGGAGTCGTGTTTGCCAGTCCGGTGCCGTTCGTTTCGTTCAGCCTCTCGCTGAAACTGATGCACCCAAGAAGCAGCACAAACGGCAGCAGCAATGCAAGAATCCTCATAGCGACATCTCCGCCATTGCCGACGCGATGAACGCTTCGGCAACGATGATAGCCTCCTTTGCATCTTGCTCACCGGTTCTCTTAAGCTTTCCCATGGCGGCCAGAAGAAGAATATATAGGCCGGGAGAATCCGCATCAGGCGTCTCTTCGAGCCGCTGCCAATCGTCAAGGGGGAGGGCGCCGGGATGGCGCTCGAACAGATATGTGAGCGTGGAGTCCAGGCTGGCGCTCACAACGCCATCGGAAAAAAGCAGAGCGGATGACGCAAGTCGTATCGCGTTCCGGGATTCGATGGCCGCTTCACGAAAATTCCCGTGCGAATAATGCTCCCGTGCAAGGAGAAGGAGGTCGGAGGCTGTATGAAGGGCGACGAGCGCGCTGGCGCGGTCGGGTGAACCCCGGGCGATTTCAGAGAAGGCCCCTTCCCGGTCCATAATGCCCAATTCTTCGGAAAATGATTTAAAACCGCTGATGCAAAGGCGATAACATGCAATTGCACGAGAGGATTTTCGAATTAGCGCTGAAAAGGTCATTCTTCTTCCCCAGCAACGAGCCTTATGGCGGCACGGGGGGGTTGTACGAATACGGGCCGGTCGGCGTCCTAATCAAGCACAAGATAGAGAACCTCTGGCGCGAGATGTTCATCAAGGCCGAGGGATTCCACGAGATCGAGACGAGCATAATCACTCCGGAGGCGGTCCTGGTGGCTTCGGGCCATGTCGGGAGCTTCGCCGACCCCCTTGTCGAATGCGCAAAATGCAAGACGCGCGTCCGCGCCGACACACTCGCCGAGGAGAAGCATTATTCGCTCCATGGCGAACGGTGGGACGGGAAACTCGAATCGCTCGATGAGGTCATCGCGGGCAAGGGCATCAAGTGTCCAAGGTGCGGAGGCGATTTCGGGAAGGCGCACATGTTCAACCTTATGTTCCAGACCGGAATCGGAGGGGAGAGGGCGACCGCGTTTGCGAGGCCCGAGACCGCGCAGGGCATATTCACTTCTTTTCCCAGGATTTTCCGCAACCATGGGACGAAGCTCCCGCTTGCCGTGGGGCAGGTCGGCAAAAGCTTCCGCAACGAGATTTCTCCAAGGAAGGGGCTTGTGAGGATGAGGGAGTTCACGCAGATGGAACTGGAGTACTTCTTCAATCCGTCCGAACCGAACTATCCGTCATTCGGGGGGGTGGCCACGCAGAAGATGATGATGAAAGTCGGTAACGAGCTTTCGGAGATGGATGCCGGCGAGCTGGTCCAAAGAACGCATGCTGCCAACCAGATAATGGCTTATTTCCTTGTCCGCGAGTGGGAGTTCTACAAAAGGGTCGGCATAGACTCGAAAAGGATGCACTTCAGGGTGCTGGATTCGAACGAGATACCGCACTACTCGAAAGGCAACATAGACATGGAGGTGCAAACGTCGTTCGGGGCCATCGAGACCATCGGCAACGCCTACCGCACGGATTTCGACCTTTCGCAGCATTCCAAGCACAGCGGAAGCGACCTATCGGTCTTCATCGAAAGCGAGAAGAAGAAGGTGATGCCGCACGTTTTCGAGCTGTCGATGGGCGTGGACAGGCTGTTCTACTGCATCCTCGAGCACTGCTTCCGGGACAAGGACCCGGCTCCTGCGAAAGAAGGGGAGGAGAGCACCGACGCCAAAAGCGAGCCCTCCGGAGAAGCGGTTGGTGCGAGCCCGAAGGGCGAGCGGACAAACAAAAAAGAATGGGAGTGGTTCGATTTCCCACCCGACATCGCCCCATACCATGTCGCCGTCTTCCCGCTGATGGGAAAGGACGGGATGGATGTGAAGGCGAGCGAGCTTGCGCTCATGCTGCGGTCATCCGGGCTCGACGTCACATACCGCGAAAGCGGCAGCATCGGGAGAAGGTATGCCCGCGCGGACGAAATCGGCGTGCCGTACGCCCTCACGGTCGACTATGATACATTGAATGACGGAACCGTGACGATAAGGTACAGGAACGACGGCAAGCAGGAAAGGATTAAAATATCCGAATGCGCGCATATAATCAAGGAATACATCAGGAAGGGTAAAGTGAATCTATGAAAACGTTCGTCCTTTTCGCGGGTCTTCTGCTATTCATCGGGATCTTCGGCTGCATCGGTGAGGGCCAGACGCCGCCTCCCCCGCCTGAGAACAAGACCAACGAGTCCAATAAGACAGGAATAAACATAATCATAGGGGAGCAGAAGAACCAGACCGCGGAGAAGAACGAGACCGAGGAGCCACCCCCGGAAAATGTGTCGGAGACCAAGGAGCTCGAATACACATATGACCCGGAGCAGAAGTTCGGCATCTATTTCATCGATGTCGGGGGCCTGGGGATGCAGGGGGACGCCATCCTGATAAAGAAGGGGGACTGCGACATCCTTGTCGATGCCGGCTCGGCCGAGAAAGGGAACAAGGTCGTCGACTTCCTGCACTCGCACGATGTTGACGATATCGAGGTGCTGATATCCACGAACGCCGACCCGAGGCACTACGGCGGAATAAGCGCGGTCGCGGACAGGTTCAAAATCGAGGAGTTCTGGTGGAACGGAGAATCGTTCGCGGATGCTGATTATGCGGCTATTGCAACGCGGATGGAAGGGAATGCCAAGACAGTGCGGAAAATCGGCGACGGTTTCAGCGCGGACCTAAACGGCATCAATTTCACGGCACTGAATCCGCCCGCAACCGACACTTTCGAGGATGTGAACAACGATGCGATAGTCTTGAGGGTGACGGACAGGAACTTCTCGATGCTCCTGACTTCCGGCATCCAGACCGGGGCCCAGGGCAGGCTCATCAACCAGAAGACGGATGCCATCAAGACTGAGATAATGCAGGCGCCGTATTACGGGGTAGGCCAAGGGACGAGCAACATCGGGGTCATGCTTATCACAGCCAAACCCAAAATCATGATAATAAGCGGAAGCAACGACGAATCGGCCGTAAACGGCGGTTCGAGGGAGCCGTTCAAGAGGCTGATGACCCAGTACGGGATAAAATGGTACGAGAACTACGTGAACGGCACTGTGAGGGTGACCGGGGACGGCCAGACGTATTCGATTTCCATGCTTGGCGCAGGCCAATAATTTAAATTCGTTTCTCACATGAATCCATATTGCTTTTTATGGGCCTGTAGCTCAGCTAGACGCGAAGCATCTCCGCATTTTGCAAGATGCTGCGCATCCTGCAATGGTAGAGCGATGGACTCTTAACTTCGGAAAAGGATAACGAGCCTGTTTTGGCTCCACCTTGTCCTAAACGGTGGAGATCCATGTGTCGGGAGTTCAAATCTCCCCAGGCCCGTGTAATACCTTAGTCGTACCTAGGGCCGGGGGCACACGAACGGATGTCAAGAACGTCGTAACATTCTTGATCATGCTCGCGAACGAAACGTCGTTCGCGACATCGCCGTTCGTGAAGGCCCCAGGCCCGAATCCCTTTCCGGTTATCTCGTCCTGCCCCGGCCCGCCATCTTATTTTAAAACACTAATCAATACTATCATACACATGACTCTTCTTCATACGAGGCAAAGGAGCCGCCAGGAGAGGATGGCCAGGTTCTGCGCTTACACTGTCCTTGCATCCGCGATTTTTACCGCGTGCAGGGACGAGAGGAAGGGAACGCCACCCCAGGGTTCACAGGATACCGAAGGCGCGGAGATACCGCATTTCATCCCGCCTAAGGAACGGGCACCCGTATCAATTTCTGATTCGGGCATTGATTCCGGAATTGGCAGGAACGCGAAGGATGTCGGCGAAGGCGGGGGCGGTGGATACGTCCCTTCAGAGCCCGATGTTCCCGGATGCCCGGCAAACATGGGCAGGACCGGTTCCATCTGCATGGACAGGTTCGAAGTCACGCTTCTAGACAAAAAGAGCGGGTTCATCCACCCCTACTACCAGCGCCCACCTTACGACATGAACAACCTAGTTGCGATATCAGATCCAGGCGTCTTCCCGCAAGGCTACCTCAGCCAGGAGATGCTGGCAAAGGCATGCGAGAACGCCGGAAAGCGCCTTTGCACGCATTCGGAATGGCAGGCTGCCTGCACGGGCGCTGGAAAGAGGAAGTTCCCGTACGGGAACGAGCCTGTGACCGGGACGTGCAACGTGGACAAGCGCGACCCGCACATACTCGACAAGTATTTTCCGGACACGCCGCACCTGAAAAGGACAGGGAAGCATTTCAACGATCCTGCACTCCTGCAGGACCCGGATTACCTGGGCAGGACCGGGACGATGAGGGACTGCAGGAGCCCTGAGGGCATATTCGATTTGGACGGAAACCTCTCAGAATGGGTTTCGGACACCGTTTCGAAACCGGACGGACTGCACGGGACATTCGCCGGTGATGCGTTCAGCGGCGCAGGAAAAGAGGGATGCGGTAGAAAGACGTCTGCCCACGCCAGCAGCTACCATGATTATTCGATGGGCGGAAGATGCTGCACGGAAGCGAAGCGATGATTGCAGGATGGCTGGGTAGGGATAATGTCTTAGCGGACTGGGACGTACCTGACATGCCTGCCTTCGACGACATACCTTCCTTTTGCGAACGAATCGACAATCCTGGCGTATGCTTCGTGCTCGCGCTCGAGGATTTTTTTCGCCGTCTCGTCAGCGCTCCTGCAGCCGCTGATATCGATTGCCTCCTGGTAGATTATCGGGCCGGCATCAAGGCTCTCATCGACGAAATGAATCGTTAGGCCGGATATCTTGGCCCCGTAATCGAACGCCTGCTTCTGCGCATCCACTCCCGGAAAGGACGGCAGCAGTGCGGGATGGATGTTGATGATGCGGTGCCTGTAGGATTCGAGCAGTTTTTTCCCTTTAATCAGGAGCATATAGCCGGCCAGGACGACGATTTGCGCGCCGGACTTATCCAGCAGCGCCCGTATCCGCTCGTCCATCGAATCGCGGTCCGGGAAATCCTTGCGCTGGACTATTTCGACCGGGATTCCGGCCTGCTTCGCGATTGCGATGGCCGGGGCGTCAGGATTGTTTGTGATTAGGACGCGGACCTGCGCGTCGCAATTTCCGGACTTGATGGATTCCAGAAGCGCCTTGAAATTGCTGCCCCGCCCGGATGCGAGAACCGCGACTTTTACCGTCATTAGCGGAAATTGGGCGAAACAGTTTTAATTATCATATGCGTTAGAGGAGCGCATGAAGGCGACGTAAAACGACCGGTTCTCTATCCCGGATGTCCAGGATGCCGAATCCATAGAGACGCTGGTGGCCAGGCTGCGCAAGGGCATATCATCAGAATGCTCGGTCCTCCTGAGAAGGACGAAGGCGCACGCGACGGCTCCATCGGCCGGCTCTTTCCGCATAAGGGTGTGGGAGAGCAAGATCAACAGGATAATTGAACTGAACGCGAGCACTTTCGATATCAGCGAGCTGCACAGGCTCCGCCGCGAGTGCGTCGTGCTCTCGGATGAGATAGGCCGGTTCGAGGCATAAGAATCCCCATCAGAGCGGTTCCGCATTGCCTAGGGGGATGTCCGCCTTGCTGATTCTCCGGATGGGAATGTTGTATAACGGCAGGGTTTTATTTTCTTCCGGGTGTTGATGAGGGAGGGAACCCGATGTTGAGCGTAATAATCCCAACATACAACGAAGAAGGCAGCATCGGCACTCTGCTTAAGTGCCTGAACCCCCAGCTTGTGCGGGGCGATGAGGTTATCGTCGTCGACAGCTACAGCAGCGACCGAACGGCGGAGATAGCAAAAGGCCTTGGCGCCCGCGTTGTACTCCAGCCGAAAAGGGGCAACGGGCTTGCGCGGACAGCCGGGGCAGAGGCGGCGAGGAACGGGATTATCGTTTTCGTGGATGCGGACTGCGTTCTGTCCAAGGATTTCCTGCAGCGAGTCCGGAGGCATTTCTCATCCAAGGATGTGGTGGCCGTTGGCGGCCTCGATTTGTACAGCTCGGATTCCGGAGTCCGCAAATTCGTATACGACACGTTCTCGAGGACCGTATTCTATACGGCCAAACTCACCCACCTGCTTACGGGGAGATACTGGCTCGCCTCGAACAACTGTGCCTACCGCAAGGACATCTTCTTATCGGTCGGCGGCTTCCGCTCGGTAATCTGCGAGGATACCGATCTGACACGGAGGCTGCCGCCTTCGCGCCATGTTGTTTATGACAGTAGGCTCGAGGTGTCGCTCTCAGACCGCAGGTTCAGGAAGGAAGGGTTCCTGGGCACAATCGGCCTCTGGGGCAAGAGCAACATCGCTGCCTGGACCGGAAAGGGCAGGGACAGCTCGGGTTACAAGACAAAATATTGAATAATTGAAGAACAGGTTCTGGGTCGCAGTTCAGGCAAGCTTCCAGCGTGTTCCGCCGGCACCCGCCTTATCCTCGATAATTATGCCGATTTCCTTTAGCCTGCTGCGGATTAGGTCCGACCTCTGATAATCCTTGGCCGCTCGTGCCTGGTCCCTCATGGAGATCAGGCGCATGAGCGCTTCTTCGGTTGATTCTGCAGCAGGCGCGCCAAGCTCCGCAAGAAGCGCGGATATCGCAGCGGATTTATCTTCGAGGCCGGCCTTCTCCTCCACAAGGCCGAGAATCCAGAGCATCTCCTCAATCGCGGAACGTATCTTTGCGAGCTGCGCATGGTCGTGCTTCCCGGCACCCAGGTGCGCGTTGGCAAGACGGAGAAGGGAGTAGAGGGAGGCGATGGCTTCGGGGCTGTTGAAGTCGTTTTCGAGATGCTCATGGAACGCGGATATCATCTCATCGCTCCTCTTGCGGAAATCCTCATCGGCGATGCCCCCCGTGCCGCTTTTTCCGGATTCGGCTTCGCGTATGAGGCCCAGCGAATTGAATATGCGCTCGACTCCCTCTTCCATCGATTCCAGGGCCTCCGGGTCATAATCGAGGGGGCTCCGGTAATGCGACTGCAGGTAGAAGAGCCGGAGGGCGTTCGGGCTGCTCCGCGCCAGCGCCTGCGCAAGCGTGATGAAATTGCCCAGAGACTTGCTCATCTTCTCCCCTTCCACCGTCAGGAAGCCGGCATGCACCCAATAGTTGCAGAAGCGCTCGCCGCATGATGCCTCGCTTTGCGCTATCTCGTTCTCATGATGGGGGAATATCAGGTCACGGGCGCCTCCATGTATGTCGAGCGTCCGCTTCGCGTATTTCCGGGACATGGCGCTGCATTCAATATGCCATCCTGGCCTCCCGCGCCCCCACGGGCTCTCGAACTCGAGGATTTCACCTTTCGTCTTCTTCCAGAGGGCGAAATCCGCCGCGTCCTTTTTCGTCTCATCCACGCCAAATCGCGAGCCGGCCCGTATCTGTTCGAGATTCTGGCCCGAAAGGGACCCGTACTGCGGGAAGCTCGAGATGTCGAAATAGACGCCAGTCTCGGTCTCGTATGCATGGCCCTTGCGGATAAGGTCTCCGACCATTCCGATGATGTCCGATATGTGATCGGTAACTTTCGGGTAGACGTCGGCTGGGAGTATGTTCAGCCTGCCAAAAAGCGCCAGCGCCTCTTCATGGATTGTGGTCGTGAGCACCCCGGGGTCGGCCCCGGTCTCCCTGCAGCGCTTGATTATCTTGTCATCCACGTCCGTGATGTTCTGGATATGATAGACCGAGAATCCCTTCTTTATCAGATAGCGCTTGATTAGGTCGAACGACACGTATGCGCGGGCATGGCCGATATGGGCGCTGTCATACGGGGTGAGCCCGCATACGTACATCACGACGCGCTTCTCCTCGAGTGTTGAGAATGGTTCGTGCTTCTTTGTGAGGGAATTGAACAGGTTCATCTATCGTTTTTCACCCCTAAAAATATTTATAAAGATACTATCCGAGTATAAGCCAGTACTCCGGATTCCGGAGAGGCATGAATTAAGGAGGTTTTGATTATGGCAGAAGAGAAAAAAGACATCAAACCGCCTGCGATGGCATCGACTACCGTCTCTGGGCTGAGCAACGAAAGCAAGGTATGGGCGGCATTGTGCTATGTGTTCCCTATCCTCATGTTCATACTGGTCTATGTGATGGAGGACAAGAAGAAGGACAAGTTTGTACTCTTTCACGCATGGCAGAGCCTCTTGGCCGGTCTCGCGGGCTGGGTGGTGGCGATGGTGCTTGCCGTAGTCACTTTCGGCATCGGCGGACTGTGCTTCCCGGTGGTGTGGCTCGCGCTGCTCTACTTCGCGTACAAGGCCTACCAGGGAGAGAGGTTCGTGCTCCCGGTCGTTGGCGAGTACGCTGAGAAGCAGATGAAGTGAATTTTCTTCATTTTTCCTTTTTACTTTTCCATTTTTCCCCCTTTTTTCCCAATTTTGGCGGCCCCAGGACGGCCCTGAACGCATATAAACCTTGTTTTCGATGACAATCCGGTGATATATTGGCATTCGATATCGGCAAATCGCTAAAAGTCGCGATGATTCCGATCGTGATTCTTATCGCAATCGGAGTGTTTTCGAGCATTGTCGGGGCAATCCCCGTACTAAACTTGCTCATGTGCCTCGTCGGCATACCCCTGACAATAATCGGCTGGGTAGTGATCGCATGGTCAGGATACAAGGCGGTGAAAGAGGCCCAGATGGACCTTGTCGGCGGTGCGATAACCGGCGGCCTCACAGCCTTCATAGCAGGAGTCGTCAACGGCGTGGTCAGCTTCGTGCTCAGCATGCTCGGCATGGGAGTCGGAGTGGCGACCGGCGGTGACGTCGTAGGCTCGGCGATAGGCACCGGATTCGGCGCGATTATGATTGTGGTCGCCATTGTGATAGGCACCATCATCGGCCTCGTGCTCGGCGCGATAGGCGCGTTCGTTGCAGGCATGAAGAAGTAACTTCTTCATTTTTTCTATTTTTACTTTTGTTTCTCCCCCGCTTGCAGCCTCTGGCATCACGATGCGAAATGTTTATTATCGATCAACCCTCATAGATATCCATGGCAAAGAAGACCGAGGCCTCACCTGACATTCAGAAGAACCCGGCAAAGGAATCCAATAAGCAGCCCCGAACTGAGGAGCCGAATGATGAAAGCAGGCTGATTGCCGCCATCTCTTACGTATTCGGTGTTTTCGTCGCGGTCATCATTTTCCTGCTGAAAAAGGAGGACCGGTATGTCAAGTTCCATGCCGCTCAGGCCATCATGGTCGACCTGGCGGTGATGGTACTGGGCCTTGGCGCAGCGGTGATAGGCATCGGACTTGCCGTAGTCCTGGGGATTGCCACCATGGGAATCGGGTTCTTCCTGGGATTCTGGCTGGTCTGGCTCGTGTTGATGGTCTTCGGCCTCTGCGTGCTCATCGTGCGGCTGTTCCTGGCCTTCCAGGCGTTTTCCGGCAAAAGGTTCGGTATACCGCTGATAGGTGCGCATGCTGAAAAGATTGCGATGAGCTAGAGGAAGTCCGAAAGCCCCATCTGCTTGACCTTATCGTCCTCGAAGATGCTTTTTATCTCCCGCTCAAGGAGCTCCAGCCTCTGCTTGAGATACGCGGGAAGGTCGTACCGGGCTACTATCTCGCGCGATATCTCCAGGTATTTCTCTATCCCGCCCTTGTTTATCGTAAGAAGCAGGTTGCCCCCGCAGCGCGAGCATTTGCCGGCAAGGGGAACGCGGCGGAAAATAGTATTGCATGAAACGCAGCGGAAGGTCTGCCTTGAGAACGAGCGCAAATTGCCATAAAGGTCCGGGATGAAATGGCTCAGGATGAGCCGCTCGGCCGCATCGCGCCCATCGACGGGCCGAAGGCGCCCCTGCAGTTGGAACTGGATGTCTATCTTGTCCGGGATGGACTGCAGCTCCACATATGCTGTCCGGATGTTGCCAACATCGAGGGTCCCGCCCGGGTGCGTGATTGGAAGCTCGAACTGCTCGCTGGTGCCAAGGACGTCCTTGACCGTCTTTAGCTTGACATCGCCCGGGGGGACGAGCTTTTCTGCCGCCTCGTAGAACTCGAGGGGGTAGCGAGAGACGAACTCGATGCAGTGCGCCTCGTCGTCGACTTCCTTGGGGTTTATCTCTATCGAAAGGACGAGGGGGGCATCCATGGTCCCGCCGCGCTTCTCGTCCAGGAAGCGCCTTGAGAAGTTTATGAGGGCATCCATGAGAAGCATGATGCAGTCCTCATCGCCGTCGGCGTTCCTACGCTTGGCCGTGTGGAAGTACGGATGCCCGTACCCGACATTGGCCCGCGTGAATCCGACAATCCGGCATAGCACGCCCGCGCTAGTGTGCGGCGAGAGGCCCACGCAGAGGTGCCCAACCAGGTCATCCTTCGTTTTGATGTTGTAGAACGCCTTGAGGCCGTACATGTTGACGAGCATGTCGTCTATGAAGCCCGCGACCCGCATGAAATATTCGACGCCGTTGTTGGATAGAAGGATGTCCTGGTGGCGGAGGCTGACTGTCTGCAGGTCGCTTTCCAAGGGCTTGCCGGTATAGTCCTTGTCATAACCCAGCGCATGGGCCCTCTGGAGGCCCAGTCCGACCTCCTTCGGGGTGAAATGCGTCAGCGGCACATCGGTCGCATCAAAGCGCGAGGTACCGTCCCGGAATACATACACGTCATGCTTGGCGCGCAGGAACCCCTTTTCCAGCCGCTCCGGAATGCGGATTGCATTCGAAAGCCCTTTCACGCCCTTGACTTCATCCGGGGATGAGCCGGTCTTGGCCTTCACCTGCTCGAAAAGCTCCAGTATATCTACGGGTCTGCGGTCGTAGGACAGTGTCTTCATATCGCAGTGCATCTCGAACTCGGATATGCGGCCGCATTTCGCGCATACGCGCTCCTCGACCGCGCGAGCCTGGCAGATGTCGCACCTGCGGTAGAAGCCCAGGCGCTTGCATTTCGTGCAGCGCATGCGCGAGAGCTCGATGTTTATCGTCTTCTCCCCTTCCCTGCCCTTGAGGGTGCGGTACTGCTTGCTAAGGCTCCGGTTCTTGAACGAGCCGGTGGGGAACAGCACGTGGGGCGAGCCGTCCATCTTCCGCTCTTTAGCTTTCTCCGGCCTGCCCATGCGGGCACCGATGTACATCGGTGCCTTGGCCTTTATTTTCAGACCCGAGAGCGCGTTTACCGTTTCAAGAGGCGTCTTGCCGGATTTGTCGAACGCAAAATAGGCTGACAGGTCGCCCTTCTCGGGATTTTTCGAGCCCAGCGACGAAAGGAGCGAATAGGCGTCATCCCCCTCAATCATCACGTAATCATCGTGGACACGGTGCTCTACCAAAAGCTCCTCAAGCACCCGCTTCGCCTCGTTTTTCTCCAGCGCAAGCGACCTGATTTTTCCGCCGTCGGATTCAAGGCGCCCGCCTTTCAGCCATAAGGCGAGCTTTTCGAGCTGCTCGCTTGAGATGTCGTGCCAGTGGTATGTGAAGGACGGGTGGAGCGGGATGCCGTGCGTCCTTGAGAACTCGAAGAGCGTCGGGGCGTCCATGCTGCCCGGGGCCTGGACACCCTTGGATTCCATCTCGCGTTCCCACCACTCCTCGCAATACCCGCTTGGCATGAGGGGGTGGTTGGATTTGAGGAAATCCCCGTATGTGCAGAGCATGTCGCCCAGGAAAAGGATTTCCTCCACATCGGCCTTTATCGCGTATGCCTCGTCAAGGGTGCGGACCTTCATCACGCGCCCGTCCCGTAGCTTCACGACCGGAGGCTCGATGCCTTCATGCGCAGATACGACGCACCCTTTTCCCGGCCGCTCGATTTTCATATGCGTGCCGTATGCGAGGAAATTGTCCAGGAGTATCATGGTAGCCGGATGCACGTTCTTGGCCATGAGGCAGGTGGTCTTGCTCCGCCCGTAGCGCAGCCTGAACCCTCCCTTCGCCGATGGGTGGCTGAAAACCGGCCTTCCGGCAACCAGGCCTTCCAGGTAGGTGAAATCCGGCTTGATCTCGACCTTGTCCTCCTTCTTCTTTATCTTGATGATTTTCTCGAGCCAGTCCCATCCCAGCTTCAGCTTCTTTGAATACTTGAAGAGCTTGGCGGCCTTTGCCGCGACCCCCTCGCACATGACAAGCGGGACCCCGCCCCGGATTCTGTCTGTCTCGACCCCGGGCACGCCCCGGTATGCGGAAACCTCGATGTCCTCGGTGGGCTCGCCGTCTATGCAGATTGGGCAGTTCCCTGCAATCACTATGACATCGGCCTCGGGGGGCATGTACTGGAGGTGCGTCACGCGGGTCTCGTATGTCGTGATCTCTTCGTAATAGCGGGCTATCTGCGAATCGGTGGCGCGGTAATCACCTACGTTGCAGACTTTCCGGGCTATGTCCGCAAGGACGAGGCTCAGAGCGGCGGCCGTCCCCCCGGCGCTTCGGATGGGACCGGCATAGTAAACGGCTACATAGTCGCTACCGTCCGGATTGCGCTTTATCCTGACTTTCGCGATGCCTTCGGTCGGGGCGACAAGCACGCCTTCGGTCAGGATGCCCAGGCCTGTGCGGACTGCCTGCTCGATAAGGACCTCCTTGTTTCCCCCCATGAGCTCGCCGCCTGCGATTCGCCTTGCGACCTCGAAGGCGATATCCTCGCGCGCCATGCCGCTCGCTTCGAGATTGCGGATGAGCTCGCTCACGCCTGGCGGGCCGACAATTCCCTCGACGCGGGCTGCGACATCCTTCGCTATCTTGACTTCGACATCATCGGTTGGGTCGAAGCCCTTGGAGCGTGCTTCGCTTGCGACTGCGTAGGCCTTTTGCAATCCATCGCGCAGAATGTCGAAATAACCCTCTCCCATAAACAGACTCCTCGTAAAATTCGTATAGCATTTAAAGGTAATCAAATTAAATAAGACTTGGCTTTTTCTGTTAGCGTGAAGCGAAACGGAATGCCCTACACGCCGAGGTAGCTCAGTCGGCTAGAGTGCTCGACTCATAGGTAAAACCCGATGAGTGATGAGGTGTTGTTGCGAACGAACTCTCGTTCGCGACGTCTCGGGAACGGTCCGCCGTTCCCGAAGCGCCGATGATATTAATGCACTCAACTGAGAGATCGAGAGGCCGGGGATTCGAATTCCCCCCTCGGCATTTTTAATAAATAAAAATGACGAAAGAGGACGCAGTCCTCGACTCGGCATTTTTTCCCGCGAGGAAAAAATGACGGACTTGACGCGGAGCGTCAAGCTGACGGCAAATCTACAAAAAGGTGGAGAACATATGGACCTGAAGAAATGCGAGAGCTGTGGGATGCCTATGGTCAGGCTTTCCGATTTCGGCGGGATGAAACAAGGAAACAGATACTGCAAGCACTGCACCTACGAGAACGGCGACCTTCGGCCGAGGCACGAGGTACGGGAAGGCATGATAGCATATTACATGAAGAGCAAGAAGAAGGACCGCGCGGACGCCGAAGCATACGTGGATGAGATTATGGCCGGACAACCGGCATGGCGCTGATTTTCAGAAGGAGTTGTGGTCTTTTTTTATTTTTATGGCTTTATTTTTCCGAATACAAAACAATCATTTATAATTTGTTAATGCGCATGTGTGACGGGGGTCCCATGTCCGAAGAAATCTCGATTCAAGTTCCTGAGAATATCAATGCGCCCGCAGAATTGCTCTCGGAGGCGCAGAAGATAAAGAAGGGTATATGCCCATCGTGCGATGGCACCCTCGTTTTCCAGGAAGGATGCAAGGTCTGCTTCTCCTGCGGATGGGGCGGCTGTGAATAACGGTCCTCCTGCGAGGATTCTTTCCGAATGCTTTATAACTGCTTTTAGAAACACTTAACCATCAATGGGCTCGTAGCTCAGCAGCAGAGCACTCGCCTTGCAGAGCCTTTTGTCTTCTGCCCTTCAAAGGGCAAAACCCTCGGGAAAAGCCCTGAGGCGTGCAGAAGAAACAGGTTCAAGATCGCGAGGGGCCGGGGGTGCGAGTTCCGCCTTTTTCCCAAAAAGGAGCGGTAAATTGGCGACGCATATCCCCCCGAGTCCATTTTTTCATTCTTTGTTAGGTTATTCTCTGATTTTGCACGAAACCATCGCCGCAGATTATGATAACTTGGATAGGGGATTTACCCTCCATGGTGGGTTCGGCAAATAGTCCCTTTTTACCATATGGAAACACTTAAAAAGAGGTTTAGGCATAATATTGGTTGGTCAACATGAAACTTACCCATGATACCGAAGCCCAGAAGAAAGGTCCTGAAGATAAGAACGATGACAAGAAAGGTTTCGCCAAATCACCCATGACGGAAAAGCTCATGGGAAGGATACTTGCCATAGTCATTGCCGCAAGCGGCCCCGGAGTGATTATCGCATACACCACATCATCGTGCACGTTCCAGCCTTCCGGAATTGGGTTAGAACAGGATGGAGACACCGATACGACTCATGACAGCGGTCCCGATGCAGATACTGATGCTGACACTGATTCCGGCCATGATGCGGGACCGGATGTTGATGCAGATGTCGACAGCGGAGTGGACGCTGGACCGGATGCCGATGTTGATGCAGGTTTGGATGGCGGCCCTGATGCTGATGTGGATGCAGATGTTGATGCCGGTCCTGATGCTGATGGTGGAGTGGATGCTGGACCAGATGCCGATGCTGGTTTGGATGGCGGGGAGGTTGACGCAGGCCCGGTCGGATGCGCAGTAGCTACGACAGGCTCGTTTGATAGCGTGATTAACAGCGGCACCCCAGTTAGCGTGGGCGGGTATGTATTTGAGTACGTAGGCCAGAATGCCAGCGGGGACACACTACTGGATATCACATGTGGCGGGAACCCGGTCCAGACGGCATATGCATGCCCAATTGAGGTCCTGACGACCATCAATGTTCCGGCGGACGGAAGAACCATCCAGATT
>JAZDMN010000019.1:0-22103 GCA_043800955.1 Microcaldota archaeon
GCTGAACATCGCTGTCATTACTCCTACAGGTCCGAGCGAGGGGTTCGCTGCCAGCAATATCAAGCCAGGAAGAAGCCCCCTGACACAGACCACTGCGATGATGATGCCCCAGACGAGGAACCATTTCCTGGCCTTCTCCGACATCTTCGAAAGGACCTCGGCATTGATTATCGCATTGTCGATGCTGGTAATCGTCTCGAAAAACGCGAGCCCGAGTATTGTGAGGATGATGCCGAGTATTTCCATCTTGCAAACTATCCGCCTTCAGTTTTTTTATCTTATCGTAAATCCTTTTGGATTTCCGATTCGGACAAATTTTTCAAATTTGTCCATAAAATCGTCTTGGCCGAGCAGGATGGCTAAAGAATAAATACCTCAAACCAGAATGATACCGCATGCTTGCAAGCGACAATTCAGTGACAAAGACAACGCTTGAGGGCGCGTTACTTCTCAGCCCAAAAAAATTCGTGGATGGCCGCGGCGCCTTTCATAAGCTGTATACGTCCGCGCTTCTCAACTCATGCGGAATCAGGTTCGACATCGCAGAGGATTATCTCACATATTCCTGCAAGGGAGCGCTGCGGGGCCTTCATTGCCAGACAGACCCTTACTCCCAGGCCAAGCTCGTGACGTGCCTCAAAGGAAGCATCTTCGATGCGATTGTGGACTTGCGTGAAAGCTCGAAGACGTTCGGAAAATCCTATTCGGTCGTGCTGGAGGGGAAAACCCACCAGACGCTGTACGTCCCGAGAGGCTTCGCGCACGGATGCCTTGCCCTGGAAGAGGATACTCTCGTCACTTACAAGGCGGACAATCCATATACGGAAAAGTATGAGGCCGGGCTTTTATGGTCTGACCCGGCCCTCGCAATCCCATGGCCGGATGCTGGCAGGGTGCTGGTATCAGAAAAAGACGGGATGCTTCCGCGCCTGGCTGATGCGGTGCGTTTCAAATAGATGGTGTGTAAGGGAAAAGCGGCCGAACTAATCTCTCTGTTTCCGTACGCCGTACCCGTCAGTCCTGACTCCGAGCATGAACATCTTGATGTATCCGACTGTGCCAAGAATCAGCGCAAGAAACGCTGAAAAAAGGACCACGATGGGGAAATACAGGAAATAGATTGGAAAGAGGTAGAATCGGTTATCCTTGAAAACCGGAAAAATTTTCCCATCATACTTCAGATAGCTGTTTTTGGCCAGAATCGCAAGAGGTATGCCGTCCTGCCCAACGGCGCCGTCGAAGATTACGTTCCTGCCGAATATCCTCGGCATTTGCGCAAGATAGCAAAACGATGATCGAAGCGCGCTGCCCACCTTCTCCATTATCGTCTTTCCCTGCCAGACATCCGCGCTCAGATGGATGGCCTCGAATCCCTCCGCGCCATTCACCGGAGAAGGCGATATCTCATCCTGCGCCGAAGTTGAAAGCCTGAAGAAATGCATCTGCGAGGCATGGAACGCGGCGCTGATTATATCCCTGGAAATATCGGCCCGCCATGGGGCGAGGAAAAGGCCGTAAACAAGGACAAGGAAAATCCAGTAGTACAGTTCAAAGGCCGGTTTTCCGAGGTACATGCAAAGGACGCTTCCGCGCAGGAAATGGAGCATCTTGGATGGCTTCATGATAAACATGGAGACCGAGAAGGACGGGTGGAGGACAAACGATTCGACATAAGCGACCTTAGCTCCCATCCTCCGCATGCGCTCGAGGTGCTCGATGTCTTCCCCGCCGAAATAGAACGGGAAATAAGCAAGGCCGGTCTTTTCCAGAATCCTTCTTCCCATACACCCATACTGAGCGATGATGTCGATTGTACGGCCCTCCTCGCCCGGCTTGTTCCTGACTTTGGGCAAAGCGATATCCGCGCCAGAATCCACCGCCCGGACAAGCTCCCCTACAAGCGAATCAGAATCCGGAAGAGCGTCGTTGTCAGCAAGGATTACTGCCTCATAACCCTCATCGAATGCGAATCTCTCACCTATGTAGAATCCTCCGGCCGAGCCGCAGTCATATCTGCGTTTTATGTGAACCACAGGTAGCCCGTAAACGTTCTCCAAATATTCATCATTCTCGCCATACACTATGACGACATCGAAATCCCGAAACTTCTCCCCCGAGAGCCTCTTGAGGTGCTCGGACAGGATTTCGTTCCAATTCAACGTCGGGATTACTATCGCGACTCTTTTCTTGCCTTTACGCCCGTCCCTGATTTCCGCTACCAGGTCCTCCAGCTCCGGACCTTCCCGGAGAAGCGCGTTGGCGCCATCACGCGTTCGTTTTGCGTTTCCCTTTTCCGTTTTCTGCGCATTCATATGAACCCGAACCTGTCCCCGTCGAAAAGGCCGCGGTCAGAAATCTTGATGTGCGGGATGACCAGCAGGCCCATGAACGAAAGCGTCATGAAAGGCGCCTTCATCCGGCATCCCATCCTCTTCACGATTTGTTTGAGTCCTTCATACTTTTTCGCGACCGATTCCGCGCGCTCTCCGCTCATCAGACCAGCATACGGGAGCGGCAGGACTCTTACGCGTTTCCCGTCATAGACTGCCAGCCCTCCTTTGTTGGCGATGATGGCGTTTGCGGTGGTGCAAATAGATTCGTCATCGGCTCCGATGACCCCGATATTATGCGAGTCGTGCATCACACTCGAACCGAATGCACCGCGCCTAATGCTAAAATCCCTGATGAAGCCGACCGCAGGTTTCGCTTTCCTGTATCTGTTTATCACCACGATTTTTTGCACGCGCTTTGCCTTAAAATCAGCCGCATCGATTATTCTTTTTTCCGTGATGAGCTCCCCATCAACCGCTTCAATCACCGGGTACCTGCCTTGCGGGAAAAACGAGATGTCCTTCGCGCTTATCCTCCTTGCATGGAAATTGTTCAGCGGCCTCCCGGTTCTATGTGCCGGTGTCCTACCGCC
Source organism: Microcaldota archaeon (assembly GCA_043800955.1). Taxonomy (GTDB): domain Archaea; phylum Micrarchaeota; class Micrarchaeia; order Anstonellales; family Bilamarchaeaceae; genus Bilamarchaeum. The sequence goes on from JAZDMN010000019.1 coordinate 2,924, forward strand.
CAAAGGGTATGCGCGCATCCCGTCTACGAACGTCTCGATTACCCTGAATGAACGAAGGTCCTGGACCACGGCGATATCTGCCGGGTCCCCGATGCGCAGGAGGCCGGTTCCGAGGTTGTAATGCTCGCAGGGATTTCTCGTGCAGCAGCGGATGGCATCGAGCGGCTTTATTCCGAGCCGGACGCATTTTGCCAGAATCGAGTCCATATGCCCGTCAAGCAAATCCCCGGGTTCCATGTCGTCGGTGCATAGCATGTTCCTGCCTTTGTGCAGGATTGGGTACAGTGTAGAGAGGTTCTTTGCCGCAGAACCCTCGCGGACCAAAATTTTCATCCCCTTGCCCGCCTTTTCCTCTGCCTCCGCAAGCATGTAGCATTCGTGGTCAGTGCCGATTCCTGCTGCGATATACCTATCCAGATCCTTGCCGCTAAGCCCGGGGGCGTGGCCGTCGACTTTCTTGCCATGCCTTCTCGCCGAGGATATTTTGGCCATGATGTCCTTCCTTCGCGCGATGACGCCGGGATAATCCATCATCTCGGAAAGGTGGGATACGTCCTTCCGGGACAGAAGCCGCTCAATTTCACGGGGGCCAAGGTGCGCTCCGGACGTCTCGAATTTGGTTGCCGGAACGCAGGAAGGTGCGCCGAAAAAGAACTTGAAGCACGATTCGCGTCCATCCCTAATCATGAACCTCACGCCCCGCTCGCCAAGCACGTTCCCGATTTCATGCGGGTCCGCCACTGCGGCGACGACGCCGTGGCTTGCGGCGACCCTCGCGTACTCGGATGGTAAGAGCATCGTGCTTTCCACGTGCATGTGGCCGTCCACCAGGCCGGGAAGGATGTATCTATTCGGCGCGGAGGCAATCCTGCATATGCGCTGGATTTTACCATCAAACTCGATTTCTGCCGGGTAGATGGTGCCTTTCACAACATCCACCAGGTTTCCTGAAATGCGCATGGAAAGGTTGCGAGCGCCCGCTTTATATCATTGACTGGCGCCGCTGGAATGCCTTTTCCGCCCGCTCGCCCTTCCTTCACACATAAAAAACGAGATTCTATAATATTTATATAGACCTCCACCCATATTATGTACGGATTGTAACATCAAGATCTATCACATATAGTCGCCGTGTATGGCAAAGATTGGTTTATAAAATATTCTGTTTTAAATAGTAGAATTAGGTGTATCAAAATCATCGAGAGGCGGGATTAACATGGGTGGACCTAAAAGGCTTCAAGATAATTCTGAATTCAATAGAGAAGATTTAAATTCTACACGTCGAAATCCTTCTGCAGGGCGCAGGCTGACTTTCTTAGGGAGGTTCCTGCTCTCAGCCGCTATGGTAGGTGCTTCTATGACTGGTGGTGCGATGCGCGAGGCTTCTGCGGAAACGCGGATGGATGCGAGGGCTCTTGAAACATTGAGGTCGAATCTTGTCACGCAGCTGACCGGCATTCGTACCCAGTTCGACACGATGCGACGCAACTCCATCCCGCCCGTCGTCACATACACCGACCCGAGCATGACCGCCCTTCTTGAGACGCTCGCTACGAATGCGACCGCCCTTAACATACCGATTACCGGAACCACGAGGGAAGAGCGGTTCCGCTCCCTTAACAACTGGCTTAATACAGCATATCGCGACCGCACTGCGCTTACGGGAAGAAACCAGGACAGCGCGATAGACCCCGCGGCACTTGAAGAACTCACGACCAGGCTCACAATCGCAGTAGCGGCGACGGCTGCATCAGCAGTCGCGACCGCAGTAGTCCCGACAATCGCTCCCCCGACCTCGGCAGCTCCATCATCGGCAGCACCGGGCCCAGTGCTTCCAGTCCCAGTACCTGTTCCAAGCGGTCCGGCAGTGACCGGAGGCGCAAGGGAGGCTGGTGCGGCAGTGGCGGCAGCGCCAACGACTGAAACAGCAGCGCCCGTCCCGCTGCGCACACAGAACGCGCAGCTTCTTGCGGACCTTGAGATGATTTCGACCTGGGGCAGGACGGCTCAAATACGCACCAGGGCGTCAACGCTCATGCGCGAGCTCAATGCGCAATTCGACGCAAGGCACCCGAACACGAGGACCATAGATACGAAGCTGGGCCAGGCAAGGACGCTTATCACAGCCGAACTTCCCTTAGCAGAGCAGCGCGTGGCCGAGGACCGCCAGCGCGCGTACGAGACGGCAGCCGGTGCGCCGCACCCTCTTCGCGACCAGATTAGCACGCTTTCAACTACTGTGCAAGGCTTGACCGGAGCGACTGCAGAACTCATCCGCAGGCGCATACCGGACCTTTACCTCCTTGATGACGCTTCATTGCGGCAGATGTACGGCTACCTCAACGAGGCGGCAACCGCACTCTCGGGCGGGAACGAGACCCAGGCCCAGGAGAAGGCGAGGCTCGCAACAGAGCTTTTCGACAGGCAGCAGGCGACATACATGCGCCAGGTCGGATTAGTCCGGCAGATTGCCCAGGCGTCTGTGACCGAAGTCCACGCCAGCTCGCTTCCGACAAGGGAGCAGTTGCAGGGATTCGAGCGCACGCACGGGCAGCAGGCCGGCGCATACTACAACGTCCCGGTCAGGGAGGTTCCCGCAGGCGGGGGACAGGGCCGCGTGCTCAGGCGCATAGCGACTGCAAGAAGCGATCTTGAGGCCAGGATGCAGACCCGCGTCACCGCGGCAACGACCCTCGAAGGGCAGGCCGGCAGGCTATCGTACGCTGCAGTCCGCGCGCTTTCCTCCGCTACTACCTCCGACACCGAGCGCCTCCACCAGCTGATTAGCTACTACAACTACGCTTCCACGCACGGCCTCGATTCGGCCACGGACGCTTCGACTTTCTATCTTGCATACTCAAGGGCCGCAGTCCTCGTTGCAGACCCGACCGTGAATGCGTTCAGCATCATAAGCCCCGAGCAGCAGACATCGCTCATCCGCTCCTACCTCGGTATTCCGGCCGGCAGGGAGATTACTACCGAGCAGAGAAGGCAGGCGGTCCGCGAACTGACCGCGCCGCTCATGCAGAACGAGCAGCTCACCTACGACTACCTTTTCTACGGGGTATTCGACCAGACCGTCCGGCGCATGCAGCCCTCAGGGGACCAGACAATCCAGAGGCTTGCAAATGTCCGCTCTCTCAGGCTCACATACGAGCTCGACTACTTGGCATACCAGAAGGGCATAACGCCGACCAACATCCGCGATTCAAGCGGAATCGCGATATCCGATGCAGACCAGCTGGCCCGATTGTCGGCAGAGTACCCGCAATATCGGTTCCGCTCGGCCCGCTCCATGCTCGAAACCGCGATGCAGACCGCGCGTGATTCTGGCATGGCAGCAGATAGCGAGGTCATCCGCGCAGCCCAGGCATATCTGACTGCGACAAGGACTGCCCCCGCGGCAGACCGGCTCGTTGCAACCGCTGATACTTTATATAATATGGCACTCAGCCTTCTTTCGATAAGAGAAGCAGAATTATGGGCGGGAAGCTCATCGCTGCGTTCGCCTTCGGCGGACGCCGCGACCGTGCGCACCGCGCAGGAGCAGATTGACCGCGCTAGGAGGGCATTCGTCTGGAGCTTCTCGGTTCCGGAAGCCGGCCCGGCATACCACTACAACGTCGCCCGCAGGCTTGCCGATGACGCCGTCCAGCAGCTTGCGCCAAACGGGTTCCTATCCACTGAATCATCCGGCATGTACTTCGTGCGCGGCGGATATCTTTCGCCTACAGATCACGGCGTCACCGTGAGCGGTACAGAGCCAACAGAGACCGAGCAGCGCCGCGGCGCCGCAGCCGCAGAGCAGAGATACCTCTCTTTCCTTGTAAGCCTCAACGAAAGAGCTAATGCGTCATTGTTCACCCCGTCCGCAAGCGAGACGGTGCTGCGCCAGGCCGGCCTCTATGGCCCGATGAGGGTGCTCGACCAGAGGGTCGGAAGAATCCGTCCAGAGCAGGAACTTACAGCACCCCACCTTGGTGGATACCCAGACCTGACTCCGGAAATGAGGAGGGTTCGGCCGTCAGCAAGCGCAGTGGATATAAATTTCATACCCCAGCGCAGCGCTTCGGTCATCCAGTTCGCAGACCGTGCGCAGGAAGATGTCGACCTCAATGTCTACGGCCAGACCTATGTGGAGCTAAGAAGGCAGGTCTTCATGCTCGGCAGCACGGCGACGCCCGCTCTGCTCCACGGCTTCGATATCGCGCCGGCCAGCTATCCGGTCCGCCCCGAAGCCCAGTTCAGACAGCAGGACCAGAGGCTCAAAGACAGGCTGCTCGCTATAGCGCGCGAATATGGCCTTGCGACAGACAGACCGCTTCTCGATTCATTGCGCGAGAGGATGATGACTGTTTCGGCATCATACTCGCAGGCGATGGCAACGACCGACGATGCGGCTCGTACGCGCCTGCTTGGCGAATACCAGCAGAGCGCCAACCGCCTCCTGCTCGCTGTCCTTGATGTGAGGCTTGCACAGCTTGAAACCCGCCTCGGCGGCAACGTAATGCTCGCAGATGGGCAGCCGATACGCATCACCGACCTAACTCGTTCGACCGACCCGCGTGCATATACCGTCCGCAGGGCGCAGCAGATGCTGACCGAGGCGCAGGCGATGCGCTCCGCGCTCTCTACAAGCGGCGACATGTTCGCAAGGGGCATGCAGCCCAGGGAAGCGATTGCCATATCAGAAATGGGCATCGCGAGCCTGACCGACGAGATTCTCAGGCCGATACCAAGGCCTCCGCAGCCGACGTTCGCCGCGACGGTGCCTTCCGATGCGATATCCCGCGACAGGAGTTCGCGCGTGAACGAGCAGCGCGACCGCGAGACCATCCTGACATTCACCGCTTCGAGGACGATGATAACCCCCGCAGGCGGCAGGGAGGTCTCCCTTACAGACTACGAGAGACAGAACGGCGCCCAGAACCTGACCTACTACTGGTTCATGTTCCAGGATATCCAGCCGAGCACCGGACTGCTGCTGCTGAACCCGCGCTACCGCGACACACAGACGCAACCGCCACCGCTCCGCTACACGGGCATGCTGATGAGGGGAGTCACGCTCACCGACGGAACGACCGGCGACTTCGTCGTCCGCGTCCGCAGGGTGGACGCCCCATCGCGCGACCTTGAATGGGCCGCAGTGACAGAGGCCAACGGCAGAATCAGGCCTGAGAACGTGGTCTTCCAGATGAGGTCTGGGACGATGGACCCGGTCCCCGACGCGCGGCTTGAGCGCAACATCGACCAGTCGTCCTTCTGGCGCTATCATGAGATGGGCCAGCCGGACCAGGCAACCGTGGTCGAACACGGGCCGATAACTCCGGTCCTCATTGTGAGGCCGAGCGCGACGAATGCGACGCCGCCTGCGACAGCGGCGCCTGCACGACCGCCAGCGCCCGCAGCCTCATCGCAGAAGAAGAAATGAACAAATAGCATTCATAGGGTGGGCAGGGACGGGGACGTCCCTGTAATAAAATAATAGGGAGGGAGAATGCGTGAAACTCAGACATGGCAACGTTTCGGATAATGTATCGGATGGATGCAAGGGCAGTGTGGCACGGCAGGCAGAAATTGTACGGAGCAGCAAGCTTCGGGAATTCGCAGTAGCCGGCGCGCTCGGATTTTCGCTCCTTATCGGCTCAGCCGGGACTGCCCGCGCCCAGGAAGGCGGGGCAGCACCGCAGCCTGATGCATCGGCCACAGCACGTGCGGATGCCGGCGTAGCGGATGCTCCTGCCGAAGCGGCCCCAAGGGAGGCAGCGCCTGCGAGCGCCCCTGCTCCGGCCGCGCAGACGATATATGGCCTTCCGGTCGCACTCTCCGTTCCCATCGGAAGCAGCGAGCACCCTGCGAATGTGCAGGCTCCGGATGTGCTGGCAACGAATGTATTGCGCATGTTCCAGCTCCTCGACATACTTCGAACTCCGCCAGCAGCTCCGGCATCGGGCCAGCAGGCCAGCCCTGAGAGGCTCGCATATGATGCTGCAATCAGGCTGCATGGCAATTCCGGTGCTGCGATATCAGCCGTTGAAACCGCGCTCGTGCGCGGAATCCGGAACCTCGGCAGCGTGGCGCAGAGCCGCGAGAGCATGGGCTCCGATGCCGATGCGCTCGAGGGAAGGCTCACCGCGGTCAACCGGGCGATAGGCAACCTTGAGGCTTCCCCAAGGATGGAAGCCGCTGGCAACTCAGTCACCTGCGTTCTGCGTATGATGCACGGAGGCGAGGTGTGTACGGAATCCACCGCGCCGAGAACGCAGGACAGGGCGACGGTCGCGGGGGCGCTCCCTATAATCGAGATGCTTCCATATGATTTCGGTTCGCAATTTTTCTTAAGCGGCTTTGGCAACGGGAGGTTCGTGATGGCCGAGCCCGGCACGACTCCGTTATTGAACTCATTATTCGGAGGCCAGGACATTGCGCAAAACGCAATGAGCACATGGGCGGACGCTCTTGAAACGCTCATGAACTCGCCGAATGACCCTGCCGCATTAGCGAACGCGGCGCACTCACTGCATAACGCTCTGAGCCAGATTCCATCTGACAAGCAGATTTGGCAGCTGCCGCAATTCAACTCTGCCATGGCCGCTCTTTCCAACGGCGATTTACGCGGTGGCCTGGCTGCGCTCCGTGGCATGCCTCAATTGAACGCGGTCTGGTCTAATCTCGGCAGCCTCAACCAGCTGCAACTGAACCAGAGAGCCGTTGCGCGCATCAGGGCCGGCTTCATGCTCAGGTTCCCCGAAGGGACGAACCCGGCCGAATTCCTCTCTTTCAGGAGGGGGACTGAAGGCAGGGCATATCCATGGGATGTGCTATATTACAATATCGGAGCGAACTACACAAACCTGCTCATGAGCGGACGGCTCCAGTCGTACAACCTGGACTTCAATACATTCGCTCTGACTCCATCTGGTCCGGCAAGAGCCGTTGAGGGCCAGGGCCATGCCATTGATGGCATGGCTGGAATCACCTTCGGTGGCACAATATTCCACGACCCTGTTGAGACGACGCTAAGCGGAAGGCTCGGCTACCTCTGGTGGAAGATAGGTACAACTGACGAGAACCAAAGGCCCATTGAGGCAGAGAACAGCTCCATCTACGGCATCCTGAATCTGGATGTCGCAAGGGTCGGCTATGAAGGCAGGAACTCTGTTTTCCGCCTGAGCAGATGGGGGCTTGGCATGTTCAACCTCAATCCGTATGCGTACTTTACCCTCACGGGGCGGTCTTTTGAGGGCAACAACATGAGACTGGAGCACCACCTGACTCCGCAATACCTCATGTTCTGGGGGAGGAGGCAGGACGGCATGAGCGAGAGCCTGTTCTACCAGCACCGTGTCGCTGCAGACCTCCGCCCGCTCGATTTCACAATCCAGCAGGGCTCCAGTCTTACATGGTATGCTGGGCCCGGGCTCCACTACTCGTGGAACACCGAGCAGAGCATCCACTCGTTCGAGCCTTATGGCCATGCCAGCCTCAGATGGAGGGACGGCGGCCTCGCAGTCGATGCCCGCGTAGGATACTTCATGGAAGTGGGCGGCGACAGCTCGTTCCGTGCCCCAAATACTGTGACTGGAACGCTGAACCTCATCCTGACGCCGGCCGAATGGTTCAGGACCAGCAGCTCATCGGGTTCGGTCCGCGCCGATGGCGGGGTCAACACGGGTGAAACGCGATGAAGGCCTCTGCGCCGCACCGCCTATCGCTTTTTAATAATCTTTCTCCCTTAGTTTTATCATATTTCATAAGGTGATGTATCTATGGGTGGCCCTACGCAATTGGAAAGAGCGGCGGAAACTTCTGGGAATGAAAGGCAATTATCCATAATCAGGCAGCTTCCTTTGGCGATGAGCGCCACGCATCCGACGAACGCCCCGACCGCTCTTGCAGCAGCGACGAACTCCGTCCAGATTTCCCAGATTCTTGCATTAGTCCAGGGCACCAGGCCTCCTGAGGGCGATGCCCGCAGGGCGGTTTATGACGCGGCGGTCACCACGCTCGGGGAAGGCAGCCGCGATGAGGCAATCGCATTCCTCACTCGTTCGCATATCGCTTCTATCCGCAGGCTCAGCGAGCTTGTTACCGCGGGGGGGAGCATGGGCGACCAGACAGCCGCCGTCGCGGCCATGCTCCGCCCGATTAACACTGGCATCGGTGCAGGGACCATGCCGGCATACGAATCCATAGGCAACGAGGTGACGACTCTCCTGAGGGTGGCCGGCGGAGGCGAGGCCGTGGCTGCGCCGACGACAGAAGACACATCGGCGACATCAGCGCCGCTTCCCCTGATTGAAACCCCGCTCCAGGATTTGGGACCGATTCATCCCCTTTCAAGCACTTCAAGCGAATCCGTCGTCGCTCTCAATGCCGAGACGACCCCGCTTCTCAATTCAACCTTCGGAGACGCAACAATTGCACAGAACGCTCTTAATAGGATGGCAAACGCATACGCGACGCTTGCCAACCATCCAAACGACGCCGCATTGCAGCAGGCAGCGGCACAGGCTCTTCATGCAGCCCTGAGCCAGATTCCATCCGACAAGCAGATTTGGAACACGACCGCGCACCCTCATTTCAATGCCGCAATGGCGGCATTAGCCCGAGGCGATTTGCGAACTGGCCTCAGCGAGCTATCGCAGGAACCCGTTTTCAACGCGGTATACGGCCAACTTAACAACCTTTATATCATTACCGTCAACCAGAGGGCGATTACGGTTTTCCGTGCCGGTGTGACCGCACGCTATGAATTCGAGGAGAACCAGGATGCGTTCACAGCATTCATCCGCGGCTCAGCCACGCAAACTTTCGAGCCCCGCGTGCTGTGGCTCGCACTCGGGCTTAACTACGAGCGCCTTCTCCTTTCAGGGCAGCTGAGGCAGCTTGCCGTGACACCCGGCACCGCTGGCGGCCCAGGTACGGTTACCGAAGTGAACCGTCAGGCGGTATCCGGCACCGGAGATGTTATCAGTGTAACCCCTCAGCTTGCCGTTGGATTCAGCGCCTGGAGCCACCCAGTGGAGATGGTATTCCACTGCAACGTCGGTTATCTGTCATATTCTATAGGAGCGGATGTCGCTACACAGGGGGGCGGTACCCAGCGGGTTGCAACCGAGGTGAGTAGCGCATACGTAGGTCCTTGGGGCGCGCAAATCAACTTCCCGGGCCGCGAAGGCCAGCGCATGATGGTCAGGATGTCTCAAGTCAACATCGGCGCTGTGGGAAGCCCGGAGAACGCGTATGCCAATGTCACATTCGATGGCAACTGGTATGAAGGCAACACGATGAGAATCCGCTCCCAAGCTACTCTCGGCTACCAGCATTTCCTTGAGCAGCACGGAACCATGGTGGACTTCCGTCCTGCCGATTTCAACATCCAGGTGGGCCCCGGTTGGACGCTGTTCTTCTCCCCTTTAAATTTCAGGTACTCTACGCGCTACGATGCAGCGGGCGAGTCCTTGTACCACACGCTTGACGGTTATGGGACGTTCGGTTTCAAATATGACCGCGGCGTCTCGGTCGATATCCGGGGCGGCTACATCGGCGAGGTCGGCGGCAGGGAGGAAGACCGCATCCCGGCAACGCCATATGGAGGGCTCAACATCACAGTGACACCGGAGCGCTGGTTCGGAGGGGGTAGCCAGAAGGCTTCGGGAGAGAGGAAAGTGGGATCAACAGTTCCGAAAAGGAGGAGAACTGAGTGAAAGGGTGGGAGGATATGAAAAAAATACTGATGAGCCTGTTTATCTTGTTCGCGGCGTCATTCGCCACGAACGTGAACAACGCTCACTATACCGGCAGTGCAGCAGTGCCTGAAATTTACTTCGATACTGATATGCAGTTCACGAGCGATTTCACGCTCAGCCTTTTATCAGGGGATATCTCAAGCGGAGACCCGAACAACCTCCAGACCGGAGATGAGGTCTGCTCCGGAGCTACCCTTCGTGTCGTTCCGACGGTCAGTACCAAATGGGCAACCCCGGATCTCGACACTGTTGCGCTGTATTACACATGCTACGGCGGCTACTGCCCGGCGATGATATCCTACGGCACTGTGAATTCCAACCGCAACATCGCATGGCTCTCTTCAGCGACATGGAACTCCCAGAAATCGTTCGGCGACTCGAACGATTACTCAGTGCTCGAATCGGATTATAATACGCTTGGCGTATCGAACTTCCATACGCAGACAGTGTCGTATGCGAATGGCACCGGCATCTACTCTAACAAGGAAGGCGGGGCCGGCATGTTCTGCAAGGGAACATTCCAAGTGGTCGACGGAGCCACAGTAAAGGGCAGCTCTGCAATGCCCTCTGCCGGAAATGTGGATTTCGCAGTAAATAGCGTCGGTGGCCATGCGATTTCCACCCAGCTTTCCGGGGTCAACTGCTTCCCGGTTGTAGTCAAGCACCCGACCAACCTTCCCGACAATCCCTCATATTTCCTCATGACATATTTTACTGACGGCCCGTCCATCGCATCCCCGGTGGCAACCGACACGATAACCGTCCAGGTAGTCAACTCGGGTGGCGACTGCTCATTCTACGACGTGCTTAATTCTGTTAGCGCAAGCAGCTCGCTCCTTGATGAGGACCTCATCATGGTCAAGGTTACGATGCACAACTCGGGCGACCCGGTGCGCATCACAAGCGTATCGAGCTCGAATCCGGACTTCACCGCAAGCGCTTTCCCGGTCGCAATCTGCGACATGCTTGGCTTCCCGCCATCACTATGCCCGGCTGCGAACGGATTCAACTCCGATATCGCATCCGGGGCCAACAAGAACCTCTACGTCCTGGTCCAGCGCGGGCCCGGGGCATCGGGCGGCACGATCCTCACATTCAACGGCCAGACGGTCGCGGCAACATGCGGCTCTACAGCAACATGCAACCATCCGCTCGACCTGACCGGTGCGGTGACATGCGAGGTGCAGCCTCCTGCCCTCGAAGTTGCCACGTTGACAGTTGCGGAATACACAGTCACATGCGAGGATCTGGCAGGAGACCCGACGCCCTGCGTCGGCACCAACTGGTACTGGAACGGAATAGTTGGCGATTTCATGGAGAAGACGAACACCCACGCATGGGCATATGCGACCTCGCCTCCGGGCACCAGCGGAACGCTCAACTACCACTCCGGCATAGCCAACTGCTTTTCGGACGTCGATGTGACGGACGACGGCCTTGGCCATGAATATGAGTGCGAGTTCATTCCGGCAAGCGCCACGATGAACATAAGCACGTCGAAGTATTTCGTCCTGAACTGCTTCGTGAACAGCACGCCCAGCGTGCCTGACGATGCGGAGTACGATCACGTGAACGGCCTTGGCGGCAGCACGAGCAACTCGAGCGTGCACGGCACGACCTACACGGCACCCGGCTCGCCCGATTCAGGCGACCTGCAGGGTTTCGCGTCATGGGCCAGCATGCCCGACCCGATGGTGGGCAAGATGGTCTTCGCGCCGATTACCGTGGTGAACGGCACGAGCGGCAACGTTACCGTCGACCCGGACAACCCCGGCGCGTCGGAATGGTGCACAATAGGCACCGGAATACTCAGCGTCTTCCCAGGCTCGCATGGATGGGTGGGGATAATGTGCGGCGAGCATGCGAATGAGACCTGCGCGAGCGTCGTCTGGACCACAGAAGGGAACGTGTCCCTATTCAATGCGGATACGCATGGGACCGAGTACACGATAACAGGCGACCCGAACACCAACGGCAAAATACAGGCGTATGTGGGCGGGGACCCGACGCATTCATGCTACCTTCCGTTCTACATCGCCGAGCCCGAATGCTGGGAATACACCTGATTTTTTTATATTTTTTCTTATCTTATCGTAAATTTGATAATTTACGATTCGGACAAAATTTATGAAATTTTGTCCTCCCCCTATTTTTCAGGATGAATATGTCTCAAGGACCCTCGGGATGATGACCTCGTAGTCCTTTTCAAGCGCGTCTTTGAGGTCGCTCTTCTCCCCGTGCATGAGGAAAATCCTTTTCAGGCCTTTGACCGACTTGGCGAACTGCACAAGCTCGTTGAAATCCGCGTGCCCGGTGAGCCTCACGCTCTCCACCCTCAAGCCGAGGGTTATCTCCCTGTCCCTCAGCGTCAGTGTCTTGTCGCCTGCAAGAACCCTGCTTCCAGGGGTTCCTTCGGCCTGGTAGCCCACGAATATGAGCGCATTGCGCGGGTCGCTGCCGAGCTTTTCCAGGTAGAAAAGCACCGGGCCGCCTGTAAGCATGCCTGAGGTGGTCACGATGATGCAGGGCTCTTTCAGCACGTCCTCGCGCGTCTTTGAGCGGGGGTGGTGGAAATTCAGGCTCTTGAACGGGTCGTCCTCGCTCATCAGTATCCGCCGCTTGATGTCGTCGTTTGCGTATATCGCGTTATGGCGGTAAATCTTCATCGCCTTCCCTATCATGCCGTCGATGAATATCTTCGTCGGAGGCAGCGCCCCGGAGCGCATGTAATCGTCAAGAGCGAGAAGCACCTCCTGCGCGCGGCCGACGGCGAAGCTCGGTATAATGACGTGCCCGCCGTTGTCCAGCGTCTCCTTGATGATGCCTATCATCTTCTGGTAGCTGTCCTTGAAGCTCGGCACGAGGTCGGTTTTCGAGCCGTACGTGCTTTCCATGATGAGCGTTTCCGCCTTCATGCCGCGCTCGCACGGGTCCAGGACGCGGGTTTTCCTCATGCAGATATCGCCGCTGAAAAGGAGTCTTTTCCCTTTCTCCTCGACAAGCGTCATGGCGCTGCCCATGATATGGCCGGCTGAAAAGAGCGTCGTCCTGAACCCCGTGTCGAATGGCTCGTTGTACTCGACAATCGACGCGTCCCTCATCACCCCGTCGACATCCTTTTCAGAGAACAGCTTGCGCTGCTCCCTCTCGCCATGGTGGATACGGTGGTAATCTGCAAGGAGCACGCCCATCAAATCCCGTGTCGGCTTTGTCAGGAAAATCCTGGGCTTTGCGCCCTTGGAATAGACGTGGGGCAGGTAGCCGCTGTGGTCGAGATGGGCGTGCGAAATCGTGATGCTCCTTATCCGCCGCAGCTCATCGTCATGGAGAAGGGGGTATTCGGTCTTCTGGCCGAGCTTTATGCCGCAGTCAAGAAGCAGGTTCCGGTCATCCGCTTCGAGCAGGATGCTCGCCCTTCCAACCTCCTGCGCTCCTCCGTAGAATGTAACCCTCATAGCAATCCCAGCTTGATTTTCGCCTTCTTGGCCATCCGCTCCGGCGTCCATGGCGGCTCGAAAACGACTGAAAGCTCGATATCCAGCTCCTTGAATTCATCGAGCCTGGCCGTGACCTCGTTCAATATTTCGTTGAGGAGCGGACATGCCGGCGTCGTGAATGTCATCTTTATGAACACCTTCTGGAGCTCGCCTGCGGCCCTTTTCCGGATATCAACATCATACACGAGCCCCAAGTCGACGATATTTATCCCGAGCTCGGGGTCGATGACGAGGCTCATCTTGTCCAGTATCTGCTGCTTCGTCACCATATATGCTCACATCGCAGGGAAAGGTTATTTAATTTTGGGAGGCCTATCTGTTCACGGGTGGTATAACCATGAAAGAGATAACCATTATTGCAGGGAATGACGTCGGTTCGCTGGCCCTTGTCGCCGAGACTCTCGGTTCTGTAGGGGTCAATATCGAAGCGATATCCGCCTACGGGCTTGACGGCAAGGCCGTATTCAGGGTTATAACGAACGATGTCCAGACAGCAACCAAGGCCCTCTCCAAGATTCCGGGCGTCACAGTCAAGGAAGCCGACACGCTCGTCTACAAGATGATAAACCGCCCGGGCGAGCTTGGCAAAATAACGAGAAAGCTTGCCAACAAGGGCATCAACCTGGAAAGCCTTTATATCGTGAGCAGGAAGCAGGATTTCACCGAAGTCGCAATCAGGCCCCTTGAGCGGGACCTTGAAAAAGCTAGAGACGTTCTTGGGATTAAATGAAAAAGGGAATATAAGAAAAAATCAAATGTTAGTGACATCTATCATGACGTGAGTTCCCGCCGGAGTGTTCAAGCTCGGCGTCACTTCAATCAGCTTTCCGTCGGCCGGAACCGGAACCGATGTCGTGACCCCTATCGGGAACGCGAGGCCCATGCCGACCACGTCGCCTCCGCAGGTGATGTTCAGTAGTGTGCTCCCACTGGCATTCTGGCCCAAGTACTCGAACACATACCCCCCGACACTTTCTGGAGTGCCGTAGGCAATTACGTCATCGAATGAACCGGTCGTAGCCTCGGCGCATACCGCCGGGCCTGCATCACCACCGCCACCATCTGTTCCGCTGTCCGTGCCGCTATCAGTGCCTGAATCGGTCTCGGTTCCCGTATCGGTCTCGGTGCCGGTGTCAGTTCCGGTATCCGTCTCGGTACCAGTGTCTGTTGAAGTATCACCGTCGGTCTGGCTGTCGGTATCCGGACCTGCATCCACTGCCGCATCCGGTACCGGAGGAACATCCCCTGTGTTCTCGTCGCTGCATGCGTGGGCGCCTGCAATCGCCGTAGCGACTGCCAAGCCAGCAATCAAGCATTTCATCTTGGCGAACCTGGAAAGGATGCCTTTCTTCTCATCCGCCGGGCCTTCCTTCTGCTCATTCGGCCCACCCTTAACCTGCGCGTTTTTCGTTACTTCATTTGGATTCAGTGCCATTCAACAATCACCCTCCCGTGATTATTATCATTCTGTAATATGCTGGAAAACATTTATAAATATTCACTTTCTCCCACAAATCCACCCGGCGCAGAGCAGAAAGGCTTATATGCCGCGCGATTGCTAGGTATTCATGGCTCCCAGGCCGATAATCATAGACACCAACTTCCTGCTCATCCCCTTCCGCTTCAGGATAGACATACTCCGCGAGCTGGATTACCTGGTCGAAGCCAGCCACCGCTATGTGATTTCGTCCAGGACCATCATGGAACTCAAGAAAATCGGGAAAAAGGTCGGGAAAGACGGCATGGCCGCGCGCCTTGCCATCAAGCTGGTGGAGGCGAATTCCTCGCGTATAGACATCATCGAGAACGAGGACCACGTCGATGACTGGATTGCGCAATACTCCAAGGCCAACCGTGCAATAGTCTGCACGAACGACAGCGGGCTGCGGCGGCGCCTCCGTGCGCTTGATATTAAAGTTGTTACGATGAAATCGAAATCGAAGCTGGGGTTCGTATGAGCGACGACGACATCCTCGTGATGGGCTGCGCGGGAATACTGGTGCTGGTTGCCATAGGCCTCATCGCGTTCGTCATCCTAGGGATGAAGGCATTCTCTTACGAGAAGCGCAAGGAAGGGAGCAACACATGCCTGACGGTAAAGGCCAAGCGCAACATCGCCAAGGTGAGCGTCCAGGCTACTTTCGGCAAGGAGGATATTCTCTTCGAGAGGAAAAGGATACGCAAGGGCCAGAGCGTCGATTTCGTGTTCCCCTCTTCAGACAAGCCGGCCAAGCTGATTGTTGAGACGGATTCGGGGGCATCCCAGACCATCGAGGTATAAAAACGGCTAATAAATAGAAAAGGAAAAAGAATGAGCTTCCGCCCTTCAGCCGGGCGGCGGAATCTTGCTGTGCTCAGGATTCTTCGGCTTTCCCTTCTTCTGGGCGAAGAACTTCGTATACACGAGCCATATCAGGCCGAGCACTACCGCAATCGGGAGCAGGAAGCCTGCGGCAACAACGATGAGGCTGATTGCCACCGCGACCGCAGCGAAGAACCACTGGCCCAGGCTTTCAAGGGGAAGGGTCAGCTGCGTGCTCGCGGGCTTCTCCTCGTAAATCGTGATTGCAATCGTGGAGCGCTCCACCTTTGAGACCAGGTACTGCTTCTGCCCCTTGAGAAGCTCGAGGTCTGTCTCGACGCGGGTCACTTCGCGTTCCACATCCAGAAGATCGCTGACATTGTCGCTCTTGTTATAGAGCTTGTAGAGCCGCTCGAGCTCGATTTCTTTGTTCTTTATTCTCGTGTCCAGGTCGGTGTACTGCTGTGTCACGTCCTCAAGCTGGACAGAGATATCCTTGACCTCCCCGATGCCCTTTAGCATCTCGTTTATACTTTCGAATTTGGAGGGCGCGACCTTGATGGTCATCGTGTACTGCTTCCTGTCTCCATATTCGCTGTAACGGATCTCGCTCGTCTCAGCGCCCTGGGCGCTGAGCTTCCCCTTCATGTCGTCGAATTTCTCCTGGAGGGTGCCTTCCTGCACCTTAATCGAAATGGAGCCTTCCTTGGTCACATACTGGCTGGACCCCGAGTAATCCCCGGAAGCCGAATATGACGGGGCAAGAGCCTCCTTGGCCATTCCCGAACCCCCCTCTGACGGGTAGGCGCCTTCCTCTGTGATACCCATGCATCCAAACATGAGCATCGATACAAGCATAGCGAACGCAACGAGCTTATTCAAGCCATCACCGCTTCCATACCCCCAGTTAAGGATTAAACTGCTTCGCTTTTCCTCCGCCTCCCGCCGCAATACGTTGCATTCAGGCCCACCGCAACCGATATAATCCGTGCCTGCAAATCCGCATCATGCTCCTCCTGTACCGAGGCGAGGTCTTCAACGCGAATTTCTTCCACAAATCAGGGGTCGACATCGACCACAGCTTCCTGCTTGATACTGGGGCGCGCAAGACCCTCTTGGTCTCAGGGATGAACGAGGCATTCGCCCGCTCGCGTTTCAAGGGCCGCGTGCGTGTTTACAGGGATGCGGTCAAAGACCTATCGAGGCTCATCAAGGGCCGCGTTGTCGAATTCGATGCGTCATCCATGAGCTGCAGGATGGCCAGCCAAATCCGGAAATCCTGCCGCATGAAGGACGTCTCGCAAGAGCTCCTCAAAGCCCGCTCGAAAAAAAGCCCGGAAGAAGCATCGCTTGTCTCCCGGGCGGTCAGGGAAACCAAGGAGATATTCGAGAGCCTGGACTGGAAATCCGCAAGGACCGAACAGGACCTCCACCGCCAGCTTCTGCTCATGACGTTCGAGCGGGGGCACGAGCCCGCATTCGAGCCAATCGTATCGAGCGGCCTTGGCACATCATATCCGCATTACCTGGCGCAAAAGAGGAAACTCGGCCCCCTCGTGATCGTCGACTACGGCGTCCGGTTCGGGCATTATTGCGCTGATGTCACGCGCTGCTTCATCCGGGACAATGATAAAAAGAAGAAAGAGCAGTATGAGCGCCTGCAGGACATCTGCTATTTCATCGCCGACGCGCTTCCCGGCCTCGATAAGGGGAAGGACGTGGCCAAACTCGCGGAAGAGCTGGTTGCGAAAGCCGGATTCCCGAAGATGCCGCATGCGATTGGTCATGGCGTCGGCCTTGATATACACGAGTTCCCGAGGCTCGGGCCGAAATCCGACGATTCCCTTGCCGGGGCGACCATCGCTATCGAGCCGTCATTCTACCTGAAAAAATATGGCATGCGTTTCGAGGAAACAATCTGGTTCGATGGGAAGCGCGCGCGGATTCTCTGAAAACACTAGACGGAAACGAACCCGTCCGCGCTCTGGTACAATCCCTTGCCATCCTTCCTTTTGACAATCTTCACTGCTTTTCCGACAAAAACGACATGGTCGCCGGTCTCGATTTCCTGCACGAGCTCGCACTCGATGCTGGCAAGGCAATCCTTCACCAGCGGGACGCGGAGCCCTTCCTCCTTTACGAGTTTCGCTTCCGCGAACTTGTCGCAGTCCTTCCCGCTCCTCGTGCCGCAGAGCGTCACGATATCCTGCATTTTTTCGGACGGGATGTTTATCGCGAAAGCCTTCCCGTCCCGAATCAATGCGTGGCTGTGCCTCTTTTTCGACACCGACACGCCAAAGAGCGGCGGGTCCATCGAAAGCGGAAAGACCCATGATGCGGACATCACGTTGTCCTTGACGCCGCTCCTGCTCGTTATTAGGCATACCCTCATCGGATAAAGCATTCGATAGAGTCGTTCCATAGCTCCACTTCATCAAGCGGTTTATAAAAAAACCTATGCAGGAGCGCTTGGCTCCGGGGCCAAGGCTCGCTCTTGCTCGGCGAACCGAGCAAGGGGCACCATGTTCGATACGTCGAACATTATTGCCCGCAAATTTCTTCGAAATTTGCAGGAGGAAGGGCCTCCGAGCAGCTCTGAGGTCTGAAGAAACCCCGATGATTCGTAATCTGATCATGAATCCTTTTTCCTAGATAGAAGTTTTTCCGAGTGCTTTGCTAATCGCTTCGCGTATCATGGCCTTCGGAACGTATCGATACCTCTTTCCGCGATAGTTGTATGTCCGGCAGTTGCATGGGCTATCCAGCAGGGTGCCACACCCGCGACATGGGCTTTCCTGCTCCTTCATCTTACCGTAGATCAGAGCCACAATATCCTTTCCATTGATCAAGATCGAGTTCGACTCGGCAAGCCTGCTCGCTGGAAGCTTCGTGACCTTGAGTTGAACATCGACTCCTGATTCCCGGAGCACACCCCGTAAATCCCTGATTACCTTTTCGGCATTTTTATCCGTTGTCCTGCATCTGCTGCAGGTGCTCCGGTCGAAATACCTGAACTCAATGTGCAGCTTCCTATTCATGAGTTTCCGTGTCACCGTTCACAATAATAAAACGATATGAAAAAGTTGCAAAACCATGTGAATCATCATCTGACTACGAACTGCTAGGGCAGGATTTTAGACCAGATCTGAGGTCCTACCGACTTAAGACCTCAGACCAGATCGCAATGCAGGAGGAACACGGCTAGGGGTGTTCTAGAGTCTGAACCACATTCTCAGATACTTTAAATAACTATAAGTTAAAGTTAAGAAAACGTATTTAAAGTTAATTAAAGTAATTTAAACGGTCGATTCACTTGGCATTTACTAAAGAGGAAGCAAAAGTCGAACTGGCAAAGCTGATAGAGAAGCATCAACGACTGAAAAATGAAGGTAGACTTAAGGGCATTAACGAAGAGACGACTAAACAATGGATAGATGATCTATTCCGTATCCTTGGCTGGGACTTTACCGAAGACGTAATCAAAGAATATGGGACCGGCAAGAGAAAAAGGGTCGATTATGCTTTCCAGATAAACAGAACAACGAAATTTCTGTTAGAGGCAAAGGCCTACGGAGAGGAGCTCGAAGACAAATACATCAAACAGACGCTTGAGTATGGCTACCAGAACA
>JAZDMN010000038.1:0-5498 GCA_043800955.1 Microcaldota archaeon
TTCTGCATCCTTGCATGCCTCGCCTGCAGCCCTCTTCACGATTTCAAGCTCTGAAACGACATGTGAAATGAGGGCTGTTCCGGTCTTGGTCTCCGTCTTGGCATCATCAGTGGTGATTTCGGCGCTCACGACGCGCTCGACCTCTGCCCTCACCCTCTCTGGAATCTTTGTCACAAGCGAAGCGAGGATTCCTAGGGCCTGCGAGCCCGAGTAAACTTTCTCTCCGACCTTTATGTTGAGTGTTGAGATGGCCGCGTGCACCTCTTCTGCCGAGGCCACCGCCTTTGCGGCTGAGGCTTCGGCACCGGTCGCCTTCTCGTCGAGCGACCTTGCGATCGTCTGGAGCTCGGATTCCGCTGCCGCGACGCGCTCTGCGTCCGCTTTCACGCTCTGTGAGTTTTTCTCGATATCGGCCGCCATCCTGGTAAGGCCAGTCAGTTTAGACCTCAGGGCGTTGTTGTCGCCGACCATCTCCTCGACGGCCGCCTCCTTGGCGCCCTGGAGGCCTTCAATCATCGACGTTGCCAACGGGAAAAGCTTTGATGCCTCCCTTAATTCAGTAACCGCCTTCTGCAATCGCGCGCCTTTCTGGGGGCCAGTCTTATCTCCGTCAGGTATAGCTTTTTCTCCCGTCAAACATATCACCTCAAGTTTCATGAAACTAAGTGTGTTATTGTATATTTTAGTGGGATTATCTATTTAAATGTTTGCTTTAGTAAATAAACGTGGAAAACCAACCCACGGCGTGGGAAATCCGGGTCAGGAGAGAAGGCCGCGGTAGGCATATGCCTTGAGATGGAACATGAGGCCGTATGGCGCGTCCTGGTTCATCGCACCCACCGAATCCCAAAGCTCCTTGGCTAGGCGCTTTGCCTCGACCTCGGTGGCCGGGGGCCACTCGCGGAACCGCCACAGCAGCATGGATGCGACCAGTATGCGCTCGGCATCTTTAGTGCAAAGGTGGTTTCCGACCGAAGCGATGAGGTTGTCCCCGCCAGCGCTTTCGTGCGGATTGAGGGCGACTTCGGGGGCGTAGTCGGCATAAGCGTAGAATACCATTATCTCAAGGTCCCTTGGCAGCAGACCGAGCCTTTTTGCGGTGTCTTGCACAACGCTCGAGCCATGGATTTCCAGGACTGGCATGTCAAGATATCTCGTGGACCAGGGGTCGAGAGCGGCCCAATGGGCGTCATGCTGCGAATTGAATATCGAATGCGGCATCTCGGATTTGGGAGAACTCGGTTCAGGAACAGCGCCCAGCGCGTTACCCGCCCAGGCGGCGACTACCGGATTCCTGGCCCTGAGAAGTCCCTGGAGCTCTTCGGCCGGCACGCACTTGGCCGCGATGTCGAACATCACGCGCCTGCGCGCGGATGCGTCGGGGCACTCTCGTAGCTTCTTGAGCATGAGTCCGCCCCAGCTACCAATTATAGGGACGAGGTCAGCCACAATCTCGTCCCGGTCGTGTCTTTTTGATATAATAGTAGATATAAGAGAAAGCGCGAATGAATACGCCTCTCCTGATGAGCTAGGCGGCGCGCTTTCCGCGGTTTTGATTATCGCGTCGAAAAGCCGCAGGAGCGAATCTTTCTCCGTTTCCTGGTCCGATGCGCCCTCGATGATGAGCCTCAGGTTTTTTGAGAGCGCAAGCTCGGTCGGGTTGCTGGTCATGCGCCGGGTCAGCCATATGAAATTATTCCCTGAGAAATATTCCCTGCGCTTCTCGAGGATGCCCTCCTCGCCGTAGCGCATGATGAGCGTTATGTCGTCGACCTTCCCCTCGCGCTCCTTGCATTCGCAAAGCGTCTTATGCGGGCCTTTTCCCGCGCGGTTTGCGGCAATGGCGACAAGCATGCTGCGGGCCTCGTCGAGGTCGCCCATGCATTTCCCGAAGGCTATCAGGGGCGTCTCGTGGTCGCAAACAGGGACGGATTTGCCGTCCGATGATACCTCTATAATATCCGAATCCTCCACTTCGAGGGGCTGGTAATCATGGTCTGCATTGTTGATGTGGACATAATAGGGCTTTACGCCGAGGACCGAGGAGACTACATTCGCGTTGTTCTTGAAGAACTCCTTCATCATCTCCGTCTTCTCCTGGTAGATTGCGTCCGCCCTGCTTTCGAGCGCTTCGAGCCCGGCCTTGTCGAGCTTTGCGGGGTCGATTCCCTGGCCGCGGTATTCCGCCTCTACTTCCGCCCTGCTGGACGCCTTCGCCTCAAGGCGGATATCATATTCGGCCGAATGGCCCGTCGTTTTGAAGATGACGCGCCCGTCGCGGATTAGCTTGCCATCACTGTCCCCACAGTGGATGAACCAGAGCTCGTTCTTTCGCTGGAACGCGACGGTCATGGTCGTCCCCATATCGTTGGTCTGGACCGGGTCGATATTGCTAAGTGCTTCCAGTGTTTCTGCCATCACCTGGCTATGATATTCTGGCAACCAGTCCGGGTGCATGTTTGTTACATCTACCCCTGAATCCTCCCACCTTTTGGTCACGGCTGCATGGGCGATTTTCATCGCCTTTTTCTTTATCTGGTCCGCGACAATTGTCTGGTCCGCTATCAGTATCATTTTTCGAACGTCTTCCGGTTCGCGTATCCATCCTGCGACAGCAGAAATCTCGAAAATCTCCCTTGCCAAAGCGCTTGCAGTCTGGCCGTTCGTCATGCCGCCGTTCGAGCCCTTGTTATGGCCGCCCATACCGTCAGCGACCATATCGAGCGCGATGTCAGTGCCATCATGGAGGGTGACAATTGCAGAAGACCACGAGTCTTCGTTCGGCTTCTCGACGCCATTTGAGCGCTTTGCCTGGGTCATCCCATGGGAACGGACGAGCGTGCCGCGTGCCGCTTCAATCTGGACGCCCATGAAATCAAGCAGTATATTGTATTCGGCCTCGTCCCTTGCCGCCTTCCGGACAAGCGAGGGCCCTTCCATCGCAGCTGATTTCGCGATTGTGAGAATCTCCGGGTAGTAGATGTTCTGCCTTGACTCCTTATATGTATGATGCGTGAGGGCCTTCACCAGATCGTCCCTGTCCTGCTGCGAGAGGGACGACGATTCCTCCCAGCTTTTCCCGCATATGTGGCTTATCATACCGATTTCGCCCATGGAATGCTGCGAACCCTTTCTGAACCTCAGATTGTGCGCGAGCGAGCCTGCGGATATCGCATCCCTAGCATTCAGGTGCCAGAAGCGGAGGCGGTCTTCACGCGAAGGACGCATCCACATCCCGGAGGAAATATTGAATCCGCCTTCTGTAAGCAGTTTATTGTTCCAGTACTCTGCAAGCCTCGTCCGGTCATGGTCCACTGAAGGGTCATTGGATACCCAAACGCGGAACGCCTCGATGTGCTTTTCAGTGACTTCGGAGGTATGGAAAAGCTGGGCTATCATATTCACCTGGGAATCAAGGAGGTTGGCCGGATCTGAAATCTCTTCGAGCTTCTCTTTTTCCGTAGGGAATTCGAGCCCGCATGCTGAATAGAGCATTTCCTTCGCGCGGCGCGCGCGAGAGATTTCTGTTCTGAAACCGCCTTCGGTCCAGCGTGATGCAATGAAACGTTCTATGAGCATTTCACGGTGCGCAGGCCGCAGGGCCAGGAAGCGTGAAAGAGTTTCTTCATCGCAGGACTGCTCGTTCATGGCTCCTGCGACAAGCTCCGTTTCCAAATCCTCCATCTGCGACAGATAGTAGCTTGCGGATCGGATATCCGGTCGCGTGACTTCTGGAGCGGCAAATTCCTGGACGTCGACTTCCTGCGCTGCCTCGTCTTCAGCCGGTCCTTCCACAATAGTGGGCGCTATCGCGCGGGCAGGGGTTCCTGTTTCAGCAGGCGCATCGACAAGCGTTGGAGCTATTGCAGGAGCCGGAGCTGCGGCCTGGGCGGATACGTCTATGAGAGTGGGAGCTACCGCGCGGATTGGCTTTCCATCTACAATCGAGGTCGCAAAATCCAGGACGGCTGCCTGCGAGTAGCTGATTTTCAGCGACCTGACGGCGCCAAGGCAGCGCGGGTCTATGTTCTCGTCATCAATGCCATAGAGCTTGTAGGAAATAAGGGCGCGGGCAACCTTCCTGATGATTACGTTGCGCTTGTCTGTTTTTGGCGGCAGGATAGGCTCGAGGTCCTTGTCGAAAATAGAATTGGGAAACGGGAAATCGAATACCGGGAGTTCGCTCGGAGGTTCTGCAACCACTTGGGCCTGCGGAACGGGCGCGGGCGCAGTCGCGGCTGGAACTTCCGGAGCGGCGGCTTCCGCGGGAGCGGCGGGCTCGGGTTTGGTGGGCGCTACTTTGGCGGGCAACTCCTCTGGAGGCGCCAAATCCGAAGGCATAGGCGTGGGTTGCGGTATCGCCGATGGCGGAACCTGAGACAACGAACCCGGAGGCGGCCTAAGCGTAGAGAGCGGCTCGCGTTTCATGTGCTCCTGGTCGATAACCGCGAGTGCGAGCTCGAAATCGGATATGTCAAAATATCCGCCCTCCTTGGCCAGTTCCTTCATCCTTCTGACTCCGCGAAGGACTATGCCCGGAGCGGACGGCGGATTGCGATATTCTTCGACGTAGCTGCGCGCGGTTTCGACGTCCTTGGCTGCCTGTTCATGGGAATCGTGTATGCTGAATTTCTCTGAAAGCTCCTTGGCCCTAAGCTCTATCGTGTAGGCTACGAGCGCAAGGCTCATCTGCGTTTTCCTGTCCTTCACGCCGCACGCCGCACCGTATTCTTCGATTGCTCCGAGGGATTTGACGGCCTGGGCTACATAGCTTATCAACGGAAACTCGCTTTCGCCACCGGCAAGCTTGACCTGGGCGGCAAACGCAATCAGCACCGCCGAATCGATTTGCTCGCTTCCGAATTCCATACCCGGAAGCGATGGGTGTGAGAAGTGTTCCGGCTTTCCGGAGCGGATGACTATCGACATCCCTTCCAGAAGTTCGTCTCTCGTCGCGATTTCCTTTACATTCTCGGACCGTATGATGGTGTCGAAGCCAGGAAGCCCGAGCCTTGCCCCCAGAAGGGGATTGAGGGATAAATCGCCGGGGAAGATTCCCATTGAACCGCTGACGCTGGTTCTGATGAACCTCCTGCCGTAGTCGCTTCCGGGTTTTCCCAAAAAGCGCTTATGAGGATATGAGTGCTGCTCGCTCAAATGAACACCTGTTTCTATAGATATACTTTTGTGTGAAGACATTTTTAAAAGGTTGGTATTTTCGGTAAGAAGTGAAAGAAGAGCCGATTCAGCAAGCGAAATCGCACAATTAATCACCGTCCCTTCGTACAATCCGGGCTGGAACGATATGGCTTGAAGGCGCAAAACCGCCGGACGGTAGAAATCAGGCATCGATTCGAGGGGGAATGAGGATTCGACATACCTGTCCAGGATGCGGGATATCAGCCGGATATAGGTGCTGCGACGCCCGTTCGGAGGGAATTCCTTATCCAATGCCGCCTCGAGGCGTTCATTCACCCATCCTCCAAGGAGAGAGAATG
>JAZDMN010000045.1:0-15605 GCA_043800955.1 Microcaldota archaeon
CGCCACCTCGCGGAAATAGGATACCTTAGGCTTGGTGAGTCCCTTCACCGACTGGTATATCTCACGTGTCGCGACCACGGAGCCGCCGCCGGAATTGAATACGAACACCACCGCGCCGACATCGTCGCGCTTGTCAAGCGATTGGATTGTCGCGGCAAGCTCCTCGGAACCCGGATACCCTTCTCCACCCAACAGTGATGGGGGGGCACCCTCCACGCTAAGCGGCATGTCGATATCAACTACAGCCACGCACTGGCCCAGAAGGGCCGGGGTGAACGAGGAGAGAATGAAGAAAAGCGCTACGACGAGGATGAATACCAGTCCCAGGGCAAGCGCTGTGCCAATAAGCAGTCCGGCATTTGGCCTGGCCGGGCGTTTACGCATTTCGGTTTGCATGGTGGGGGAATCGCATGGAATGAATATAAATCTTCTTTGGGGAATGCAGATCATGGAGCAGCTCCTTGACCTTCTTCTTTTCCTCCTACCTATCTATATCGCCAATTCGTCACCGGTCGTGCTCGGCGGAGGGGCGCCGCTTGATTTTAACATCCACCTTCCTGATGGACACAGGGCCCTTGGCGATGGCAAGACCATCAGGGGGTTCATCGGCGGCACGCTTGCAGGCACGGTTGCCGGAGGGATTGTCGCGGCATTCTACCTTCTGCCGTTCTTTCCGGACCCAGCCACCCAGTTCCTGGCCAGTTTCGTCCTTGCTTTCGGCACGCTTCTTGGCGATTCCATCGGAAGCTTCATCAAGCGGAGGGCCGGGGTGCAATCCGGCATGCCATTCGTCCTGGACACGATAGCGTTCCTCGTCGTGGCCCTCCTGCTGGTGGTCCCGATAGCCAATGCGCGTCTTTATGACATCACCAACCTCCTGTTCTTCGCAATCCTGACCCTCGTACTCCACCCCCTGACGAACATGCTGGCCAACAAGGCCGGGTTGAAGAAGGTCCCGTGGTAGCATGGTTGAGGCCAGGATTATAGCGGAGGGAATCAAACGTGGCAAGGTCGAGCGCATCAAAGGCGATATCGAGTACATCAGGTTTCGCGAAAGCTTCAAGGGCATCGAGCGGGGGACCGTGATGGCCCTCGGGCGCGTAATATGGGGTTTCCCGCACATCAAGAGGATTTTCACCCTTGAGAAGGGAATCCGAAGGAACATGAGCGCCGGTCGGATATTTGCCGAGGAGAAGATTGACGGATTCAACGTCCGCATCGCCTTCTTGGATGGCAAGGTGTTCGCGTTCTCGCGGGGCGGGTTCCTCGACCTCTTCGTCACCGAAAAGGCCCGCGAGATGGACCTCGGGCCGTTTTTCAGGGAATATCCTGAGCATGTGCTTTGCGGGGAGATGATTGGGAACACACCACACACGAAGCCCGAGGAAGGTTTCGATGTGAAGCTGTATGTTTTCGACATCGATGAAGGTGATGGCGAATACCTGCCATGCGAGGAGAGATATTCGATATTGAAACGCTTCGGGATTCCTTCCGTCCCGGTGCTCGGGCATTTCAAGAGCGATGATATCCCTGGCCTGAAAAGGCTCGTCATTTCCATAAACAAGGGCCGCAGGGAGGGCATGGTGCTCAAAAGCGCGGATAGGTCGCAGGCCGTGAAATACGTGACGCCCTGGTCCGATATCGAGGACATCGAACGGACGTCTGGCATATTTTTCGACATGCCGATTGGATTCTACTACCAGCGCGTGCTGCGTTCCGCGTTTTTCATAAACGACTTCGGGCTCGACAAGGATGATTATGCCAAAAAGCTCGGGCGGGCTTTCTATGACGGACTCGTCGTTTCGCTCCGCTGCGCATCGGAAGGCAGGGAGATTGGGGAGGAATTCGAAATCGCATTCAAGGACGCGCGAATCTGGGATGACATACGCAGGCATATGGGAAAGGAAGTGAAGGTCGAGGAGATATGGAGGAAGAAGGAAAACGGGAAGACCAGGATAAGATTCAGAAAAATTTTCAGAAAAACTACAAAGACCCTGAGGGCCTACGTTGAAGGAAAGGGGATAACGGATTGATAAGCAGTCGGGGTTAGGCGGTATTTCAGCGCAATAAAAAGATATTTAAACACTTTCTAACACAATTTAGTCATGGGTTGGGAGGAACATATAGGCAGGCTAGTGGCATCCAGCATCGCGGTGATAGCTATAGCCGGTCTTCTTGCTATCGGGTATTCTGTTTTGTTTCAGGATTGGAAAGAAGCCACCCCTATGATCGATATAGCAGGGCTTGGCAACAACAGCGGCATGGACTATTATCCGGCATTTCTTGATAAGGAAGATGTAACTGTCGAATATTACGAAGACAAAACTGTTATAACCATTGACAAGAAACTTACGCAGTGGGAAGTTGCATGCACAGGTTCCATGCACCCCGCGATGGGCTGCGGCAACACACTCCTCACCGAAAAGATTTCTCCTTCCGACAGCATCAATATCGGAGACATCGTCGTTTACCGCTCAAAAGGCAGATATATCAGCCATCAGGTAGTCGCTTATGATGAAGACGCAGACTGTTATAGGCTCAAAGGCAGCAATTCTCCTTATATGGATCCTGAATGTGTGAAAAGGGACGCCATGGTTGCCCGTGAGGTACTGATTGTACCTACAGAGCGTTCATCCGAAACGTGAACTACCCACGGCTAAAGCCGTGTCTCTTATGCCATTAGCCAGAAGGTTTCCCGGGCCGGCTCAACTAAGCAAAACAAAAAATAGATAAAAAATTATTTCTTTTTGTCCTTGAGCTCTTTTTTCTTCCTTCTTCTCCGCCAGAGCACTCCGAGTATTAGCAGAATCATAAGGAGTATCACGAGGTAGGGCAGGTAGTCCATAGTTGCTTTTTCGGGGAATACTGATTCTGGGCTAGAGAGCGCTTTAACTTGGATTGTCTTTATCGGGTTTCCATCGCTCAAAAGAGACACATTATATGTGCCTACGAGGCCAAGAGAAAGCTGGAAGTTCCCGTTTTCATCGGTTGTGCCGCCCGTGGAAGTACCAGATGGGTTAGTAACTTTATAGACACAGCCCACACACAGCTCGCCGTCTACGGTCGCAGAACAGGTTACTTCATCGCCAACAATGCCTGTAGTGGGGCAGCTGACAACCCAGGCTATACATTTGTGGCCGGTGCACGCCTGACCAAGCGGGCAGGCCGGGCAGCCAGACTCGGAACCGCATTCGTAAGGCACCAACGCATGGTTCGAAATGGAACCGCAGCCAGTAATATTCTTGCAGGTTCCCCTATCCTGCGCCGAAGGTATGTCGCAGTATTCGGTAGGCAGACATTCAATGTCTGAGGCGCATCCTTCGGGGGGTTTCTGCTTGCAGATATGGTTCTCGCATGTCTCATCGGCGCTGCAGTCTGTGTCAGAGCAGCACTGGTATCTCACGCATTGGTGGTTCTGGACGACTCCGCAGCCGCATTCGACCTGAATGCATTGTCCGTCGAGACACTGCTGATTTGAGCCGCAGTCAGAGTCGTCATCGCATTGCTCAAGGCAGTCGCACGACTCGAGATCGATATGAATTGTCTCATCGTAATAGCCTGATTTACTTGCCCGGACTATGACATCTTCCACGCCGCAGCCGCTGAACTCTATCTGGCCGCTGCTGTTGGTGGTTCCTATGGAATCGCCATTGACCTTCACTTCGGCGCCTGAGACGGGTCCGCCACTAGTTACGGTGACGATGTTGCGGTTGCATTCCAAGCTCACAGAGAGATCCAAGGTATCTTTTTCTTCTTCCTCGTCATCGTCCGGGAGAGGGGTAGCGGTGAAGAAAGCGCTGTCGTTGTCGGTGACGTTTGCGCCGTTTGGCGGGACACCGGTGACCAAAACGAAGTTAGAGTAGTCTCCGCTGCTGTTTGCGGTCACATTGTACTGGAGCAGGAAGGACGAGCCGGAAGTGAGATTGACGAGAGCCGACCATGTGACCACTCCGCTTGAGTTGCTTGTCGGTGGAACCGGTGATCCGCTGAAAGACACATTGGGCGGAAGAGTGTCGACGATGGTGACGCTCAGATTAATCTGACCGCTGTTTGTTATGTTTAGGGTGAATGTCACATTTTGGTTTATGGACACAGCAGTAGGGGATACGGTCTTGACGACGTTTATTGCAGCAGTGGAGATACCGACGCTGGCTGTGTCGGAATCGGTCACATTGAAACCGTTCGGCGGAACTCCTGTAACACTGACGTCGTTCGAGTATGTGCCGTTAGAGATGTTTAGGTCTGCGGTTGAATTCAGCAGGATAATGACTGAGCCCCCAGGAGCGATCGGACCGACATTGTTCCAGGTCACAACCTGGCCCACGACGGAATCTTCTGAAGGCGAAGCTGAAGCGAATGTGAACCCAGATGGCAGGGTATCCACAACCAGCACGGGGTCCAACGTTACCTCCCCAGGATTGCTGATGTTGATCTCCCACTGGACCAGTCCGCCCTGGGAGGGCGGCAACGGAGTCATATCGACTTTTATTATGGATACACTTGCATAGAAAACCGTGGCGAAATCGCAATCAGAAACAGACACATTCCTCCCGGACAGGGGAGCTGCATCCGCTGAAACGCAGTTCGTCAGATTTACTGATGTGACGGTCGAATTGACCACTCCGGAATCGACGGTCGCGTTTATGTAAAGTACGGTTGAGGAACCAGGCGCAAGAGGGCCGACGTTGTTCCAGCCGATGTCCTGGCCAACGACTGAGTCGGCAGCCGGGGAAGCAGAGGCGAATGTGAGGCCTACCGGAAGCGTATCGGTAACGCCCACATCGGTAAGGGTCGAATTACCTGTATTTGTCAGTGTTATGTTGAACCCGACAATTCCGCCGGGGGATGGCTGGGCGGAAGTGGCGTCCAGTTTCAGTGCGGAAAGATTTGCAGAGCCAAGGAACGCAATGCTGAACGATTCGAACTGGCTTGTATCGGCATCGCTTGTTATAATCGAATCCCCGTAATTGGAGAAAGACGCCCCGTTAAATATGAAGGAGCCCAGATCATCGTTGTTGTTGAGCCTCACGCCAAGGATATTGACCGTGTCTGCGTCAGTGGGATTCGTGTAAAGCGTAACCCAACGTCCGGTAGCCGCATAACTGGAGATTGTGCTTGTTCCGGATGTGCACTGAGGGGCGCAGGTCCTTACGCTCAGAGTGGTCCCGCTTCCATCGGTGTCCCAGATAAGCCTTCCGCTCGACCCGGATGGGTTCCATTCGAAATCGGCCGGCCTCCTGGACCCGATGTCCACGCCCCCCGTATCGATATCTTCAGTCATGGTCCAGCTGGCGCCATTCCAGTAGGCGGTTCCCAGGTCTGTGGTTAAATCATCGTCCAGGATAACCGCTTGAAGGTCATCGGAGGCTGGGTCCGCTTTCAGGGTTATCCATATCGGATCCTCAAAGTCAAGAACGCCGGAATCGATATCGAACGTAGATGCCGACGACCATGAGGCTCCGTTCCAGTATCTGTACCTTACAAAGCCATTGAACGGGATTGACGAGGCTGTGTGGCTCGAGACCACCATTCCCTTGCTCCCGTCTACCGCATACTTTACGGCGTTGGCCTCGAAACGCCAGGTGGAGATCGCATTGTTGGTTATTTCAACCTGGTTGCCCCAAGCGCTTCCGTCCCATATCCATGCGTTCGTATCTGAAAACAGCGGATCATGGGCCGTCACTATGATTTCTTCGCTTGAAGGAACCGGATCATGGTCTGTGCTGACCCAGATATAGGGGATCGGCAGAATGACATGGCCAGTATCATCAATGTAATATTCGGTGAGGCTTGCGAAACTGCTCGAGGCATTCGGAAGAACCTTGTAGCCCAGATCCCTGGAAGCATTGAAGCTAAGGACGCTGTAAACGAGGACAGCATCGCCTGTTGCGCTTTCGAATTCGAAATCGAACATCCGCTCATCGGCAGGTGTCGGTGGTGAAAGAACTGCGATATCGTGCGCCACGTTCCAGTTCGACGGGTCATCGCAGTTTGCGGAACAGACATAGCCGGTGAGGTAATTGTCGTCGTCCTGCGTAACAAGGACCAGTTTCTGCGAAACGTTCGACCATTTGATGACGGCCCAGCGGATATCGGACCCGGTGCCGGCAAGCTCGATCTCAGGTCCCCAGGAACCCGTGCTGGAGGAATTCCAGAACCGAATCTTCGGGGAGGTTACCCCGTCAACGCCTGTGTCAGAGCGGTACGCAATCACTGCATCAGAAGCAAAAGCAAACTGTGAGAATACGAGGATGAGCACCACAACCGCAACGAACCGGACATAGGGTATCATGTATTAATTCTTATACATTCATGTTAAAAAATATGATAAACGCTATCCCAGTCTACTTATTCCATAATTTTGGAAGATAAGGGGGGAAGTTTTGGCAAAAACATGGTCATGCACGCTTCTGCTTCAACTTCTTCAGCAGCGCATGGAACTTGTCTGCTGAAAGGTGCTCGCACCCAATCTGGTTCGCGAATTTCATCACGCCCTCGTCGCACGATACGAGCGTGGCTTCAAGCTCTTTTGCAAGTAGCACGAGCTCGAAATCCTCCTTGCTGTCGATTATGCCAGTCCTCATCGCATCGCGGTACTTGTCCCGCAGCTTCCGCAGCTTCTCGTCGTTGTCCGGGTGGTTGTCCTTGGCGAAATCCTCGGCCAGGCGGAGCCCCTTGTTGATGCGAAGGCGGACATCCTCGATGAAGTCGTAAAGCACAGCCGCGGGAAGGTATATCCCGTACGTATTGGGCGCGCGCTTCTTCACGACAAGCTCGAGTTCCTCGATGGCTTTTGCGTCCGCGAAATTCTTCAGCTCGTTGAAAATCGAGGGCGGGATGAACAGCTCGATGTCGAGCTCATCGGCGGCTTTCACGAGCCCGTGAACTGCCGAACTCGGGTCCTTCCCGAATTTCTCGCGCGCATACGGGTTGACGAAAAGCGATGTGTCGATGACGAATTTCCGAGTGGCCATGGGGAGATAGGGGATATGAGGATTAAAAGGTTATTCAAGGGCGTCCCGGGATGCACCGTCAAGGCTACCCTGGCAGCTCGGCTGGGCTAAATCAGCTTGACAAGGCCGCGCCCGATTTCGGGAATGTTCCCGCCGAAGAGGTTCGTCGTGTTGAGGACGAACGTCAGCAGGACGACGAACGCTATCATGGGGAAGATGCACAATGAATGGATGAGATTACGCTCGAAATCGCCTATGCGAAGCGTCATCATCGTTCCCAGCTCCTCGCGGTTTGCAAGTATCAGGTCCCTAAACTCCATCACGCGTCCGGCATCGTCGGCACCGCACGCCATCTGGGAGATGTCCGGCACGTCCGGAAGCGAGCACGTATATCCCGGACCGCCGGCAGCCGTGGCGTTGAATGCGACAATGTTCGACTGGGCATGAGGCAGGCCGAGCGACGCTATCAGTATGTAGGAGAGGGGGAAAACGAAGTAGAGCCCGAACGCCATTGCCATCAGGTACGCCCCGGCCCCGCGCGTCGGGGGGAAGGCCCTCAGTACGACGCCGATGGAGAAAAAGAAACCGGCGTAATATTTGATGAAGTTTAGCATGTGGACGAGCAGGTAGAACACGTACATGTAGAAGGTGAAGGAGGCCGTCGCGTTCATGATGCGCTCCTCTATCCATTTGACGCCGAAGCCTGAGGCGTGCTCGGACATGAAGATTTCCATGTAGACCGAGGTCATTGCCGCAATCGGGACTTCGAGCGCATACAGCACGTTCATGAGCTGCTGGACGCATTTTGTCGGCGTGGCAAGATAGAGCTTCATCCAGTCGATGAGCGTGTTCTGTTCGCTGAATGAAAGCTGGCATGCGGGTGAATAGGCCGGGCTGGACTGGTCGGCGCAGTTGAAGCCGAACGAAAGCAGGTAGAGCGAACGGGCGAGGCTGTTGTCGGGCCCGCCAAGCCGCGGCTCGGCAAGCCCGATGATGCCCAGCGTCATGATGACGATGAGCACGGTCGATGCGGCGAATACGAATTCGGTCTTGGCGACCTGTTCGAGTGTGCGCAGCGCGAAGAGGCGCGAGAGCATGATGAGGGCGGCTGAGCCGATTATGGAAAGCGCAGCTGCGGCGACGGAAATCGTCCGCCAGTCGTCATAGAAGCTCGTGGTGAATGCCATTCAAATCATCCTGGTTAGAGAGCTCACGTCCACTTCTTCGCCGAAGCTCTTGCTCAGCGCCTTGGCCGCCTGCGTGAATATTATGACGTTGAACGCCGGTACGATGAAGCCTATGGCAAATGCCCAGCTGACGACAGATATCGGGAAGAGCATAAGCATGAGGAACATGTTGCCTATCAGGCTCTGGAGCAGGCTGCCCAAGCCCCCAACCACACCGCCGATGAGGTTGATGAGGCTGTCCCCTATCCCCGTGAAATTGTTGGCGTAGAAGCGCTTGAAATGGCCGGTGAAGCACACTTGGTCCGGTGATGTCCCGGGGTCGCAGCCGTCGCTCATGTACTGGGTGAGCATGGCCCGGAACGTGACGAGCGGTCCCCCGACCGGGGAGTAGAACATCGTGTACGTGATTGTGGATATCGCGGGGAAGACGAAGAGGAACGCCACGGCGACGCCTATTATCGTCCCCCCGAGGCGCCTCGTTGGTGTGAACGCGCGCAGGAAGAATCCTATCGGGAGGTAGTATTTCAGGAACGCCTGGAGCGAAAAGATGTAAACGACAAGCTGCGCGTGGTTGATGACGAATGCGAGCGAGAGCGCCGTCGTCATCTGGTAGAGCAGCTGCTTGATTGGCGACGCCAGGCCGGCCATGGGGGATGCGACCAGGCCGACGCCGAGCGGGCGCGCATACGGTGTCACCGATGCTATCTGGTCGACGTACATGTTGATGATATAGTTCATCTCCAGCCAGCCGGTCATGTCGTTTTCCACGCGCTGGTAGAAGTGCGCGGATGCGTCGTAAATAAGCGTATCCGATGCTGTCGCGACCCCGCCAGAAGCGGCCGGAATAAGGTCCGGTGGTACGAAGCTCCCGATGGTCAGCGTGCCCATGGCCATGACCGCGCCGTAAATCATCGGAATCATTATCGCGGTGATTCCAAGCTCGTACATCTCCGATTTGACATAGGCATGCATCTGGGCGTTGCGGAAAAGCGACCCCCAAAGGTACATGAACCCGAGGATGGCCACTGATACGCCAAGGGCCATCCCGGAAAGGATTGCATACGGCCATAGGCCTAATCCGCTGCCGAAGAGGCCGGCGCTTCCGGATACGATTTCCCCAGGTGTTATCAGCTGCATTTTTTTCTCCTCAAATGATTTTCAGGAAGGACATGAAATTGACATCCACCCTGAAGAAGTTCGCAATCTCCTTTGCTGCCGTTAGAGTCACGAATATGTTGATGAACGGCAGGAATATGCTTATTATTACTATGTAGTAGACCGACCCCCGTATCAGCTCGAATGCGAGGTTGAGCGCCCCGCCCAGGAAGAACGGCATGAACACCCCGGCCATGAGGAACATCATGACCAGCACCGAGCCGAACAGGCTCATGATGCCGCTTTTGTGCAGGAACGAGCCCATGGCCTTCTGGGCATCTACAAGGTTGTATTTCATTATCTTGTGGACCTCGTAATCGAAGATGAACATGAACGGGTAGAACAGCGCCAGCGCGAACACAAGGGCGAATAATGCCTCACCGGCGTTCCTCGTATACGGGAATGCGCGGAGCAGCATGCTCAGGGGTATGAACAGGCCCCAGGTCCATTTTTTTATCAGGCACAATGTCACGATGTGGAGCATCCACTCGCTGATTCCCAGCGACAGGAACTGAAGGGCGCTCCCCACGATGTCTATCAGGGGCTTGAGGACCGGGCCCAGGTTGAACGAATACATGGCGCGCCAGGTGACGCCCACCCACATCGTTGACGAATAAAGCGTGTGGATGACCATGTTGTACATGACGAGCATGCTGTAATGCTGGACCATGTCGCTCACCATCATCCTTGCGAATGCGCTGGCGGAATCTATCATGTTCTTGTTGTTCAGGTTGTTGTAGATGCGGTCGCCGGTATCGGTGGCGCGCAGGGAGTACCAGACCTCGCCAGCGCTGAGCATTCCTATGAGGAATACGACGCGCATGACGGTAAGGAAAATCTGGAAGAACTCGTCCTTGGCAAGGGCAATCATCTGGGGGGAATTGAATACCTGGCCCCACATGTAGACGAGCGCGAGCCCTAGGAGGACTATGAAAACGACTGCAATCGTGGGGATGTACCAGACCCCGATTATCGTTGACGCTCCGCCGACCGCGCTTATCCAGTAGTCGCCGCAGTTCCCCGGGCCAAACGCGTCATATACCGAGCCGAAGGTCGTAGGGGCAAGCTGGGCGCCTGCGCCTGCGGCATCGATAAAGCTGTCACCCTGGCCGGTGATAGTGGCGTTCGTTGTGTTGAAGAAGCTGCTAAGCGAGCTCTCGTCCGCGGCATACGCTGAGGCACCGAAAAGGAGGACGATTGCCAGCAGGACGAGGATTTGCAGCTTCATCATATCAGCCTCGTCAGCCCGGCGATCTCTATGTCGCCTCCGAATGTCGCTGACAGCGAGCGTATCGCTGCGATTGTGCCTATTATGCTGAAGAGCGAGAAGAAAACCGACCAGAACGTAAGCCGGGCAAGGGTGTCCAGCGGGCCGTTAGGCTCCCATGCGAAGTTGATGAACTTGTCGAGCTTGCTCTCCCGCGAGACGCTGCCGTACCAGGTGTCCACCTCCTCCTTCGAGCGGGCGAGGCTGGCATTCACCTCGCCTTCGGTGGCCGTCGAATACTGCCTGCTTGAAAGGTCGGTCATCCTGCCAGTGGTCGGATCGGTCAAAGGAGTGAGGGCTTCGCCTGAGGCGGTACGCCCTTGTTCCATGTACTCGAAATAATCCGTCGAGCTCATGCCCTCATAGGCGGCGAGGCGCGAGCGCACTTCGTCCGTGGTGTAGTTCCCTATCCCTCCCCCGGGCATCGGGATGGTATCGCGGATGTACATCGTGTTTGCTATCGGCGGGTCAGGGTTGAGCACCCCCTGGGGATTCGCATCGGTGTTCGATATCCAAGCCCCCTGGATTGTAGGGTCGTTCTTCAAATCAAGCATGATGAGCGCGCCGAACGCGTAGAAAGACGGATAAATCCAATAGAGCGCGATTGCCATCGCAAGAAGCAGGCCCCCCAGCTTGCGCGTGAACGTGAAGGTACGCAATACCGCACCGCTCACGAAAAGGGCGGGGAAGAGGGCTATCGCAATGAAGCGCAGCATCACTTCCTGGAACTTGGTGAGCATCATCAGCTTGATTGCCCAGTCGAAGACCATCTCCTTTATCTTGTTGCCCATCGTGAAGAAGCCCTTCCAGGGTGTGAAGGTGAAGAAGCCGGCCTTCTCGAAAAGGAATTCAATGTTTATCGTGAACTCGGCAATCATCGAGGTCTTGATGTAGCTGAGGTAGATATCGAACGAGAAGGTCTTGGCCTCGTCGAAAATCTCCCGCATGTACCAGATGCCGAGCCGGAGGTGGCAGGATTCCACTCCGTGGTATACCGACAGGTTGTTGAATGCGATGGCGTCGCCGCAGATGTCGAGGCACTGAGGAGGCAGGACCGTGTGGCTGAACGAGCCGTAGTCGGCCACCTTTATCCAGGCGCTGGTCGCGGTTCCCGCGCATCCGGGCATCCCTCCCCCAGTCCCGCCCGTGTTAGATACGCCGAGACCGCCCTGCACCACCGCGTCAATGAGGGGCAACGTGACGATGGCCATGGAGATTATGATGGCGGAATACACCACCTCTGTCAGCTCCATCTTGGCCCAGGTCTTCATCTTTTCGTTCTGGAGCATCTCCGAAAGCATGTAGACGACTGACGATATCCCCGTGGCTATACCGAGCGCAGCGCCCGCGAACCACAGCCAGCTTTGCCACATGTCAAGGAATGCCATCAGTCAAACCTTCGTTACGATGAATTTGGCCATCGCGTTTATGAACGCAATCGTGAGCATCATCGAGAGGGCGGGCATGAAAAGGGAGAGCAGCGACAGTGCGCCGATGTGCTTGAGTATCGGGATGAATTCCGCCATGGATATGGAGTTCAGCAGCCCTTCTGAGACGATGCGCGAAAGCGCGTTTCCAATCGTCTGGCCTCCTGGAATCATGCTGTAAATCGGATTGGCCGATGGGTTGAAGAGGAAGCCCGCGACGCCGTATTTGAAAGGCCCGCAGAGCGACTGGATGAGCAGTGTCGGCCGCTCGCCGGGCGAGTTGTAGGGGAGGTAGTGGATATCGTCGAGTATCGCCTTGTTGAGAAGGTAGGTCATCGGGAAAATGACCTGGAACCCGAATGCGAGCGAAATCAGGAACGCGCCCGCATCCCTTGTCGGCGGGAAGAACCTGAGTATGAGGCCTGCAGGAAGGAAGAACGGGACCATCAGGGCATCCGACACATAGAGCAGGATGACCTGGACCTTGGCCGAGTTGTAGAGGGAAAGGAGGGTGAATGTCAGGACGTTCGTGATGTTCACGAATGTGTCGAGCCCGGGGAATACCTTGTAGGTCTGCGTGAGCACGAACTCGCCGATACGCCTCGAGAAGGTGGACAGGATGGATGTGCAGGCCTGTATCTTATAGACGTCTATCGTAGCCCAAAGTATGCTGTCGACCACGGTCGCCTGCATGTATGATATCGCCGCCTGGGGCGGGCTCGAGTATGAGCCGCCGCTTATGAAAAGGGCCATTGCGGTGCCCACGGTGAACATGCCGAGGATGAATAATACCAGCACGAACGATGCCAACAGGCTTGAGAGCTCGATGTTCAGATATGCGTCCCATTCAGGCACCTTGAAGACCTTCGAGACGAGGTATGTGAGCAGGATGAAGAAGGCGACGAACAGGACTATGTTGCTTATGACCGCGCCATATAGGCCCAACTCCGGACTTACAAGGACGCCTGAGAGGACCGGCATGAGCTCGATGAGGAGTATGTACATCACGGTGACGAATGCCGCCCCGCCGATCAGGCCCATCGACCACACGGAGGCGCGGGCGCGCGTCTCTGCCCCGGTCATCTGTCCGGCCGCGTAAACTGCAGCTGCCAGCACGACGAGCACGACGGCGGATGCTATCAGGAACATGGCCAGCGAGTCCTTTATTTTGGCTATTATCCCGACTACGTCCGTATTCTCAGGCACCGAACCTCCAAAGAATGTCGGGAGGAGGGTGTAGATGCCGATTATTATCAGGGCCGAGATGCCGACGGCTATGAGGAGGCTTTGCGCCCATATGGTCGCGCGCGCCCTCGTTTCGGCACCGAAGAACTGGCCTCCGACATAGGCCGCGGCCGCGACCACTATGAGCACCATCATCAGCGGCACCAGGATCTGCATGGCAATCGAGACCTGGTCGATAGTCGCCTGCGCAGGCTCCTGCGGCTGCTCGTTGAAGAATTTCTGGGCGAACGAGATGCCGCTCAGCATGAGGAGCAGGAGCAGGGACAGGGACAGCAGCGGGCGTCTCATGTCAAACGACCTTCGTAAGACCGACAAGCTCGGCTTCGCCGCCGATAAGGAGCGAGATGCTCCGGTACGCCGTGACCGTGATGATGATTTCTATGACTGTTGTCAGCATTATCAGGATGATGAACGGGCTGATGGTGCTGACCTCCTGGATGATGAAGTGGAACAGGCCCGCGGATGCGCTTGCAGGCATCAGCGGGTTGTTGAATCCCGTGAAGAAG
Source organism: Microcaldota archaeon (assembly GCA_043800955.1). Classification (GTDB taxonomy): domain Archaea; phylum Micrarchaeota; class Micrarchaeia; order Anstonellales; family Bilamarchaeaceae; genus Bilamarchaeum. The sequence goes on from JAZDMN010000045.1 coordinate 13,741, forward strand.
AAGTCCCCGGTCATGCCGACCATGAAGCGCCATATGTTCCAGACGGTCTTGAGGAAACCGCCGACGACGCTGATTGCCCCTGACACGATGTTCTTGACGCTGCAGAGGAGCTTGACGATGAAATTTCCAGAGCACTCATCAGTGGCGTTGTTCGATGCCTCCTCAACCACGCCCGGGGCCATGAACTGCTCGAGCATGGCGTTGGTCTCGCTTCCCGAGCGCCCCCTATCCACGCCCTCCTGCGTCTCGTTCGCGGTCCTATCCGTCCCGAAGTAGCTGGCAGCCGATGGCGTGTATGTGAAGTCGGCCGTCTTGAACATGTCGAATATCATGTAGTTCGAGAGTATTATTGCAAAGGGCATCACGAAATACATGGCGAAGCATATCGCAATCACGCTGGAGCCGGTTCTCCTGAAGAACGGGATGGCCCTGAGCACGAGGCCGATGGGAAACAGCAGGAGGGGGATGCAGTCACGAGTGAATATGAGTATGAACTGCTTTGCCCACACCACCGTCACAAGGTAGCCGATGGATTCGACAATGACCGTGTGGGCGTTTGAGAGCAGCGTGAGGCCGGTGAACGGGGCCAGGGAGAACGATATGACGTTCACTGCCGGGACCGGGGAACCGAGGGGGAAGCTGATTGTCGAAAGGAATCCTATCAGGGCCTCGAACAGGTACAAATCGATGTATTGCGCTTTGAGCTTCTGCTCGATTAGGCTGAGCGTCGCCATCGCAAGGTTCAGGTGGCTCGATGTCATGCCGCCGAGGTTGTTCGATGATGCGAATCCCTGCAGGCTAGGGGGAAGGGTGGAGACCAGCAGGCCGTTGGACACCCCGTTGAGGAAGGCGTCCGACCCTATCCAGAAAAGCAGGATGAATGCCGTGAAAATGAGCGCGGCAAGCTCCTCCCGCGCCAAGGCCACGAGCTGGGGGTTCGAGAGGGCGTAGGCCATCATGAACATGACGCCAACAATCATGATACCGGCCCCCATGGCAAGGCCAATCATCGCTCCTGCGGCTGCGGGCAGTGTAAGGAGTATGGGCAGGAGTACCTCCATGCAGGATTATCCCGGCCTGCCTTTTTAATATCTATTGTCGTTGATAGTAGATTGGAAAAGGCCTAATTAGTTGAATGCTTGAATGCGGTTGGTTCTATGCACAGGACGCATTACATCAAGGATGCAAGGGGTGTCCGCGAGGGCAAGGTGAGGATAGCCGGGTGGGTCCACGATTTTAGGGACCTTGGGAAGCTCAAGTTCGTACAGGTGCGCGACATCAGCGGCATCATGCAGGTCACCATGAAGAAGGGGGTTGTCGATGATGCGCTCCTCGATTCGGTGAAGCTCAACAAGGAGGATGTCGTCTCTTTCGAGGGGACGATCAAGGAGAACAAGATTGCACCGAACGGAGTGGAGCTGATCCCCTCCGCATTTTCGCTCCTGAACAAGGTCGAGAAGAAGCTTCCGGTCGACCCGACAGGAGTGGTACCTTCCGAGATAGACACCCGCCTGGACAACCGGTTCATAGACCTGCGCCGCAAGGAGACGTCGCTGATTTTCCGCGTGAAGTCGATTGCAGCTCATGCCTTCCGCGAGAAGCTTCGGGAGCTTGGGTTCCTGGAGATCCACACCTCGGCCATAACAGGCGCTGCCACAGAAGGCGGGGCAGATGTGTTCGAGCTCCAGTATTTCGAGAACAAGGCGTATCTAGTCCAGTCTCCGCAATTATACAAGCAGCTGGCAGTGATTGGCGGTTTTGATAGGGTCATGATGAGCGTCCCGGTCTTCCGGGCAGAAAAACACAACACCACGACACACCTCAACGAAATCACGCAGATGGATATCGAGATGGGCTTTGCCGAC
>JAZDMN010000063.1:0-3238 GCA_043800955.1 Microcaldota archaeon
TGCCGACATTGGTAATCGTGAAGGTCCCGCCCCGCATATCTTCGAGCTTGAGCTTCCTCCCCCTCGCCAAAGCGGCAAGATGCTCTATGTCCTGCGCGATTTCCACGATAGATTTCCTATCCACGTCTTTCACGACCGGCACCATGAGGCCCTCAGGCGTATCAACCGCGATTCCGATGTTGTGCTGCTTCCGGATTACCAGCTCCCCATTCTCCTCGTCGAAATGCGCATTGAAGCGTGGGTATTCCTTGAGCGCAATCGCCACGGCTTTGACGATGAACGGCAGGTATGTCAGCTTCACGCCTTTGGGCTCGAAATTCTTCTTCTCCTTCTCCCTGACCTCTCCAAGGCGCGTAACGTCGGCATAATCCATGCCGCACGCATGCGGGATGTGCGTCTTCGAATAAACCATTCGCTCTGCTATTATTTTCCGCAGACGGGTGAGCGGAACCCTCTCGTCGCCTTCCTGGACGGTTATTTCCGGTGCACCTGCAGCCCTGCCCGGGGCTGGCGGCCTTGCTGTCGGCTGCATTCCAGGCTGGCCCTGCCCGGAGGCGGAGAAGATGATTCCCGAAGCCGCGCCTTTCACATCCTCTTCCGTAACCCTGCCGCCTGGTCCTGTGCCTGGCACCTTCTCGATATCCACTCCCAAGTCCCTTGCAATCTTGCGTGTTGCCGGGGTGGCCTGGTGATGGCCCGTGTACGCAGGCGCGGATTGAATCGATGTCGGAGCTGTTTGAATGGCGGCGGTAGGGCGTTCACCCGCTACCGATACCGGTACGCTTTCGCCGGTCTCTCCAATGACAAGGAGGACTTCCCCGACCTTCACAACCTGCCCCTCCGAATAATTGACTTTAAGGAGTGTACCTTCGCCCGGCGACGGCAGCTCGACAATGGCCTTGTCGGTCTCTACCTCCGCAAGCACTTGGTCGGTTTTGACACGGTCGCCTTCTTTCACGTGCCATTTGACTATCGTGCCTTCATGAATCCCTTCGCCCAAATCCGGAAACCTGAATTCCTTAGCTATAACAACAACCCCCTTGGTTAGTTCAGAATCGCGCTGTCTCGATGATGTTCTTCAATATTCTCTCTTTTCCCGGGAAGAAATGCTCTTCGTGTCTCGGAAGCGGTATCTGGATGTCCCATCCGGTTACGCGGCGGACAGGCGCTTCCATCTCGAGGAAGTCATTCTCCATTATTCTTGCGGCTATCTCGGCTCCAAAGCCCAGCGTCTTGTACGCTTCATGCACGACGACCGCCCTTCCGGTCTTCTTCACCGAGCTATGAATGGTATCCCAGTCGCAGGGTGAAAGCGTCCTCAAATCGATATGCTCCACCGATATCCCCTCCTTGGCGGCATCCTCGATTGCATCCTTGCTGACATAAGTCATAGCCCCCCATGAAATCAGCGTGACGTCGGTGCCTTCCCTCAGTATATTCGCTTTGCCAAGGGGTAACGTATACCTCTCCTCCGGCACTTCCTCCCGATAAGCGCGGTATATCCTCTTCGGCTCGAAAAACAATACGGGGTCCTCGTCGGTCAGGCAGGCAGCCAGGAGCCCTTTGGCGTCATAAGGCGATGACGGATAGACGACTTTGAGGCCTGGCATGTGGATGTAGATGCTCTCTGCGCTTTCGCCGTGGTGCTCGAGCGCCTTTATCCCTCCGCCTGCCGGCAGCCTCATGACAATCGGGAGCGTTATCGCCCCCCTCGTACGGTTCCGCAGGTGCGACATGTGCTGGACTACCTGGTGGTAGCCTTCGTAATCGAATCCCTGGAATTGAATCTCCGGCACCGGCCGCAGACCCATGGCGGCCATTCCGATAGCCGTGCCGATTATGCCGTCTTCCGAAAGAGGAGTGTCTATGACGCGATCCTTGCCGAATTTAGCGAATAAGCCCTCGGTCACGCGGAAGACGCCGCCGTCCACGCCGACATCCTCTCCCAAAAGGACAATCGCATCGTCGCGTTCCATTTCCTGCCTCAGGCAATTATTGATTGCTTCCACCATGTTCATCTTCATGAGCGCCACCCTTCTATTCCCCGAAGCATTCCTTCATCTGCATTTCGATGTCCTTGGGCATCCTGGAGTACGTATATCTGAAGATGTCCTTCGGGTCCGGCTTGAACGCTTCGGCCTCACTGACTGTTTTCTCGACAATCTCAGCGCTTTCATCCTGTACTTTTTTCTCAAAGGCATCGCTCCATATGCCCTTGGCTTCAAGATAAATCCGGAAGCGCTTTATCGGGTCCCTCTCGCGCCAAAACGCGACCTCGGAATCCGGGCGGTACTTCTTCGGGTCGTCTGCGGTGGTGTGGGGGCCCATCCTGTATGTCACGCACTCAATCAATGTGGGGCCCTTGCCGGCCCTCGCATCGTCTGAGGCGTCCTTCACGGCTTTATACACGCCCAGAACGTCGTTGCCGTCCACCTGGATACCTTTCATCCCGTAAGCGAGCGCCTTCTGGGCCAGTGTTTCGGAGTGCGTCTGCATTTTCCTCGGTACCGAAATCGCCCACTGGTTATTGGATACGACAAAGACGCATGGGGCGTTCCAGACACCGGCGAAGTTGAGCGCGTCATGGAAATCCCCTTCGCTCGTGCCTCCATCGCCGCAGAGAGCTATGCAGGCGGCATTGTCGCCTTTCATCCGGAGGGCGTATGCCGCTCCGACAGCCTGTGGAAGATTGGTGGCAATCGGTATGGCGTAAGGGAAACACCTCGTTTTCCCGTCCAGATGAAGCCCTTCCTCGAAGCCCATCCACATCAGGTTGGATTTGTATGAGGGGTGGCCCCGGATATAATACATCATCGAGGCCTCGCGATAGGAGGGAAAAAGCCAGTCCTTAGGGGACGCGGCAACCGCCGTCCCGACGGATATCGCCTCCTGGCCCTCAAATGGCGCGTAGGTATACATCCTGCCGGTTCTCTGGAGCGCAACATATTTCTTGTCCCAGACCCTTCCAAAAACCATAAGACGGTACAATTTTTCCAGCATCTCGTTAGGGAGCTTCGGCTCAAGCGCGGTATCAACGATCCCGTCCTTGTCCAGAATCTGCATGTACTCTATCTTACCCTCGAATACGGTTGATATCGGCATAGAACTCGATAGGTATAGCCGGATAAATTTAAATACCATGGCCTGAGAAATCCTCCGCCGAAGAGCATCAGAAACACGGCTTTCTAGCGACCTGCGGTCGCTGGAATCCAGGGAGCGAGGCTCCCTAGATCAGCCG
>JAZDMN010000015.1:0-5714 GCA_043800955.1 Microcaldota archaeon
CATACCAGAACACGTGCCTAGCACAGGCAGCGAATTCTAAAATCGCGTACAGCGGCATATGCCAAAGCAACGCCACGGCTGCCGAAGCGCTGTGCACTGACAGCGATTCGGGCAAGAACCTCATCGAAAAAGGGACCACGCAGGCGAAGGGGCAGAATCAGAGTGAGGACTTCTGCGTTAACGAAGGCAGCCTGCAGGAAGGCTATTGCGATTCCGGGGCGATTAAAGTCGAGACCATGGAGTGCCCGGAGGGCACGGTCTGCGATGACGGGCGGTGCACGAGCGACATTTGCTCGGATAGCGACGGCGGCTCGGTCCCGAAAACCAAAGGGACGCTTGAGAAAGGCCAGGTGAGCATCAGCGATATTTGCAGCGATGCAAAGCATGTCATCGAACAGTTCTGCAGCGATAATACGGCCATGAACACAACTATAGAATGCGGAAGCATGGAAGGCTGCTCGGATGGTCGGTGCGTGAAGCAGTCCGTCTGCTCAGATAGCGACGGAGGCAACGATGCCTACGAGACGGGCACGGCGACGACAGACGAGGGCAGCTTCACGGATTTCTGCAAGGACAATTCAACCATCAACGAATACTGGTGCGATGGAAACTCGCTCGAGCAGACGACGGCGGCATGCGGGGCCGACTACTGGTGCAGCGGCGGCGAATGCGTCTACCAGAACTGCCTTGACAGCGATGCCGGGAAGGACAAAAGGATTTCCGGGCAGGTTTCAAAAGGCGGAATAACCTCATATGACGGATGCATCGATTCTGACACCGTCAAGGAGTTCTATTGCGAAGCAAACGACGCGGTGAGCGTTGAAATGAACTGCGGAAGCGACGAAATATGCGCTTCTGGTCGGTGCGTTGAGGCGAGCTGCGTGGACAGCGACGGCGGGAATGTTCCGCTGACTTCGGGCACGGTTTCGATAGGCTCGGTCTCGAAAATGGACGAATGCACGAATCTGACCATACTGAAGGAATATCGGTGCGATGGAGGGGACTACACGTACTCGAATGTAGATTGCTTCACACACTTCTCCTCCAGCGTACGTGGCATCTGCTGGAACAGGGTTTGCGCACAGACATATTGCATGGATAGCGACGGAGGGCGCAACGAGAACGTCTCGGGTTCTGCCACTATGACGACCGTGAACGGGTATGCGAATTACGTGAATGACGAATGTGCCGAGTCGTACTCAGTAGCAGAGTATTTCTGCGATTCCAACTGGCTGATTGCGGAAAAGGTTCCATGCAGCCTTGAGCAGTACTGCTTCATGGGTCACTGCGTTGATTCGCCGTGCGTAGACAGCGACGGCGGTGCGGACTACATCGAGGCGGGCTCGGTGACCAAAGGCCGGCGATCCGAGGATGACGAATGCCTCGATAGCAACACGCTCCGGGAATGGACGTGCTCTGGCAACAACGTTGTCAATGACGACCACGCATGCCCTGCAGGTTGCGATGAGGCGGGAAGGCGCTGCGTGCCGCTATAATACGGCATCTGCCGGCCTTTCCTGATATATGTTTTTAAAACCATCTGAGGATACAGAGAACAAAAATACGACGAGGTCAATCACTATGCGAAGAGAGGATGAATTCGGCTTTGAGAAGATAATAGAGGTCTACGACCAGAAGACCGGAATGCAGGGCGTCTGTGTAATCCACAACACCGCAAGAGGGCCCGGAAAGGGCGGCATGAGGATGGTCCCTGATGTCACGACAGAGGAAGTGATGGGGCTCGCCCGCGCAATGACCTGGAAGAATGCGATGGCGGACCTTCCTTTCGGCGGGGCGAAAAGCGGAATCAAGGCAGACCCGAGGAAGCTTACTCCAGAGCAGAAGGAGGCGGTCATGCGCGCATTCGCGCGGAAAATTAAAGACGTCATACCCGAGCAATACATCGCCGGTCCGGACATGAACACGACTGAAAAGGAGATGGCGCAGTTCGCCGATGAACTCGGCACACCGATGGCGTGCACCGGCAAGCCCGCAAGCATAGGCGGCCTTCCTCATGAGCTTGGGTCCACCGGCTTCGGAGTCGCGATTTCCACAAGGACCGCGGTCGAGCACATGGGAAAAAGCCTGAACGGGATGACTGTCGCAATCGAAGGGTTCGGGAACGTCGGCACATTCACCATGAAATTCCTGACCGAATGGGGCGCTAAAGTCGTCGCGGTCTCGGATTCGAAAGGTACAATCTACGACAAGAACGGGCTCAAATTCGAGGACCTGATGAGAATCAAGGCGGAAAAGGGGACAGTGACTGCAGCAGCGGGCGAGAAGCTCGATGCGGCAAAGCTATTCGAGCTCCCTGTCGACATCCTCATCCCGGGTGCAAGGCCCGACGTCATCCATATGGGCAACGTCAACAACGTCAAGGCGAAAATCATCGCCGAAGCGGCAAACCTTCCGGCCAAATACGAGGTGGAGAAGGTGCTGATGGGCAAGGGAGTCCTGGTACTGCCTGATTTCGTTGCCAACGCAGGAGGCGTGATATCAAGCTACTGCGAAACACAGGGCTGGGATGCCGACACGATGTTCAAGGTCGTGGAGGGGAAGCTCAAGAGCAACACGAAGCTCATGCTCGAGCGGACGAAGGACCACGACACGCGCAAAGCAGCCCTCGACATCGCGCGCGAGCGCGTCTCGGACGCAATGAGGATGAGGGGCTGGATGAAGTGAGCAAAAGTTCGATGACGGCAATTTTACTAGCCGGCATCATAATCCTCCTTTTTTTTCTTACTGCAGCTTGCGGCATACTTGCTTATTTATACCTGAGCCCCTCCACGGATGGCGACGGAACAGGGCCGGGAGGGAACGGCGGGAGCATCAGCCTCAATACCTCAACGACGAATATCAGCGCAGAGGACATGGCGCTCTGGGACAGCATCATCCTAGCTAATGTCGAAACGGCATGCCTGCAGAGGGCGAAGGAGGAGGCCGGTGCTAGCGCCGGCATGGTTTATTCCTGCGCATGCGAGGAGACCGTCCAGCCGCTTATAAAAAGCTATAAATGCGAAATAAGCACAGCCGACCCATTAACTGAATATTTCGCCAATATCGACTGCATGCTCGACAATAAGTCATGCACCGTTGAGACTAATTACGGAAAGACGGACGTCCCGTTCTCCGAACTGCGCACGTATTACAGCCAATAAGCCTTCAAAACCGTCGTCTTAGGGGTATCTTTCATTTTTATCTTACAATAACCACTATAAATGTTATGCAGCAAGTCTGTTAGCATGGATAATGGCTCCCTCAGAAAACTTGCAGACAGCGTCAGGAGGGCGCCCGACCCGGTGCGCAGGGGCAGGGAGGTCCTTCTAGAGGAGTACAGGAAGACCGGCGGTGTCGGAGAGACTGAGGTGAAACGGTCCGCGGCTTTCGAGATTATCCGCTCCATCATAGTTCAGGCGGCATATGAGACCATGGGGCCTGATTCATCATGGCTCAGCATCGCCGACCTCGGTCCCGAGATGGACGAAGCTTCCAGGGCATGCGGGGAGCACCTTAAAAACGGCCTTGCAAGCAGCATCCTTCGTGCCTTCCCGAGTGATATAGGCAGTGCTGAGAACAACCTTCGGAGGGCTCTCGAACTTGAAGCCATCTGCCCGAAAAGATTCCTCGGTTCGACAAGGATGCACATGCCGGGAGTAGGCTACGCAGTCAGCGTGAGGAAAAGGTACGCTGAGAACCAGGACAGCTTCAGGCTGTGCTCATTCAATAACAGAAAGGCGATCCTTTTCGCGGACGGCTGCGGTTCCGCTAGGTTCGCTTCGCTCGCCAGCCACCTTGCTGTTCTTGAGGCCTTTGGCGTATCAGCGAACGGAATCGACCGGAGAAGCATCTGTGGCATCAACGAGAAGGTCGCGGCATTGCTGAATTCTGACAGCATACGCAGCCTCGGCGAGCCTGGAATGGACAGCGGCGTAAGTACCCTGCTTATCGGGATATCTGAAAATGGGCGCTCGAAGGTATTCAAGGTGGGGGACAGCATCCCGTTCATTGTCTGGAACGATGCGGAAGGCGATGTCCTTGAAGCGCTTGCTGATACATACGAGATGCGCACTGTTATCGGCAGGGCCGGCAGCCTCGCGGAATCCGAAATCGAAGAGCACGAACGCGAAACAGGCAGGCTCGTCTTCACAAGCGACGGAGTGACGAATTTTCTTGCTGATGCCTCGTCAGAAATCAACAGGTGGACGATGCTTTCCCACGACCCGGTGATAATCTCGGAGAGGCTCATGCGTTCGGTCCTTAGGTCCCAGCTTGCCTGGGGCTTTGCTGATGACGCCACTATAATCGTAGAGGATAATTCCTGCTGAAGCGCGGAATTGGCCGAATAGGCGTTGCGGATTCACACATATCACTTTTTTGAATAAAATATAACATTTATAATAGGATGTCCACACATATCCTGTATCAGGTGTTTTTGGAAGCTGATGAATTGGTGTTTGAATGAAGACGCTGGCCGCAAGAGGATTAAAGCTGATGGACAAATCAGGCATGGCGAGGGTTGCAGCAATCGCCGCGCCCATGGTGCTTTTTGAATGTCATTCGAATCCTCCGCAGATGCCTTCAGGCAATGCTACTGTGGTAAATATCGAGGCTCAGAATTCCGGGAAGACAACCGAACAAACTGGAATGGATTTTGGCGGCAGGAGCGCAGGAGGCCGCATGAAACCAAAGATTGAGAGAGAGCGTCAAACCGAACTCAATGTAGATATCTACGAAGGTTGTGTCCTTCGCGCACGCCTGAGCGTTATCAATCCGGATGGCTCGCTCGAGCGCATCATACTCGACCCGAAAATCGATTTCCTGCTGGAAGGCACGCAAGCAACTGGCAGGATAGTGTGCAGACAGGCTTGGGAATGCGATATCAGCGCCATAGCAGGACTTAGCTCTCACTCCGGGTTCCAAACAGACATCCGCGCAACATTCAGGCCTGCGCAGGATTCCGGATTGTCCGCTTCTTTTTCAATTTTGCCCCTTCCCGTGGCTGACCTGGCTCAGTATTGCCCCTGAAGAGGAGATAATAGGCAGCAGCAGACATCACGACGAACAGCGCCAGCGAAAGCGCCATATCATCAAAGCCGGTCCCGGTCATCTTGAAGACCGAAGGGACGATTTCCAGTGCGGATGTCTCGTAATTTAGCAGGAGTATGAAGAGGTTGTTGGCCGCGTGCGCGCCGAGGGCCAGCTCAAGCCCGCCGTCCTTCAAGGTCACCAGGCAAAGCCAATAGCCGACAATGAAATAATAGGCCGAAGTGACTAGGAAGCCGTTCGATACTTCCGGATTGCCAAGATGGACGAGCATGAAGAGGGATGATGAGAGGAACGCAGCCATGAGCGGGTTCCTTACCGCCCTGCCGAATGCCTGCAGGAGGTAGCCCCTGAAGAGCAGTTCCTCGGATGATGTCTGAATGATTGTGAAGATGGCGTAAAGCGGAGCGAAAAGCAGGAGGCGCTCAGGTTCTAGCGAAAGGGCGAACGATGAGGGTTCGAGCAGGAATGATACCGCGTTTGCTATCACGTTGAATGCGAAAAAAATCATGAAGCCCTTGCCTATTCTATTCATGTCAGCTTTCGGGCGCGTTGTCACCAAGGAGGCAAGCGGCCGCCCCAGGATGAACTTCACGCTGATAAACAGCCCCGCAGCAAGCGCAACGAACGAAAGCGCCACGGGGATATAGAATGTCAGGAACGGGTCG
>JAZDMN010000037.1:0-30708 GCA_043800955.1 Microcaldota archaeon
GAGGCCCTGCGCCTGGCCGGACACCTGAGCTACTACGACATTCCCAAGCGCACATCGCTGGAGAAAATCGGCCGGCAGATGGGCATCAGCGAGGCTGCGGCAAGCGAACTGCTTAGGAAAGCCGAGTGCAAGCTAATGCCAGCCATAGCGAAAATAATCGAGCTCCAGAATTGATCTGAAGGTCCCCCCTCGTTCTTCCCTTAGCGCCAGCCACGTCAGAAAAACGACAAAACCACTTGTCTGCGCAAGGACCAGCGTAATATCCGGGCTATTACACTAATTTCTTCATGCAACCACTACAGAAGAAACTGGATTTCCCAAAGGTGGGAGTGAAGTTCCTCGGCCGTTTTCCCAATGGCCATGTGAATGATGTCAAAGGCTGGAATTTCCCCCAAACCGTGCTCACCGAAGCTGCGCGGGATGGGCGGATGCTGTCTATGGATTTGGACATGACAGGCAGCGCGAGCTGCAGCCTCAAATGCGCCCATTGCTTCAACCCGACAACCCGGCTCATGCAGATTCGCAATGAGCTCCTTGGCGATTCCGATGTCCTTCGCGTGGTGGATGAGGGAAAATCGCTTGGCCTGCGCTCGGTCAAGATAATCGGCCCTGGCGAGCCCCTCGAAGACCGCACCTTGTTTCACTTCCTGGATTACCTGGCCAAGCGCGACATCACGCCCCTCATATTCACGAAGGCGACGGCTTTGGGGGACGAGCGCCTGGCGAAAACCATCCATGGGTTGAGCCCGGAGGAGCTTGCAATCCGGCTTCGGGATGATTTTGGCGCCACCATCCTGTTCGGGGCGAATTCTTTCCACCCCGAAACCCAGGCCCGCATCGTTGGCCGGGAGGGATACCCCCAGGTTCGGAACCGTGCTATGGAGCTGCTTGCGGGCATCGGATTCAACGATTTCATCCCGGGGGAGCCGACAAGGCTTTCTCTCATCGTGAACCCGATTCTCCGTAGCAATATCGATGAGATTTTCGACCTCCACGTCTGGGCCAGGAGAAGGCATATCTACATCATCTCCTCACCCACGATGGTTTCAGGCTCCTGCAGGGACGCTTCAGTCTTCAACTCCATCAACCCGGGCGAGGCAGAGCTGGTCAGCCTATATGTGAAGATAAACGTCTGGGCAATACAAAACGGCATATACGGCCTTGAGGATATCGAACGCGAAGGCGTCAGCCCTTACGTGGGCGTCCGCCCATGCCAGCAGGTTGGGCATGGCATGTTTGTGCGGCGCGACGGGCTGGCCCTAAGGTGCCCCGGCGATGATGTCAGCATCCAGGGAAACGTGAAACACAATAGCCTTGCAGAAATCTGGGCGCAAAGTGAGAACCTTCGCAGGTTCGGCGGGATGATGAACGTCGGCTGCCCGCCAAAACTCGGAAAAACCATCCCCATCGGATTTTTCGACAAGGTGCTCGAAGGAATAAAAGAGGCGCTGGGCAATCCTGCCTTCAGAACGCGTACCTGACCCTTTTTTCCACGTCTTTAACGCGGGCGAGGACAGACTTCGATTTCTGGTACCCAGAATAGCCCCTGACGAACTCCTCGCCCTGCCCGTCCTTTCCGAGCGCCCTTAGCATGGTGAAGACATCGACCGCCTTGTCCTCAACATCGTTCGATATGAAGCCGAGGCCGAAATCAATCACATACAACTGCTTTGCGCCCCGCCGCCCGCTCTCGATAAGATTCGCAGGGGTGTAATCCCCGTGTATTATATCTGCATCGTGCAGTTTCGCAAGAATCATTCCGGCATCGCGCGCCTCCTTGCCGCCCATCGCCGGGCGCTCGCCATCTATGAAGCTCATCGTTATCGAAAAGTCGTCAATCTCGAGCACGGTCGGGCACAGCACCCCGGCCCGCTTCGCCTTATGGAGCAGCCTTGCTTCGCTCCTGGTCCTCTCCAGGCGCAGCTTGGTATCCAGCTCCTTTGCCCGATATCCCTTAACCATCCTGTTCTTGATTACGCAGGCCCTCCCAAGAAGGCTTTTTTTTGTCAAAACAGCCTCTGCGCCCCGCATGCAATCAACCGAAAAGCAGCTTCGATAATACGACGAAGAGGAGCAGCATGATGCCCCACCCGACGACTATCCCCTGGCTGATGACGACGGCCCCAAGGACGAGGAGGGCCCCTACCGCCCCGAGCCAGATGAGCCAGTTCCAGGCGAAGACCTTGCTGCCATCTAGGGGGAATGCCGGAATCATGTTGAAGAGCGCGAGCATGACGTTCATGGCCGCTCCGAATCTCCAGACGCTCAGCACCCCTGCCCCTATACCAAACGGAGCAAAATCCGAGCCTGAAAAGAGCAGGAAGCTGAAGAACTGCCTAATCGGCGCGAGGAATTCGAGCGCTATGAAAAAGACCATCAGGACTACGTTCAGCGCAGGGCCAGCTATCGAGATGATGCCGTTCTGCCTCTTGTTGATTTTATCCGAGTAGATGTAGACCGCTCCCGGGGCTGCAAAAAGAATGCCGAAGAAGGATGTCGCAAGCATGAACAGCAGGCCCTGTGTCCACATCCGGAATTTCGCCTGCGCGCCATAGTAGATGGCGACAAGCTTGTGCGCCATCTCATGGAGGATGAACCCGCTTCCGACGGTCACAACCAGGGGGGCGAGGAAGAGAAGGAACTCTCGCGGATATGCCAGCATACCCTCCGCGCCAGCGAAAACGATTCCGAGGGCCAGCGATATCGCTGCCACGCTGATTGTAATCTGTACGACCTCGTCTTTTTCCAGGTATAATCCGTACAACTATTCCACCAGTTTCTCCTCGTATATTATCCTTATCTTGGGCGGGCTTATAAGGCCGATGTAGCTCTCCACCACGCCTATGACCTCGTTCCCGTTGGACAATGTTATCTTAATCTGCTGGTTCTTTCTGCCGGCTGCCGTCGCGGTCCCCATCCTGCCGATGATGCTGGGTATGTTCGAATCATTGACGACCGAGACGGTGTCGCCGGCCTTGATGCCCCTCACATCAGGATAGAACGCTGTGATGGCGATGCTGAAGACCGTGCTGAGCGCCAGAAGTTTGAGCGCCTCGATTAATCCGACGCCCGGAACCAGGGCGAAAGCTAGCAGGGAGATGCATAACGACGCAATCATGAGCTTGAAGAATATCGCGATTCTCATCCAATCACCAAACACGTGCGCCCGCAGGTGTGTATCCTCATCCTCTCACCTGTACATCGTCGCGGCCGCGGTCTTGAACTTCTGCACGCTCTCCACATCCTCCTTCTTCACGCTCGGGACGATTGACTTGAATGAAAGCTCGAAATGCCTGGGCATGACCTTCTTCGCCCCGTCCCGTATGGCGCTCATCCCCGCTTCACGCACAAGGTTGTCTATGTCTGCTCCTGTATAACCTTCGGTGAGCCTGGCAAGGTCCTTGAGGCTGACCTCCCTGTCCATCGGCATCCTGGATGTGCAGATTTTGAATATCTCGAGCCTGGCGCGCTCATCAGGGGGTGTTATCTCCACGAGCCGGTCGAAGCGCCCTGCGCGCATGAGCGCTGGGTCAAGCATGTCCGGCCTGTTCGTAGCGCCAATGACAACAACGTTTTTCAGGCTGCGGAGGCCGTCCATCTCAGTCAGCAGCGTATCAACCACGCGTTCCATGACAAGGGTGCCTGATTCGCCCCTTCCGCTCCTGCGTATAGCAATAGCGTCAATCTCGTCGATGAAAAGCACGCACGGCGCGGCCATCCTGGCCTTCTTGAATATCTCGCGCACCATCTTCTCTGACTCGCCGACATATTTTGTCAGCACCTGGGCCCCGCTTATCGATATGAAGTTTGCCTCGCTCTCATTGGCCACAGCCTTGGCAAGGAGTGTCTTCCCGGTCCCTGGCGGGCCGTACATGAGGATTCCCTTTATCGGGCGGATGCCCATCTTCTCGAAAATCTCGGGCCGGTTCAGCGGCAGCTCCACGGCCTCCTGTATCTCGCGCTTGATTTCCTCCAAGCCCCCGATGTCGCTCCATTTCACGGTCGGCCGCTCGACATATACCTCGCGCAGGGCCGAAGGCTGGATTTCGTGCATCGCGTTGAAGAAATCGTCCTTTGTCACGATTATCTTCTCGAGCACCTGCGGAGAAAGCGTCTCCTCCTCGATATTTATTATAGGGAGCACGCGGCGCAGCGCTTTTATCGCGGCCTCCTTGCAAAGCAGCGAGAGGTCCGCCCCGGTATAGCCGTGGGTGATGTTGGCGACCTGGGACACATCTATGTCCTTCTCAAGGGGCATGTTCCGCACGTGGATGTTTAGGATTTCCCTTCTGTCCTTCTTGTCCGGGACGCCGATTTCTATTTCGCGGTCGAACCTGCCCGGCCTCCTAAGCGCCTGGTCTATAGAATCCGGCCTGTTCGTGGCGCCGATTACGATGACTTCTCCCCGGGCCTTCAGCCCGTCCATTATAGTCAGGAGCTGGGAGACCATCCTCTTCTCGACCTCGCCAGTCACCTCCTCTCTTTTCGGGGCGATTGCGTCAATCTCGTCGATGAATATTATTGACGGCGCGTTCTCCTGCGCCTCGGCAAACAGCTTCCGAAGCCTCTCCTCGCTCTCGCCCACGTACTTGCTGATGATTTCCGGTCCCCCCACATAGAAGAAATTCGCATCGGACTCGTTGGCGACCGCCTTTGCCAGCAGGGTCTTACCGGTTCCGGGCGCGCCATAGAGCAGGATGCCCTTTGGCGGGTCGATTCCAAGGCGCTCGAAAATCTCAGGGTGACGGAGAGGCAGTTCAATCATCTCCCTGACCTTCTGGATAGTGTCTTTCAGGCCGCCGACATCGTCGTAGGTTATGTTCGGGACGTTCTTGATTTCCTTGATCGGCTCCTTGTTGATTTTTACCTCGGTCTCCTCGTTAATCATGACCGGGCCCTGCGGGAACACCTGCACGACGACAAGCGGAATCGATGTCCCGAAGATGCCCACAGGAAGGAGGTTGCCCTTGAGGAGCGCCTTCCCTATCAGCCTTTTCTTTACATACTGGTCGAACCCGACCGAATAGCGTACTGGTTCCTGGGGCGCGAGCACGACCTTTTTCGCGGCTTTCGCATGAATCTGCTCGATTCGGACCTTCTCCCCAAGGCCCACCCCGACGTTCTGCCTGAGGATGCCGTCCATCCTTATCATGTCCAGGCCCTCATCATCCTGATGCGCCTGCCAGACTATTGCGAGTGCCGCCTTTTTCCCGGTCAGCCTGATTATGTCGCCGGTGGAGACGCCTAACTCGCTTTTTGCCTTGGAATCAATCCTCGCGATGCCGCGGCCGATATCGTTCTGGAATGCTTCAGCGACTTTCAGCGTAACCGGGGGCATATCATCACCTGAGAATGGTCTTCCCATCCCTTGTCTCTATCCTGAGCGCGATTCTACTATTTAATAATGATTCTTTTTTAAGGCTCACGACGGTGGATAGCGCTATGTCCTCTGCCGCCTCAACACCCAAAAAACGCAGGGCGCTCTCGCGCTCAAGCATCGCCTCCTTCTCCCCGACGCGGACTGATATGGCATCGCCTGTGCATTCGAGCATCGTCACCTCCCCGAGAAGCATCTCCCTGCTCCGCCTTGTGAGTATGCGGCTATGCCCGCCTATCTCCACATTCCCGTTCCGTATCCCCGCGCTTTCGATGATTATCTCATCATCAGGGCGGATGCGTTCCGAGCGCTCGAGCCCTTCGAATAATATGCATCTCCGTTCGTTTTTGCCGTCGGAAACCATGAACGAGAAGCCCCGGACGGTCCGCGCGCCCCGAACGAACCCGTCGAGGCCCTCGACCCGGGACACCACGCCCCGAAGATGCACAGTCTCCCCCTCGACAAGGGCTCCCAGGTCTGAAAACGGGGCTTTATCGACAATGTCCAGCCCGCCGCTGTACCCCAGGTGGAGCTCTCCGTTCTTCTCATAAGCGCCGCGGACCGATATCCCGTCCTGTGCCCTGAGCTTTGACGCCAGTTCCACATCGTCGTTCCAGAGCACGAGCGGTTTCGCGCCCGTTTCGTCCTCGACCTCCACTACCCTCGATTTCTTTCCGGAAGAATATGTAGCAACCGGCCAAACCTTCCGGACCTTTGCATGGAACGCGATTCGCTTCTCGCCCTTAGGTATCTCCGCAAGCTTGCAGATTTTCTCCTCGGCCTTCAGCAGCCCCCTTTCCTTCGCAATCAGCCTGATGGCGACCTCGCGCGTCAGGAAACCATGGAAGGACGTTATCCTCTCCGCGACCTGGATTTCGAGCTCGTCTTTGGAAATCGATTTGAGAAGCTCTGCCTCCAGGTCCATGGGGCGCTTTCGCTGGCAAATGATAAAAAGATTGGGAAACTATTCCCGGTCCGGATAGACCACCAAAACAGGTATGGTCCGGCCGAATTCCACGACCGCGATTTCCGGAAGCGCAGTCTCCTTGCAGTAATCTGGCATCCGGTAAATCGCCTTCGCATCGAGGAGCGGAATGAGCGTGTTCGGGTGAAGGCGGAAAAGAAAGTCGCTGCGCGTCCTAATCTTTGGCCCTATGGACCATCCCGTATCCTGCAGCGCAGCATCGTCATGCTTCACCGGGACGACGAGTGCATAATCGTTGCCCTTGGCATCCACGCGGAAGACAGCCGCGCCGATGTACCTCGGTTCATTGTATTCTTTGTATTTTGGATTCAGCAGGAAATAAACAGGATTACTGTCAGAGCCCACTCCGATATCCTGGAATATGAACCAACAGTAGGTGAGTCCGCTGTCGCCGTATGTCGCTTCCACATCCTGCAGGCTCATCTGCTTCCCGTCACGGACGACACGCACGTCCGCATGCGCGATGACATTGATTTCGTTTCCGATAGCAACCCTTTCCGGGCGGATTCCGTCCTCGAGGGAATAGATTGCGATGCTGCCCCGCGGCGGGTCATAGAGGCGCTCCTGCGTGTGCACGCAGCTGACCGTTCCGAAGAGCGTGAGCGCTGCTAGGCATTCTGCGATGGGCCTGCCCCACCCTCTGCGCACTGGGGCCTTCTCTTCCACGGCCCCTTCTTCCCCGCTTCTACGCAATCTCATCGTATCATATCTGCGTCTAACGTTTTTTAAATAGTCAGTAATATTCACTTTTTACAACTATAGCCTCCAACTGCTGTTGGTAAAGAAAAGAAGATGATAAAAGAAAAATAATCACTCGCGTGGCCTCAACTCGCTGGAGTTTACGGGGAAGGGGCCGGCTGCAGATGTCCTTTTTTGGTACACTAAAACCAGCGGCGTTGTCGGGCCGTATTCAGCTACGGTTAACGTGGGTGTCTGCGTCGTCATGCACACCCCGGCGCAGCTCTGCTCGAAGCGTGAATCTAGGACCGGGCCAAGACCGTTGCTTTGCAGCTGAAAGAGCACATTCTCTGGCCTTGCCGTGCCGTCGGATTCCAGTATCGGAGACCATTCTGAAGCCGAAGATGGTGCAGTGGCGTTGCCGAATACACGGACAACGAAATCGCCCCGTATGCCATCTGTGAGCGTCAAATCCCTCATCACGACCCCGACATACCGTGGCTGGCCGGTTTCACTATCGCGCGGATTTAGCAGGAGCGGGCCGGCGCTTGCGGGTATGTCCTGGAATACTAACCAATCGAATGACAGGTTCTCGCCAGTCACATTCGCAGTAAACCGCACAGACCGCTGGCCCTCGCTGAGAATCGTCTCACGTCCGATTTCGATTTGCCCTGCAGACGTCCTTCCCCCCTGAAGTGCAACAGTCGTTTCCCTCGCCGGGGTTGGTGTCTGGACCGTAGACTGATGCTGTGCCCCGACCGAGGCGCAGCCTGCCGCAAGAATTACTGCAGCAACCGTGAACTTATCCCTCAATTTTTCCCAAACGCGTGATGGGGCATCGCGCCTGCTTCCTTCCCTTCCCCCTCCAGTTTCCATTCTATCTGTTTCCAAATTCCTAACCATCGGATCATCCCTCCAAATTGCGTTATTCGTAATTATATTACTTTTTGCTAAACCCCTATTGCGGTATGACATTTATTAATATTCCTTTTTTCCCATTTTCTATGACTTCTCCATATTTCTTTAATCCGCCCTAGCAAAAAGAAAACAATGCACAAGATGTCCAATCTCGAATACTCATTTCTCGTAAGCGAGCTCAGCCGCCAGCTTAATGGCAAGCACTTCGGCCGCATCCGCAAGGTAGGTGATGGCATCTACAGGATGAAAATCGCCGGCATTGAAATCATCTGCGAGCTCGGCGTGCGAATCCATTCCACAAGATACATCGAGCCGGCCGATTCCGACAAGTTCACTGAAAAGGCGGAGAAGGAGCTAGACAACGCGCGCCTCATCGAGATAAAACAAATCAACCACGACCGCATCCTCTCCTTCGTGTTCGATAAGGGCGAGCTCATATTCGAGATGTTCGGGCAGGGGAACGCAATATTCGTGAAAGACGGGAAGACGCTCTGCGCGCACAAGTACGAATCATGGTCGGATAGGGAAATCAAGGTCGGGAGCCCATACAAGCCGCCGAAGACCGCGCCGAGCCAGATGCTCGAAGTCACGGACAAGTACATCATCGTCTCGCTCATGAAGATGCCCCTCGGGAAAGACTATGCGCTGGAAGCCCTGTCACGGGTGAAAATCGACGAAAAAGCCCCTGGCAATTCGCTAAGCGGCAACCAGATTCTTAAGCTGGAGCAGGAAATCACAAATCTAGCTGCGCAGGCCAAGCCAGTCGCATTCTTCAAAGAGGGCAAGATGGCCGATTACTCGCTCGCAACCCTCTCTTCATACAAGGAGCT
The DNA here is from genome assembly GCA_043800955.1 of Microcaldota archaeon. Taxonomy (GTDB): domain Archaea; phylum Micrarchaeota; class Micrarchaeia; order Anstonellales; family Bilamarchaeaceae; genus Bilamarchaeum. The sequence goes on from JAZDMN010000037.1 coordinate 8,789, forward strand.
CGAAACGCGCCCTTACCCGTCTCTCAGCGAAGCTGCGGACGAATACTACGCACACGCGGAGAAGCCGAACCCGAAGCTGGAGAAGCTTCAGGAACGCCTTGAAAAGCAGAGGGAGCGCCTTTCCCAGCTGACATTGGAGGAGAAGGCGGGCAAGGAAACCGGGGATTACATCTACGCCAATTACCAGAAAGCCGAGGAGATCATCTCGCTGGCAAAATCCGGCAAGCAGGATGAGCTCGAAAAAAAATTCAATGGAAAAATGGATAAGAAGGAGAAATCCGTCGAAGCCGACCTTTAAATCGCCGAATCATTGGTAATCAGGTGCGGCTGGAGAATCAACGCAGCCCTTTTCGGCTTGTCCACGACAACAGAAAGCACGGTGTTCGCGCCGTCCTTGGACAGCACGTGGACGTTCTGGACATTCACGCCCTCTTTCGCGAGCAGAGCGGTCATCTTGTTCAGCTCGCCGGGCCTGTCCGGGATTTTTATCACGACCGCGCTCGGGTCCTCGCATTTGTAGCCGGCCGCTTCCACGACCTGCTTGCCTTTGACGGCATCGGATAATGCGAGCGAAATTATCGCCTTTCCGCCAACGACGTCAACGTTGATTGCATCGATGTTTATCTTGCTCTTGGCCAGTATATAGGATATGTCCGCAAGCAGGCCCACTTTGTCGTCTGCTACGATAGTGACTGATTTCACATCCCCACCTCTAAGGTTATAATCTGTAAATCTGGATATAAGGCGTCTTCTTTATATACATAACGTCTTTTTTCCCGATTAATCCCATCTTTATCGCCACACCGACCGCTTCCTTTCCCACTATATTGGCAGAATCGAAGCTGCGCAGGGCTTCCTCGACCTCTTGCGGCCCGGCCTTGCGCTCGGCATAAAAACTGCGGAAGCGGTCCAGGTCCATGCATACGTCTTTCTCCTCAAGGACCTTTCCTATTAGGTCCTCGTCGCATACCGCTACGATTCTTGTCCCTGGGCCTTTATGGATTTTGAGGTACATCGAAGTGCCTTCTTCGCATACGTTTGTAAATCCTTCTTTTATAGTTATTGATAATGGGAGAAACAGGTAGATTTCAAATGGAGGCACCAAAGACCACGCCTTCGATATTTACTCGCTCTCCCCATTCCAGAAAATGCCGTAAACAATTTGAAAAATGGTTTTCTGTTGTTGGAGTGGCTTCAATAATTGGTTGCGGGGATATTCACTTAACTAACTATTACCAGCCTTACTCAACGTCACCGCCACCTAGCCTTGTCGATTCCGGGACAACACAGGATTCTGGGCAAACAACGGAGTTACTAAGCGGAAAGCAAATCGTTTATGATGCTACACAATGGCCGACAAATAATCATAGCATCTCCTCACCCTTCGGTCCGAGACTAAAAGCCTCCGAAGAATACAGGTATGATTTCCACCGTGGTATTGATATCGCTGTTGTGGTCGGAGAACCGGTCCTAAGTCTGGCAGACGGGCTGGTTTATGAGATCTACCCGGATGGTGATCCAAACAGCCCCTATCAATCTGGTGGGAATGTGGTTGCCATCAGCCATATGGCGGATGTGCCATTAAATTTCCATGGCACCCCCTACGAAGAATATTTCTCTTTATACATGCATCTCGATTCCATTGCGGTTGCAGAAGACCAGATAATACCTGGAGGCTATATCATAGGGACGGCAGGGCAAAGCGGGGAAACGGACTTCCAGCACCTTCATTTCGAAATACGCATTGGTACAATATGCTCAAGGGAATACCAGATTGCCCATCCGGAAAAAGAATGCGCTTCCTTTTTTGGCAACAATCAATTTGATCCGCATGTAAACCCCTTCCTTTTTCTTCCATACGACGATGCAAATGACCTTTCAATTGAACTTTTATCCGATTCTCCTTTGACCGCGCTTATCCGCTCTCCACGCGAAAGCCTGGATTTCAATCGCATGTTTGTGCGCTCGGGCAGCGAAAAAATTGTAGATTTTAACGAAAGGCTCGGGATAGATCCTGATGATATTGACAATCAGGATTACAATGATATAGCAATCCAACCTGCCATATTTAATACCGAGTCAACTTCATATGAAATAACCTTTGAACTCCAACTTACGGGGTTTCATACCATCGAGGCGACAGACATCTGGGGTAATGGGATAAGGATTACACGGTGAAGTATGCGCTGTATACCTATTGCGCTTTTTATCCTGCTGGTCGGCTGCCTCGGCGCGAACCCCGAGCAACCGCAGCTTCCGAACGAATCTGCGCCTCCGCCCCAGCCCGCTCCCCAACCGTCCGCGCAACAGGCCAATCAAACCAGCGAACCGTTCGTTTCAGGCAACATAACCGCCCTGCCAGAAACGCCGGCGGCGAATGCCACGAACGCCTCAGACAATCAGGGCGGCAATAACACTACTACCGTGGCGCCGATACCTCCGGAACGCCCGCCACAACCAGAAAAGCCCGAAGGCCTTCTTTTCGCCAATGGGAGCTATTCCCTTGCGCTGGACGACGTCTCAGTCATCCCGACATCCGAGGAGCCGTGCGGCATATTCAGCATCCGGCATCCGGCAAACGGCACCGTGATTGAAAAATTTTTCCTATGCCCCGGGGAGTCGCAGAACTGGGAGAGCCCTGAAGGCGGGAGCTACCGCATCCTTGTGGTGGAAGTGGCTGCGGGATACACCAAGGAAGCGAAATGGGCGAGGGTCATCATCTTCGGATAAAGCATTATTAACCTCACGCGGGTTGATGGTGCATGAAGCGTTTCTTCGTCATGCTATGCCTTCTGGGTATCATTCTTTCCGGCTGCACCATGCCGAAACCGCAGGCCAATGACACTACCTCGGCAATCAAAAGCTTCGACGATTGCGTCTCTGCCGGCTACCCTGTGCTCGAATCCTATCCCCGACAGTGCAAGACCCCGGATGGCAGGACATTCGTATCCCAGAAAGACCGATTCGAGATTGATACGAATCTCTCTTGCGTTTCGGATGCGGATTGCCTTCTCGTAAACTCAGAGCTTGGCTTCTCCTGCTGCTGGGCCGGGGCCTGCGAACCCATCGACTATTCGCAGGACAAATGGATTGCTATCAATCGCGCATGGTACGAGGCCGGAAGAGCGTCCTACTGCCCCGTCGAAAAGGATTGCGGTCCTGCTCCTGGATGCGCAGTGCAATCCATAAACGAGAATTACATGGCAAATTGCAGCGCCAACAAATGCACCAAACTCCCCAATATCACGAACCTCCACGAACTCAAGCTGAGATGCTGCGACGAATGCCGGGCATCTTTCAGCCGGAGTCCTGTGGGAGTTGGTCCAGGGGGTGCAATGTGCGGTCAGTTCACTACGGCCCAGCCGCTGAGCGGTGAATGCGGGGATTTTTTCGGAAGGTATCCGATGAGTGCAGCTGAGTGCGGGGTAACATCCGTTCCTGAATTGCCGAATGACACGGTGAATCTCACTCCCGGTGTATGCAACGACCTGCAGAGAAACGGCGATATGGAAGACAAGCTGAACGTCATATTACTTCCATCCCATCATTATTCCAATATGACGAAATTCGCTTATGATGCCGCCGGCTTCAGGGAAGCGCTGTTCGAGTTCCCTTTCTATGAGGAGAACCGCGCCAAAATCAATATATTCTTCATGGCCGAGACCAGCCCTTCGGATGGATGCGAGCTGGCCGGCAACACGACCCCCTGGTGCAACATCACCGCCATGCGTTCGCTCGCTTCGGATTGCGGATACGACCAAGAGAGGGGGGACCAGCTCGTTGTGCTTTTCGATGATAGCGTAGTATCCGCTCCATATGCCCGTGGCGAAGACGCGGATAATATACTCTTCATAGGTTCTGACGCCAAAGGCATATTCGTCCATGAATTCTCCCATTCTTTCGGAGACCTCGGGGATACCTATGATGGCAGCTGGAACAACACGATAGACCCGCCTTACCCGAACTGTGCCAGCGACACCCCTGGCTTCACATGTTCGGATAAATGGGGCGACCTCATCGGCACGGGGAGCGGCGACCAGCTCGTCGGATGCTACCAGAACTGCCATGCGGAGAACTGGTACCGCCCGACGCTCGCCGGCGATGTGATGCGGGACTCAAGCAAGAAATTCTACGACCCCGTCGCACTGAAGCACATTGAGCAGCTGATGGCGGAGTACCATTGACAAGTCGATTTTTGGTCCGTCCTAAAAATTATATGCAGGAGGAAGGGCCTCTGAGCAGCTCTGAGGCCTGACGATTATTCTTATTGTCCCGATTAGTTCTCCTGATGTGTTAGCAAGTGTAAAAGTATATTTAAATACGCTTCCATGCAACATCCCCCCGTGAACGACCAAGAGTTCGTCAAGAGGATAGTCAAACATGTCAAGCCCAATGCCATGATACAGGGCGGGGCATATCGCGTCGACAGAGGTCCGACGCCTAGGGAATGGCGGTGCTTCAGGCTAGCCGTTTTGCTCCACGAGGAGTGTAAAAAAGAGGGAGTAGCGACCGAAATCGCATGCATCGTGAACGATCTGGGCCTGAGCCCGCAAGATAGGCCGAAAACGATAGCGTCCCAGGACTCAGGCAGCATCCCGCTGACGGAGGAAGGCATGCGGAGGAGGAAAGCGTTCCAGAAGAGCCTAAGCGACGGCCTTTCTATCCCAGAGCTCTACTATGACCTCCTTCTGAGAGAATGCAGCTCCCAAGGCCAAGAAGCGGTTTTCTTCCCTAGGGAGATGTTCAAGATCGAGGATGTCAAGACGTTCGGAGAAGCATTCGCAATCTCACTCGGTGATTACGTAGGCGAGGTGGTCAGACGCCTCGTTCCATTGACCTTCTTCTCTGAGAGCGCATTGCGGAACAGGGCAAGCGAGGACAAGGTGAGCTCGCTGCGATTGAATGATTCCACGGGTTTCCCGGTTCCGATCTGCGCCTCGATTATGGGCCGCTTCTATCATGAGCTTGCCAAACGCGGACACCCTCAGCAGATAGGCTTCTATACCCAGGAACCCAGGCCAGCCGATGACCATGCCTGCCCGATAGGCCCTGACAAAGGCGCCAGGAAACATGATTCCGGCTATGACCTGAGCATAGAAGTGATAAATTACTGGGTCTACCCTGACGGACGGATAACCCTTGGCGGGATATTCATGCCTGGCATCTAAACTAGATTCCCTGGCGGGAAATAATTTATCATATAATCCCTGAATATCGGGAACGTCTCGAAATCTGTTATTATGTCTCCGAATCTGTCCCGCAATCTTATGAGGAAATCCTGGAACTCCATCCTGTCCTTGAATTCGCCTTCTATGCCCATCCTCCACCTCCCCAGATGCTTGACGATGTGGATGACATTCGGGCTCGAGCGCAGGAAATTATTCAATTCGTCCTCCCTCTCACCCTGGAGATAGTTCATCTGAAGCAGCGTCATATACGATTCGTATCCCAATGCAGAAGGATGGACCAGCAAGCGATAGCCCAGTATTAGCCCGTTCTTCTCCATGCGGCTTATCCTTGCCTTGACCGTCTTGTCCGATACACCAATCCGGGCGGCGATCTGCCAAATCGAGCAGAACACGTCCTGAGAGATCATCCTTATTATCTCCCTATCCACCTGATCGAGCCTTAGATCCGGGTTGAATCTCATCCTGTGGTTGAATTCGGTGTACCTGCCGGTTTTTCCGATCGCTTCACCCCCCAGGATATACTCCCTCGCCTTGTCCCTGACCGAAATATAAACCAGGGCCTCATAGGCCTTCACGAATTTCCCGTATTTTGCGAGGAAATCCTCGAAAAGGCCATTGAATTCGAAATTGTCCCTGGTGACAATGTTCACTATCACGTCCCAGTTGCCTCCTATGTCGGCGACCCAGAGGGTGTTGGGATGATTGGTGAAATACTCGATTAACTCCCTCTTCTGCGCCGACCCTGCGCCCTTGAGGCGGATGACGACCCTGAACCAATTGAATCCTACGACGACCGAATCGAAAATAGTTATTGCGCCGAGGATCACGCCCTCCTTTCTCATCCTTTCCACGCGATAAGCGGCCACCTGCCTGCTGACCCCGGCCTTCTTGGCAAGCTCGCCCATCGGCATGCGCGCGTTCATGTCCAACAGGCTCAATATCCTCCTGTCCTTTATGCCAAATTTCACCATATTTTTACTTATTGTAATAATTCTTTTTAATAATTCCGAATCAGCAGGATTTTTCTTAAAAAATCTTAAATATATGGATGTGGTTTCATACCATAGAAAATGTTGAATGGGTGGAAATTATGACTGCGCTTAAGGAGCGGCTCGTTTTCAGGCACGTGTTGCTGGGAAAGAAGCCAGAGAAGGAATGGCCGAAGACAAGGATTCGTCATATGGAATTCTATCATGCGAAGTTCGAGCTCGAAGGCAGAGAACTGAACGGGATGGAGCTTGTAAGCGAATATTCCCAGAGATTCCCTTATGAAAAGCCCCAGACCCACAGGGCCGAACTGAACCGGATGCTCTCGGAGTGCGGCATCGGGCAATTCTCCTTCCTCTCGCCGGATGTATTGAGAGGGTTTCTCCTCTCTTCCATGGCACTTGAAGAATGGAAAGAATATCGGCCTTGCCTCAAAGATTTCCAAAAACGGGAATTCGGTTTAGCCGATATCCGCCTTCGCGGCCGTATGCTGATGCTCAATGTGGGTGTCGAGCTGCTGAATCAGAGGAACGGCACCTATTATGCCTTTCTGGATTATGTGGAGGATCCCAAGCTTCACCTGACTTTAAGAGCGATCTATGGCTTCCGTCTTATGATGGATGTTTTTTCCAGGGCGGAGATAGCGGTTTTCTGCCCGAATAGATTATGCGATGCCACCCTCTCGCCAGAATTCCTAAGAAACGTCCTCCTGAGCCTCAAAAGCGAAGATGACTGGAAGCTATGGGGGCGATGTGCCGATGATTTCTACGGGCTGAAGTTTGAGCCGCCGACGTATGATGCGTTCAGCGGAAAAACGCTGTTGGCGAAGTACCAAGCCACGAAGAGAGGTTCCCTGAAAGAAATGTTCGCCGAAGCAGCCTTAGACGTAGGGACCGACCCCTCCTTGAAGGTCGAGAAAAGCAAAGATCATTACGAGAGGGTGTACCCCTACGATCTCCTGGATCCTTTGCAGATGAGGGCATTGCTGCTCCAGGTCTGTTCGGAAAAGGAGTGGAATAAACCCAAGGATTTCGCGGATCTGCGCAAGAAGAGAGTCAAGATAACAGGCAAAGAGCAAAGGGGTGAGGAGCTCGCAGTCCATACGCTGATGCAGATATACTGCGTCCAGAAATACAATAGTGAGCAGACCAAAATGACTGGGAAACCGAGCCATCTCAACCTCAACGATTTCCAGTCCAATCCTGTGCTAATCAAGTTCTTGCGTTCGAACGTCGAGAACTTGAAAGAGATGCTTGATTTGGCCGGCATCGACTATGGAAAGGCTTTCATCCCCTCCATAACAGAGCTCGACCTCAGGGATCCTTCGGTACTGCGGCGTTTGCTACTGAATGGAACATCAGCCGCTTTACCTATGCATGCGAGAAACGCGGGAGGATCATGGAATATTCAGGATTTCAGGAACACGAGATTCAAGGATCCTAAGACCGGCCTTGAGATATCGGGACATGGATTGCTGCTCTATTATTCTGTGCTGGATTATGTGGCTCAACATCCTGTTGTATCTCCAAGCACAGCGGTATACGAACTCAGACTCGGTAGATCCAATACCGAAGTCATGAGGCAGATCCTCCGGGCATCTGGGATCGAGAAAGGCTAGTGACTGGGTATATGGCGCCGTTTGGATTAGAGAGCTGACCTCAGATCTCAAACTTGATGACCTGAGGTCAGCATGGTATGCAGGAGGAAGGGCTTCAGAGCAGGTCAGAGGTCTGAAGGATTTCTTTATACTGCGTTGAAGATATTTACTCTTTGGCATCAGATTTTCAGAATGCTCTTCACCATCGCGATGAATTGCCCTGTCTGATCTATATATCTCCGCGCCTCTTCGTAAGAGAATGCTTTCTTACCATAATCTGCCCCGCTCTTGTCTCTCATCGCATCCGCTATCAAGCCCCTGAATCCTTCGGCGCCTTCAGGAAACTTGCCTTCCCTTGCGATTTTCATGAATATGATCGCCGCATCGTCGTGGCGAGTCGATTTGTGGCCGAGGAATTTCAGGGAAAGCGCGTCATTTGCACGGATTATCGCATGGATCGCCTGGGCGCAACAGACATTGGATCGCGCGTCATCCCCCTCCGCATCAACCAATCCCTGCTTGGCCGAGACCAGCCAGCTCTCAGCTTCCCGTAACGCTCGTATCGGCGAGTCCGTCATTTTAATCTCTCCCCTTTCTTATCTGCCATGAAGTCTTCGAGTTCTTTTCTGTCCAGGAATGTGATCGGCACGATTTTGGTCCCGAACTTCTCAAACACCTCGAACACAATGCTGTTCGCATCATACCCTTTCATCACAAGCAAAGCGATATCGATATCGCTCACCAGCTTCTCTTTCCCCGTAACCACGCTCCCGAACAGATAAGCCTCTTTTACGCGGCTTTCTTTGGCAAGCAGGTCCCTAAGCGCCCGGACAGTGAAGGCCTGTGGGCTCATGCTTATCTTCAGGAGGGAGAGGACCGAATCCAGGTATTCAGATTTGTGGAGCTTGACCGTCACACTTTTCCCGACCTTTCCGGTCTCGATGATACCTGCAGGTTCCCACTTCCGAACCAGTCGCCATGCCGAGGCGAAAGGAACGCCGGCCTCTTTCGCAAGCTCGTTTATCGTGAACTGCCGCTTGGGGTACTTCACCAGCGTTTCAAGGAGCTTCCGCGAACCCTTATATTTGATTAGTTGTATCGCTTCCATCCAATCACTTATCCAAAAGTGAATAATATAATCCATGTCTGAATAAAAAGCTTCTTGATGTTGCAACTGATTCGAGGCTATGGGCCGCCAATATGTCTACAAAATATTCTTTCTTATGAAATGTAGACATATGGCTCGTTTTGTAGTGGGGAATGGTTTTCGTTATTTTCGTTTTTGAGTCACCACTACGAGAATGGCATTTGAGCAGCTCTGAGGTCTGAATTCTCCTTGAATTTCCGATGCAAAAAATTAATTCTACTAATCGCTAGATGTATTTTGAATTGTGATAATAGATAGATTATTAAGTATGTTGTCATATATCATCTTTATCAAATCGAGATATGCTCGTGAATACCATTAATGAGTTGACTTACCTGGTTGGTACTACGCAGAATATAATTAAAGCTGAAACAAAAAATCTTGCTGGCAAGGTTCATCTTAGATCAGGATTCATAGTCCATTGCCATGCGTGTGGGAGAGGCGACTTAAACGATCATGGTGGTCCTGAAGACTATATTCGGGGTCAAAAGGGATTAAAAAAAGGAAAAGATCAGGCTCTTCATAGTGTCTCTTCTACGGCCATAGGACACGTAATGAGCAATGATATGCTTGATATTGACGTTGCCGCTTATGGCCCCCTATCAAAATCTCATTCATTTATCGAATTGGAGAAAAGACCCGTCTTAGGATTTCTTGGATTTAAGAGAGAAGTGCAAAGAAGTATGAAAATCCCCCAGCCTTTATCTGATTTTATCGACACTCCGGATGAAGCCAATTCGGGCCTGATACAAATGTTGATTCGTTGCAGGAGACAAATCCGGGATGATGCTGGGAGAGATACTCCAAGACCCCCGACTCTGACAATTGTCTCTTCCCTTGATCTGTGTAATGAAATAGTGCGATATCTTGCGATTAATCCCAAAGAGTATTACGAATTGATAAAAGCGATTCTTCCGGAAAGTGAATTTCCAAATATCAACAAAAATATCTTAAGCCATAAAATGCCTGGTTCCGGTTTGGTTATATTGCCCGGGTGGACCCTGCCTAGTAATTTTCGCTCCAGATCTCTTCCTGAGGAATATTATAGAAAATACGGGAATTTCTATCCATATTAATTAAATGATAACTTTTCCGTATCAACATTCTCATACGAGAGCCGCATGGTCAATAAATCGTCTAAGATATTTATCGTGTCAATTAAATATTCGGCCGATAATCACGGTGAATAATGCTTTTTATTCTCTGGCCCTCAGATGAGAATTTGGTCGGACGGACACCCTTGGTCTGAACTCAGGCCAAACCTAAGGACGCTATGGCAGGATTTGAGACCTGCTCTGAGTGCACCAAGAAGGTGCGACCTCAGAGCAGATCTGAATGCAGGAGGAAGGATTTGAACCTTCGAAGGCGCTAGGCCAACAGATTTCCCAATTCCCGATTGAAAGGGGAACTTGTCAAACCGATCTTGAGTCTGCCACGTTTGACCGCTTCGCTACTCCTGCGTGAAAACAGATGTTTCACGTTGGCTGGAGTGGCGAATCTTGAACCGCAGTTCAAGAACTTCGCTACTCCTGCAGAAAACCCAGGAACATTAAAAAGATAGATAATGAATAAAATAAAAACTAGTACTCGACAACGACCTTGCCCTTCTTTATCTTGCAGACGCACATGAGCCTCTCGTTCGGGTCCCCGCCGAAGGTCGCCAGGCCTGCCTGCTCGATGTCGTTGGGCGCCTCGAGGTTCTCCATCCCGGAGACGACCTTCACCTTGCACGAGCCGCAGCTACCTGCCTTGCATGCGAAAAGTATCGAGCATTTGCCGTCGAGCTCAGCCAGAAGCGCGCCGTCTGGCACCTTGACCGTCTTGCTGTCGTTCTTGATTTCTACCTCTGCCATTTTATCACTTCCAGCAATTCTGCGATAAGTTTTTTATTTGATGACTAAACCTCATTTCCTGGCAAACACCACGTACGCCGTGTGCATCAGCCCGAAATGCGCAGGCCGGAACCCGAACTCACGGACCTCGAATTCGCGCATGATGCATTCGGTTGTGAACACTTCGGCGAACATCTTCGACGCCTCAAGATGCAGGGCCTTTGCCTGCTCGGACTGCAGGCAGTGCGCGGCCATATACCCGCCTTTCTTCAATGCCGTGTGCGCCATGCCGGCAATCTTGTCAGCGTCAGCGATGTCGCAGAAAACCAAATCCCAGCTGCCGTCGTTCTCCTCTATTCCGTGGAGCACGTCATGGAGCCTGAACGTGACATTCGTAAGGCCCGCCCTCTTCACGTTCGATTCGGCAAGCTCCAGGAACTCCTTCCTCTTCTCGTAGGAAACGACCTCTTTGACGATATTGGCCATCTGCACGGTCATGAATCCGCTTCCTGAACCGAGTTCAATCACGCGCGAGTCCTTACCCAGGCCAGTATAGGCTATTACCTGACCGGCATCCTTTGGAAGGGTGACTGCCGGGCCGCCCCTCTTGAGCTTCCTTAGCAATGGCGGGAAATGAAAATCAGGTTTGAACATCCTAAAACCTCCAGACAATCCATTAATCACTAAGATATTTAATTAGCTTCAGGCCTCATCTACCCATGACAAAGGCGCGCGCACTGAAGAAGCGCTATATCCTCTTCGAATTCCACGGCCGGGAGACCGACGAGGAGGCACTCAAACGGTCACTTTATGCCGAGGCGTTGAGGTTCTTCGGCGAATTCGGACTTTCATGCGCGGCGGTCAAGCTTGTGAGCTATGATGTGAAATCGAAAAAGGGGATATTACGCTGCGAGCGCGATTACCTCGAGCGGGTCCTGGGCTTCCTGGCCCTTCTGGGTTCCCTTGAGGGGGCCGAAGCCCGCCTCGTCGCGCTTAAATCCAGTGGCACCCTGAAAAGCCTGGAGCTGGATTCCACCCAGTCCAGATAGTTCCTTTGCCCCCGCTCCACATCCAGATAGACAATCTCCGGGACGTCGTGCGGATGAATCTCCTTTATCCTCCTTTCGATTGCCGAATAGGCGTTCTTGCTCGTTTTAATCAAAAGGAGGTATTCTGGGTGATCCTCGACCTTACCCATCCAGCGGTAAATAGAGCGCTCTATCGGAATGATGCTGACACACGCGGCGAGCCTGCGTTCAACCAGGTCCATCGCGGCGTTTTTAGCGCTTTTGCCATCTGGGAAGGTTGAAAGGACGAGAATCATCCCTTCACTTCTTCTTTCTTGAAGGCTTTGCCGGAGCCTGCTCTGCAGACATGCTCACTTTTACCGTGCCCTTGTATATCGCGAAGAGCACGAACAGGTAGCCAAGGGCCCTTATTGCGATCATGGGCTCATAGAGCGCCTCTGCCGAACCAGCAAGGGTAACAACGTGCGACAATGCAAACAGCGCAAACGCCAGGGCAAGGTAGAGCCAGGCAGCGCCCTTGTCTTTCTTGAAGGCAAGATAGCCTGCTAATACAATCAGCACGCACAAGACCAGATTGACCGATGTTATCGTATCGAAAACCATTTGGACACCGACGTGATATCTCAGATAAGTCTATAAAGCTTCATCAGCCCGGCTTCTTGAACACAATCTCGATGACATCCCTGTGTTTCAGCGCATGCTCCTTTCCGACAGCCTGGCGGGTTTTGACGTCGATGGCCTTGATGAAGCCCCTTCCGATGTCCGAGTGTAGCTTGAATGCGAAATCGAGCGCTGTGGTCGTGGGTGGCAGCAGGAAGCAGTCAGGAAGGACGCGACCCTCCGAATCCTCGAGCTTTCCTACCCCGCCGGGGAATATCGCGATGTAATGGAGGAAATCGAACACCGCAGCATTGAGACATTTCTGGATTCCGGTGCCCTCGTACCGCTCGCAAACCGCCCTCATGATATCCATGGCCTTCTGCTGCTCTGGGTTAAGTTCCGCCTTCACCCGGAAAACCTTGTCCCCGGGTACGTATTCGATGAAATTGGCCTTTGCAGCGCCTTTCAAGGTTATCTCGGCTTCTGCCGAGCATGCAATCACAAGGTAATTCGGGAATGCCTTTTTCAGCCTCTGGTAGTTGTCATAACCGGTCGAAAGGTCGCATTTGTTGGCGGCGATGATTATCGGTTTTCCAATCTGCCGGATTTTCTTGCAGAACCCCAGCCTCTCCTCGGCGCTCCAGTCCAGGAGGCTTTTTTCATCGAGCTTCAGCTCTTTGAGGACGCGGCCGATGACGTCCTTTGTCATGCCCAGTCCGCTGAACTGTTCGGTGAGGAAGTCCTCGTTCTTCTTCTTGTTCAATTTGGCCTCGCGAACGAGCTTCTCCCAATTCTTGTCCAGGATGCCCTTTATCCAGAAATCGAGCTCGTCTTCGAGAAAGCGGACGTCGTTGCACGGGTCGTAGCTGCCGATTTGCACCTTCTCGCCCATCTCGTTTGTCGAGCCGCTCGCATCCACTATATGGACAAGCACGTCCGCCTGCCGCAAATCATCGAGGAACTTGTTTCCCAGGCCCTTTCCTTCATGCGCTCCGGGAACCAGTCCGGCCACATCCAGGAGCTCGACAGGCACGAATCGCCTGGCATTTGCGCAGAACCCGCTTCTTGGGTTGCACTGCTTGCCGAATTCCTTATCCACGCATTCGACTTCTACATATGCGACAGCCCGATTCGGCTTGATTGTCGTGAACGGGCGCGGCGAGCGCTCGACCGGGACCGAGGTCGCTGCCATGAAGAACGTGCTTTTGCCTGTGGACGGTTTTCCGACTATACCAATAAGCATAAACTGCGTTTTCCGCCCTCGTTAATAAAAAACTATGGAGTTGGAACGGGTGGAACTGCCTTCACACCTTGTCCTGCTTTCCGGCATCCATCGCGGGGTAGCACCCGGGCATATAATCGACCTTGTATTCGCGGTATATCAATATCGAGTCGTAGCTCTTTATCATGTCGCTGAACCGGTTTCTTATCTCCTTCATCGCACTGTGAAAATACTCGAAATTGGGGACCTCGAATTCCAGTTCCAGGTCCCAGCTGCCGAAAGCGGTGACCATGTTCAGAACGTTGCTGTGCTGCCTGCAGTATTCCAGCAGCTGGTCCATGCGCTTCGGATTCGTGTTCTTCAGGTAGATGAAGGACTTGCAGAACTCATATCCATATGAGCGGAGGTCGAAGCTGATCTTATACGCAAGTATCACCCCGTTTCTTTCCATGCTTTTTATACGGTGCCTGACTATTGCAGGGGTGGACTTGGCCAGTTTCGCTATCCTGCTCACCGGCATGCGCGCATTGTTCGCGAGTATCCTGAGGATTTCCCTGTCCGTTTCGTCGAGTCCGACATCCTCTACCCTCCCCCCGACATCAGAGGATATCGGCTCCTCATCGGTCGGGTAGAACCATCTCCTGTTCTGGTTGATGTTGTGCTTGGTTGTGCTAACTTCGCGCGAGAGTATGTAATCGCTAAAGCGGTTCATGAAGCCGGTTAGGAACTCCTCATCGAAATCCAGGGGGTCCTTCGCCCAGACTGCTACAAGCATATCCCACCTCCCTGACGAAAAGCATGACCAAGCGTATCTGGGGTGTGCGTACAGATAATCTATCATCCTCTGTTCCGTTTCTTCCGTGGTGTTCTGGAGCTGGACGTAAACCTTGAAGAGATAGAATCCGAGCTTTGCGGTATTGATTATCGTATAGAACTTTGATATTCTTCCATTCCCACGCAGCCGTTTTATCCGGTAATGAAGCGATTCCTTGCTGATACCGGCCTTCTTCGCCAGCCTGCTTAGCGGCATCCTCGCATCCCTGTCCAGCTGGTAGAGGATTTTCCGGTCTGTCTTGTCCAGTTCCAGGTATGGCTTGGTTTTCATCAATTTTTCATATATTTATATGGATATATAAATTTTTCTAATTTTGTTAAAAAAAATTGACCTATGTTTTAATATATTAAAAGTGATAAAAAGCATATCAAGGTGGTAAAATGAACGCAGCCAGGTTTATCGAAAAGCAATCGGCAAGCGGGCGGCCCCAATTCGGGCATTTCGCTTCCGGGCATCTTCTTGTGCCCGACCATATCAATAGGAGCCGGATTGATGTTGGCACAGCTCCGAACGTGAATGGCAACTCCAATAAGGAGAAGCGAATCGTCCTGATCAAGCCCCCGTTGTATACATGCAGCACCTTCTCACCTATCCGCTCTGCGCAGCCCCTGGGGATTTGGCAGCTCGGAAGCTTCCTTTCTTCAAGGGGATTCGAAGTCAGGGTAGTCGACAGCGTCATCGAAGGCTGGGGCAATAAGCGCCGGATTGGGAGCAGCGAACTGTTCGATTTCCCTTCCCATATGAAAGAAAAGTGGGCTTACCTGCGCACTCATTCACCCCGCGAGTTTCTCGCCACATACCCTGTCGTGGATGGGTCGGGGGGAATACGCCGCTCCATCATCCGGACCGGGCTCTCTGACGAACAAATCGTTGAGAGGGTGCGCGAATTCGATCCCGCCTGGATAGGCATATCAATCATAGCGACCTGCGAGCACAGGGGCGCGATGGAGCTAGCGAAAAGGCTGCGTTCAGAGTTTCCCGAATCGAAGATATTGGCCGGTGGCTCGCATGCGACCGATATGGCCAGGCTGGTCATGGATGATTCGGGTGGGGCAATCGATTTCATCGTGAAAGGCGCGGGCGAGCTGGCAACCGAATTGCTGATGAGGGGAGTGCTGTCGGAGCGCGGCATCGCATACAAGGATGGCAATCGCATTATCGAGGAGGCGGATTCCCCGCCCACGCCCTTAGAAATCCTGCCTCCGCTCGACCCCGGCCTCCTTTCGCATGTGAATTATCCAATTCTGGCACCCCACTCGTATGGCACTCACGGAAGGAAATACACGGATTACATGTTCTCATTCGGGTGCCATAAGGGCTGCGATTTCTGCAGGCAGGGCTCGGTGAGGGACGGCTATCGGCACCTTTCACTCGAGCAGGTGCGCGCCCAGCTTAGAATCTTCAGGGACCACGGGATTGAGGAGCTGGTGCTGCAGGACGACAGCCTGCTTGGGGGCCCCAGGAACGATGGAAAGGAATTCTTCCTCCAGGTCGTGCGGCTTCTGAAAGAGAGCGGTATCTTCTGGCATGATAATGGGGGTGTGGAATTCGAGCGGCTCGATGAGCGTATCGTGGACTCCATCTTGGAATCGAACTGCAGTCCCGGGGATTCGCGATGCACAGCTCTGTATGTCCCCTTCAACCCCCGCCATCTTGACCAGAGAAGGGTCGTCGAGCATCATATGGCGAAGCGGCCGGACCAGCTTGCCTTGCTAAGGAAGCTTCGGGAAAACGGAATATACACATTCACATCCGGAATATGGGGCCATGTGAACCAGGATGCGGCCGACATGGAATCGGATATCCAGGGATACGAAGAACTCCTAAAAAGCGGAATCGTCGACCAGGTGATTGTGTTTGGGCTGTCCTACCTACCGCGGACGCGGGACTGGGATTTCAGGCATCTCATTGCCGACCCGTACGACTGGGAGGGATTCTCGATTTTCACTCCCCATGCAGGAACGATGAACGCGACGCTTGACGAGGTGAACCTTATGGTATTGGAAGCGTATAAGCGGCTAAATCCTCTTCAGATGCACGCCGAGCCATGGGCGAGCGGAATCCCCCCGAATGTTCCGGAAGGCTGGAGATGACGTTACCCTTTCCCATTATTTTTTCCTTGATTATTGCTTTCTCATTATGACTACACTTTCCCTCGTCCTCACCTTCTGCGGCCGCACATCCGCGATGCGCTCGGCCCCCACCACTATCTCCGTCTCGGCAAAGCCAATCCTCTCCGCCATCTGGGCGAAAATCTCGTCCACAATGACATGCGTCTCGTGGATGACCGAGTTGGACACGTTGACATACGCGGCCCCGCCAGGCGCCAGCACGCGGAACATCTCCATGATGCTTGCCTCCATATCCTTGAAGTACGTGCCGACTATGGGGATGCGTATTCCCACATCGCCTACTTCAGGAGGCATGGAGTCGACGTCCATCCGCCTCCCGATGAACGAGCGGACCGCGCGCATCCGAACCTCCTCTGCTTCTGCCTTGCTCATCGAGAGAAGACTCAACTCAAGCCCGTAAATCTTCGAGTAATCTATGTTGTTCAGATAAGGCGGGGAGGTGACAACCAAGTCCACCTCGCACCCTCCTATATCGAGTGCGCGTGCATCCCCGATAAAGACCTTAGGCACATGGCCCTGCGGCCTGCCCTCAAGCTCGCGCGCCATCCGCTTCACCTTCCTCCTGAAAATCTCGCGCGCAGGGAGCGCACGCTTGTTCCGGTCGATTTTCAGCACGCCGCCGTCCTTGAGAATGATACTAGATTGCGGCAGGATTGAGAGCAGGGCAAGAAGCAGGAGGTTCCTCGTCCGCCCCTCCTCATTCTCGATTGCCTCCCTCAATGCGAGTATCTCGGTATGGTTCCTTTTCGGAAACGCCGCCTTGGTGGAGAACAGCTCGAACTGCCAGTCGATCTTTTCTGCCATGCGGTAATCGAGTTTTTTCTGCAAGAACGCGAGCGCGGACTCGATGTCCGCTATCTCATAATCATCCGTTTTGGTCCGCGAGACGAACGCTGCCAGAGTCGACGCATCCACGCCGGCCGACGCGATTCCCTTATCCTTTGCGCAAAGAAGCGTCGTGCCCACGCCGCAGAACGGGTCCAGAACGGTCTCCGGTTTCCTGCCTCCATTCTCCAGCTCGGTCTTGAGCGCCCATTCGACAATCTCCGGCGCGAACCCCTCCTTGTACCAGAACCATCCATGGACCGGCTTTTCCTTGGAAAGCTCGAAGGTCATCATGCGGCCGAGTTCGGGCCGCTCGGTTATCCTCATCCGCCCCCACCCCTGCCTTGCAAGCGCTTTTTGCCTATCTCCGCCCCCTCCTTCGAGAGCTTGTCCGCCTCTTCGTTGTGCTCGCGCGGGATATGCTCGAAATGGACTTTCAGCCCCTTGCGGAGGTGGTCCACCCTGTCCTTGAGAATGCGCAGGTCCGGGTCCTTGACCTTGTACTCGCCATTCAGCTGCCGGACGATTAGCTGGCTGTCGCTTTTCACATGGGCCTCCAGTTCGCCCATGCTGTGCACGGTCTCAAGCGCCTTTATGACCGCGCTGTACTCGGCGATGTTGTTCGTTCCTTGCCCGATGTACTCGCTCAATTCCTCGACGATTACGCCATCTTTGTATACCACGATGCCTACACCCATCGGGCCGGGATTCCCCAGCGAAGCTCCGTCGGTGAAAATGACTAGCATGATTTATCCTTCGGGCGCAATGATTTAAATCTGAGTCAGCCTAACCCTCTGCATGGCGCATTCTTTCCATCCGCATCCGATTGTGGGCGCGACCAAAATCTTCATCATGACAATCCTGCTCTCAGCGCTGGTCTACCTCATGCGCGATGTGCTCGAGCGCATCCTCTTCCCACTAATCGCAGCCTTGTGGCTTATAGGAATCGTATTCATCATGATTGCATTCATCGCCTCCAGGTTCCAGACGCTGACGCTTGAGGAGAACGGCATGCTGTACCAGTCCGGCATCCTTTCAACGCGCAGGATACTGCTGTCGTATGCCAAAATCACGGAGACGACCTACACCCAGGGTCTTGTGCAGCGTCTTTTCGGGGTTGGCACACTCTATGTCGATACCGCAGGCGGCTCAAACGTGGCAATCCACATGAACGATCTCAAACATTCCGAGCTGAAAAAAAATCCTGCAAGAGATAAAAATGAAGGGTGGAAACGGGGACGGGACCTGAAAATTCCATCCATCCCATTAGTTATTGCGTGGTTGATATGGATAACATCGAATACTCTGAAGATTACCTGGTCATCAGGGAAAAGCCGCTCATATTGAAGCTGCGCAGCCTGGGCGCCGGCGTGGAGGAGGCGGAAACGACAAAGATAACCTACCTCGAAGCGGCATATTTCGCCGAAAGGGGGGTCCTGCCGCTTCCCAAAGACGAGCTTCTAAAGAAAGCCGCCCAAAAGGATCCGCTTGCGCAAGAGAAATTCTTCGTGGTAAAGTATTTCCGCGAGCGCGGCTACATCATCCGCCCGAGCCTGGACGGCACGCCATACCTTCGCCTGCACCGCAAGGGATTCCGGCCCGGCGAGGACAAGACCTACTACCTCATCGAGGTCGTGAAGAAGGGCTGGCAATGCGGAATCGAAGGCCTCCTTCCCTCGCTCGAGACTGCGGGCAGGCTCCGAAAGGAGCTGGCAATCGCTGTCGTGGACATGGGTGAAGCGAAGCCTCTTTTCATCAAATTCGGCCGGATGAATTTCGATTGACTGGCTCTTTTTCCGTGTTCAGGGGCAGCAGGGTTTGGTTTTAAAAAAGCCCATGCGTAGTGTTTGGCATGGAATCCCGCTTCGTTTTGCTGGCCCTTGGCCTTGCCGTTCTGCTGTTTTCCGGATGCATATCAATTGACTACACCCAGAAGGTCGACCGGGAAGGCAACTCGGTCATCACCCAAAACGTGGACCTTAGCGCCCTCCTTTCCGCGAACCAGGACTTCGCCAGCTCCGAATCCCAGCTATCCGGAGCATGCTCCAATATATCTCAAAGCGGAAACGATTCCCAATGCTCATACACCTCCGGGGTCATGACTATAACGAAATCCGTCAAGGCCTCAGACAACCTCTACATATTCAACAAATCCTCGGAATTCCCCTATATCATATACACCCTAGAAGTGAGGAAGGTCCCGCAAATCGCCAGCTCCGAAGGCCTTTCATCCGGGGCCGGCTCAGCCCCGCAGACTGATTCGGATTTCAAGGATCCCTCGGCCAAGCTCGGAGCTGCGACCCTTAAGGCTGCAGGTGCATCGATGACCTATTCGGTGGAGATGCCCGGAGAGATAACCAGCGCCGAGAACGGTGACCTGGTTACCGACGAATCGGGAAAGAAAATCGCCAAGTACGATGTTCTCGACCTCATGACGGAGGGCGAGTATATCGTTGTGAAATCCAAGGAGCTGGACATGGTGCTCCTGTCAATAGTAGGCGGCGGCATCGTCCTGCTCATCGGCGGCATCGCCGTTGCAGTCGTCCTCATGAAGGCAATGAAGAAATGATTGCCGTGCCCGGACAATAGTTTATAATCCGCGGGTGCGTATCCCCCATCTATATGCTGAGCGGAAGATAAAGAAAACCGAGGCATTCCTCTAACGGCAGCTAATCTGGGCTGCAGGCCATTCTTTTGTCCCTATCCATACTTGGATGGCTTTGAAGCCCGCCCTAATCATGTTTTTAATCCTTAAGACAGATATCCGTTTATGCTGAGCAGGACGACATTCGTAGCATTGATGCTTATTGCCTCGATGGCATTCTCATTGAACCTGGTTTCGCCAGCGGTTCGGGATGTGAAAAACGGGGATGTCATCGACATTGGCACCATCGGCCCTGGCCAGACAGTATCGCTCCTCATAGACTCCAAGGAAGTAAGCGGCGGCATCCATGGCCAGGGCGGGCTTTATGACGAGGCAGTCGTAGGCGACCTTCCGCGGGGGTGGACGAGCCAGAACAGCAAGCTGTACCAGAACCCCCTCATGGTGACCATAACCGCCGACCCGGATTCGCCTGAAGGCAACTACTCGACGCGCATCACCGTCATCGATGAATTGAACGGCGAGCAGCTCGGGAACGTCACGTTCAATGTGAAAGTCAAGATAACCTGGGACGTCATGGATTCCGATGTCTCGCCGAACTACAAGACCGTCGGCCCTGGCCAGCCGGCACGGTTCGCGATAAAGATAACCAACAAGGGCTCGACAAGCGACGTGTTCCAGGTCAGCGCCACGGGAGCTAAAAGATGGGAGTTCGTGAAACCCGTCTTCGTCCCGGCCCAGAGCTCGAAGACGGTCTATTACGAGATAGTCGGAACCGAGGAGGAGACATACAAGACGACTGTCGATGTAGTTTCGCTCGCCAGCAAGAACATCGCCGACTCTGAGAACGTGACCCTGTTCGTCCGCTCCGACCTCCTTGGCGACTACAAGGCCACAAACAGCGGCGTTATCGTCTTCCCGATATTCGAAGCGCCGATATACGCGCTTGCCGGGCTGCTTTCGAACATATTCAATTAACGATAAAAAGCGGTCCATCCATCTTTTTCTCCGATGTCCAGGCAGAAGGCGATAGATTCGATCATCAGGCGCATCCTCGCCGGAGAGGCGGAGCGGCACAGCCTGGACTGGATAAAGCGGGCGGAATGCAAGCGGTACCGCATCGCAAACATGATAAAGAACCCGGAAATTCTTTCGCGCTTCCCGAAAGAGCGCATGAACCCAGAATTCAAGGCCCTTCTTCTCAAGCGGCCCACGCGGACGCTTTCTGGCGTCACTCCAATCGCGGTGATGGTGAAGCCCCAGGGCTCATGCAGGCACGGGTGCATATACTGCCCGACATCGGGCCTTGCGGCGAAAAGCTACAGCGGATTCGAGCCGGCCGCATTGAGAAGCCGGCAGGCCGGTTTCGACCCCCTCCTCCAGACCTCAGGAAGGGTCGCCCAGCTTGAAAGCGCAGGGCACCCGGCAGACAAATGCGAAATCATCATCATGGGCGGCACATTCCTCGAGATGGACCAGGAATACAAGCGCTCGTTCATCAAAGGAGTCTATGACGGGCTAAACGGCTCTGTTTCAAGAACGATGGAAGATGCCATCCATGCCAACGAGAGCGCAAAGCACCGCGCAATCGGCCTCACGCTCGAAACGCGCCCTGACGCATGCGCAAATCATATCCAGGAGATGCTCTCATACGGGGCGACCCGCGTCGAATTAGGCGTCCAGCATGCAGACGACCGCATCTATAAAATCATCCGGCGGGGTCACACCGTGAAGGATGTCGTGGCATCCACGTGCGCCCTGAAAAACGCATCATTCAAGGTCCTCTACCATATCATGCCCGGCCTTCCGGGGTCCAGTCCGGAGAAGGATGTCTCATTCGTCCGCGACCTTTTCTCGCAAGAGCGTTTCTGCCCTGACATGCTGAAGATATACCCCTGCCTGGTGATCCAAGGGACTGTGCTCG
>JAZDMN010000075.1:0-15985 GCA_043800955.1 Microcaldota archaeon
GGAGATGAAAGCGGCTTGCGTAACACGCGTTTAAAAACATATTGTTCCAAATATAGGTTATAAGTGTTAAATTGTGGTCTCAATGGCGATAGCTGACGAAAACAGATCGTACTGGTTCGGCTTCTTCAGCTTTGGCTATCGCTATCAGGAGAACCACGAATAAGCTTTTTTTCTCCCTTGGTGGTTTTCCTGATGCGCTTGACATCCAGAGTAATTGATATAAAAATTTGAAACTGACGGAGGATGGTTGTGATGGTTATGAAAAATCTGAAGCTGGCCGCGTTGGTGGGCAGCGGAAGGACGATAGTCCGTGTGGGCGACGTGAGGGTGGGGCAGGGATTCGTGGTGATAGCCGGCCCATGCAGCGTCGAGAGCGAAGAGCAGACGCTCGAGACGGCGCGCGCAGTCAAGGCGACCGGGGCCGACATGCTCCGGGGCGGTGCCTTCAAGCCCCGCACCTCGCCTTACGCTTTCCAGGGCCTTGGCCTGAAAGGCCTGAAAATACTTGAGAAGGCCAGGGATGAGACCGGGCTGCCGATAGTCACCGAAGTGCTCGACACGCGCGACGTATCATGGGTTGCCGAATACGCAGACGTGCTCCAGATAGGTGCAAGGAACATGCAGAACTTCTCGCTCCTAAAGGAGGTGGGGAAGTCTAACAAGCCAGTGCTCCTAAAGCGCGGCATGTACTCCACGCTGGAAGAATGGCTTAACTGCGCCGAGTACATTTTGAACGAGGGCAACCCGGATGTCATCCTTTGCGAGCGCGGCATACGGACATTCGAGACCTACACTCGGAACACCCTCGACCTGAGCGCGGTCCCTGCAGTCAAGGAGCTGACTCACTTGCCGATAATCACCGACCCGACGCACGGCACCGGGAGGATTAGCCTGATTACTCCTATGAGCCTTGCTTCGGTGGCATGCGGTGCCGACGGAATAATAGTCGAGGTCCACAGGAATCCGGCCGAAGCCATGAGCGACAAGGAGCAGGCGATGACGCCGACCCAGTTCTCGCAGATGCTTGGGAAGGTGCGTGCGCTGCATGCCTGGATGGGGGGATTGAAATGAGGAAGCTTGAGTTGCGTGCACCCAGCGGCTCATGCAGGATAACGCTCGGCGAATCCATCGACAACCTCAAGGCGTACTGCGGAAGCGCGGGCCGGATTGTCGCGATAACCGACAGCAACGTCGCGCGCCTGCATGGCGGGCGCCTCAAGGGGATGGAGGTCATCGGGATGGCGCCAGGCGAAGCCAACAAGACGCTTGCGAGCGTGGAAAAGATATACGGAAGGCTGCTCGAGCTTGAGGCCGACCGCTCGACCACTATCGTCGGAGTGGGGGGAGGAATCGCATGCGATGTCGCCGGTTTCGTTGCCTCGACTTACATGCGTGGGGTGCAATTCGGCTTCGCTCCGACCACGCTGCTTGCCCAGGTCGATGCGAGCGTAGGGGGGAAGAATGGCGTCAATTTCATGGGGTACAAGAACATCATAGGCGTGATAAGGCAGCCGGCATTCTGCCTGTGCGATTTCGAGCTGCTTAGGACTCTCCCGGAGCAGGAGATGAGGTGCGGATTCTCCGAGGTCGTCAAGCATGCGGCCATAGGGGATGCCTCGCTGTTCTCGTACCTTGAAGGCAACTGGAAGAAGGCGTTCTCGCTCCAGAGGACGGCGATAGAGAAGGTCGTGCACGACTCACTCCAAGTCAAGATGCGGATAGTCGCTGCTGACGAGGGCGAGAAGGGCGAGCGGATGAAGCTCAATTTCGGCCACACAATCGGCCATGCGATAGAAAAGGCGACCGGAAAGCCGCACGGCGAAGCTGTAAGCATAGGGATGGTCGCGGCTGCAGGGCTTTCGGTATCCAAATGCGGCCTTCCGAAAAAGGATGCGCAGAGGCTGGAGGCGCTGGTTGCAGGCATCGGCCTGCCCACGAAGCTCGATGCCGGCAAGGATATTGTGCTCGATGCGATAAGGAAGGACAAGAAAAGGTTCGGAAAAGAGGTCCGTATGGCGCTCCTTGAGGAAATCGGGAGGGCGAAGATTGCCGAGGTAGGACTGGAAGAGATGGAGGCGGTTGTCAATGATTTGTGTTAGCATAGCCGAGCATACGGTAGATGGGTGCATAAAGGCGCTTGAAGGCCTTACACTTGCCGAGATAAGGATGGATGCCTTCGAGCCCAACGAGCTAAGCCCGGCCAACATCCGCAGGATATTCTCTTTGCCCCTTAAACTCATAGCCACCTGCAGGCCCGGAATCCGCGATGAGGAGCACCGCAGGAATGCCCTGATGAACGCGATAGAAAGCGGGGCGGCTTATGTAGATATAGAAGTGGAATCCGACGACGGGCTAAAGAGCGATGTTGCGGCCAAGGCGCGGGGAAAGGGATGCAAGGTCATTGTATCATACCATGATTATCGGAAGACGCCCCCATCAGAGGAGCTGAGGCAGATAATCGAGTGGTGCTTCCAGAGCGGGGCAGATATAGCGAAGATTTCCTGCATGGCAAATTCTGAAAAGGACAATGCAAGGCTGCTTGGCCTGCTGGATTTGGGAAGGCCTCTGATTGTGATTGGCATGGGCGATAAGGGGAGGCTGACGCGCGTGGTAGCGCCGCTCCTGGGGGCGGCTTTCACATATGCTTCCGCATCAATGGGGAAGGAGACTGCACCCGGGCAAATCGATAAAGCCCGGCTCGAAAAGATTATGGAGGATTTGAAGGGGATATAATCATGGCAGGGACGGACATCTTCGCAATCATCGGAAAGCCGGTTCTGCACAGCCGGAGCCCGCAGATGCACAACGCGGCGTTCGAAGAGCTCGGCCTGGATGCGCATTATGTGAGGATTGCCACGGAAAGCCGGGAAGATGGGCTGGATATAGCAAGGCGGATGGGCATCCGCGGGATGAATGTCACATCCCCGTTCAAGGATATCATAGAGATAGTGGATTCCGCAGACCCGGTTGCGGCCAAAGTCGGAGCGGTGAACACCGTGCTGTTCAAGGACGGAAGGACCCTAGGATATAATACCGATGCGCATGGGGTCTCGGAATCTTTCATCGCGAACGGAATCGGGATAAAGGGCAAGAAAGCGGTTGTCCTCGGCGCGGGCGGGGCGGCAAGGGCGGCGGTCGTTGCGATGATTGAAAACGGCGCGGAAGTAACGATTGCGAACCGGACTGTGGAGAAGGCGAAGGCCATGGCGCAGGGGTTCGGTGTCGGCTACTGTTCCCTCTCAATGCCTGATTTGAAAAAAGCACTCGCAGGCTGCAATCTGGTGGTCGGATGCCTGAACACAAGCGAGCGCGTAGTGCCAGCCGGGCTTCTCCGGCCGGACATGGCAATCATGGATGCGTACTATGCTTCACAGAGCGCTCTTACGAAGGACGGCCTTGCAGCGGGATGCAAAGTGATAGATGGCCGCGAGTGGCTCCTGCACCAGGGCGCCAGGGCGTTCGGATTATTCACAGGAAAAAAAGCGCCAGTCGGCGTGATGCGGAAGGCGGTATATGCGCAAAACGCAAAACACGAAGCCGGAAACATCGCCCTGGTGGGCATGATGGGGAGCGGCAAGGACAGCGTCGCGAAGGCTCTTTCCGCAAGTAACGGCATGCCCGTGATTGATACGGATGCAGAAATCGTGCGGATGGCAGGCATGGAGATAAAGGTGATTTTCGCAAAGGCGGGCGAAGGAGGCTTCCGGAAGATGGAACGCGGGGTACTCGCCTCTCTTGATGGGACGACGAAGCACATCATCAACTGCGGAGGCGGGGCGGTGCTTAATGCCCAAAACCGCAAAACCCTCAAGCGCGTCGCCACCGTGGTGTGGCTGTGGGCAGATGCCGGAACGATACTTGCCAGGCTGCCGAAGGATGGTTCAAGGCCGCTTCTTGATGGGGCGGAGCCGGAAAAAAAGCTCAACGGGCTGCTTGCAGAGAGGATGGGCGCCTATGCGGAGTCTTCAGACCTGGTGCTGGACACAGTCGGCAGGACGCCGGAGGAAATAGCAGGGAGGATTCTCTATGAAATACATTAGACCGGGAGCGGTCGAAGGGGCGGTCCGGGCGCCGCCGTCAAAAAGCATGATGCAGCGCGCTGTGATAATCGCCGCGCTGGCAGAAGGCGAATCGCTCATCACGAACCCCACATTCTGCGATGATGCGATTGCAACGATGAACGTAGCAGAAGCGCTTGGAGCCCAGATAGCCCGAGGACCGGAAGGCGTGATGGTGCAGGGCGGAGGGAAACCGAAATGCGGCGTGCTCGATTGCGGCGAATCCGGAACCTGCATGAGGATGATTTCTGCCGTTGCTGCGCTATTCGACAAGGAATTCACGGTCACTGGCAAAGGCTCA
Organism: Microcaldota archaeon; assembly: GCA_043800955.1. Taxonomy (GTDB): domain Archaea; phylum Micrarchaeota; class Micrarchaeia; order Anstonellales; family Bilamarchaeaceae; genus Bilamarchaeum. Next base: position 4,360 of record JAZDMN010000075.1, read on the forward strand.
CTGCAAAAAAGGCCAGTGGGCATGATAGAGGAGCCGCTCAGGGCTCTCGGTGCAGAATGTAAAACTGCCGGGGGGTTGCCCCCGATAAGAATCAAGGGCCCCATCCACGGCGGCAAGGTCAGGGTGGACGGCTCGGTGAGCTCGCAGTTCGTCAGCGGCCTGCTGATGGCGTTGCCACTATGTAAGGAGGATTCCGAAGTGGAGGTATTCGACCTGAAAAGCAATGCATATGTCAGCATGACCCAATCGCTGATGTTCCTGTTCGGGGTGAGTATCTATCCGGACGAAAGCATGGAGAGGTTCCTGATAAACGGCGGCCAGAGATACAAGGCCAGAAGGTACGGGGTCGAAGGAGACTGGTCCGGCGCTGCTTTCTTGCTTGTCGCAGGGGCGATTAGCGGGAGCGTCAGGATGGAAAGGCTCGTCAGCGGCATCCAACCGGACCAGGGGATAAGGGATGCGTTATTTCAGGCGGGTGCAGACATCGTTTCAGAGGACGACTCGACGAGGGCCAGGGGCGGGAACCTAAGGGCGTTCGAATTCGACGCTACAGGCTGCCCGGATTTGTTTCCTCCGCTTGCGGTCCTTGCATGCAACTGCAGGGGAAAAACCGTGATAACAGGGGCATCGCGCCTGAAGCACAAAGAGAGCGACCGGGCCGCGGTACTTGCAGGGGAGCTGGGCAGACTCGGGGCGGATATTAAGGTTATCGGAGATAGGATGGAGATTGCCGGGAAAAAGCTTGCCGGCGGGCGGATTGACCCGCATGGCGACCATCGCATCGCGATGGCAGGCGCCATTGCCGCGCTCAATTCTGAAAAAGGGGTTGAAATAATTGATGAGAGGTGCGTATCGAAATCATATCCGGGTTTCTTTGAAGACCTGGAATCACTGAGGGTGAGAAAATGAACACATTCGGAAGGATTTTCAGGGTGAGCATGCTCGGGGAATCGCACGGCGAGTGCGTGGGCGTGCTCCTTGACGGCGTACCGGCAGGGCTTGTCCTTTCGGCAGACGGCCTTCTTCCGGACCTTGCCCGCAGGAAAAGCGGGGCAAAGGGCACGACTGCAAGGAAGGAGGATGATATGCCCAGAATCATAAGCGGCGTATTCAATGGAAGGACAACCGGGGCCCCGGTGCTCATACTTCTGGACAATAAGGACGTTGACTCTAGCAGATACGAGGCGCTTAAAGACACGCCGAGGCCGGGCCATGCGGACATGACGGCATGGCAGAAATTCGGGGGCTTTTCGGATTACCGCGGCGGCGGGCATTTTTCGGGAAGGCTGACCGCAGCTACTGTCGCAGCCGGGGCGGTCGCCAAGATGATGCTTGCCAGGGCAGGGACAATAGTGGAAGCCACAATCACAGAAGTTGGCGGAGCCAAGGCCAAGAAAGACATGGATGCGGCCATCGAAGCAGCAATTAAGGCCGGCGATTCAGTGGGCGGTATAGTGGAATGCCGCGCAAGCGGAGTGCCTCCGGGGCTGGGCGAGCCGTTCTTCGACTCGGCCGAGTCGCTGCTTGCCCATGCTGCTCTTTCCATACCGGCTGTCAAGGGTGTCGAGTTCGGAGCGGGTTTCGCCTGCAGCAGAATGCACGGAAGCGAATGCAACGACGCGATACTGGATGCTGAAGGCCAAACGGCCACGAACAACGCGGGCGGAATCAGCGGGGGGATAACCAACGGGAACGAGCTTGTTTTCAGGGTGGCAATCAAGCCCACGGCAAGCATCACGAAGGAGGGGAAAACCGTGAACCTGACAAGCGGGAAGCAGGTGCCGATAACGGTTGCGGGCAGGCATGATGCGTGCATCGCGCTCCGGGTGCCGGTCGTACTTGAAGCGATGACGGCAATCGTGCTTGCGGACCTGATGCTGATAGAGCAGAGGATTCCCAGGGTGGAACGCGCAGACGGGAATAAGATGAGAGCAAGGTGAAATTATGGAACTCGAAGAATTGCGAAGGCGGATAGACAGCATTGATTCCGAGATACTCAAGCTCCTCAACCGCAGGATGGAGTTCGCGCTGAGGACCAGAAAGATGAAGCCGGGTGTCGATGACGCGGACCGCGAGAAGGAGGTGCTGGAGGCTGCAGCGAAGCACGCGAAAGGTCTTATCAGGCCGGAATTCTCGCAGAAGGTGTTCCGGGATATAATCGCCGAGTCGAAGGCGCTCCAGAAGGGCAGCCGGAAGCTTGTCGGCTTCCAGGGCGAGCACGGAGCCTACAGCGAAGTCGCGGTGCGGAGCTTCGACAAAAGCTGGGTGCCGATACCGGCCCTGGAATTCCTGGACGTATTTGAAGGTGTGGCAAAGAATCAGTTCGATTATGGCGTCGTGCCGGTGGAGAACTCGCTGGAAGGCGCGGTCACCACGGTGAACGACCTTCTTGTGGAGACAGACCTCAAGATTGTCGGTGAAATCAAGGTGCCTGTCCACCACTGCCTGCTCGCCCTTCCGGAAACCGATTATCGGGACATAAAGGTAGTGTATTCCCATCCGCAGGCTCTTGCCCAGTGCCGCGGTTTCATAGCCAGGAATAAGCTCGAGCCGAGGCCGTATTATGATACCGCAGGCGCGGCTTTGATGCTCGCGAATGAGCGACCGAAAGCCGCCGCTGCGATTGCGAGCAGGCTTTGCGCTGAGATATACGATTTGGAGGTCCTCAAGGAGAACATCGAGGACCACGAGTCCAACAACACGCGGTTTGTCGTCCTTGCGAGGGAACAAGGCGAGGGGAAGGGCGACAAATGCTCGATAATATTTTCCACGGCCCACAAGGCAGGCGCGCTGTATGAGGTCCTGAAGCTGTTCTCGGAAGCAGGAGTGAACCTGACTAGGATAGAGTCAAGGCCGATCAGGAAGGACCCGGGGAAATTCGCCTTCCTGCTCGATTTCGAAGGCTCGGATTCCGAAGCCGGGGTCGCCGGAGTTCTGCAGAAAGTGCAGAAGGGGACCATGATGTACAAGTTCCTCGGATGCTACAAAGGGGCGCGCCCATGAGAATCGCCATAATCGGCGCAGGGAAGATGGGCGCCTGGCTCGCAGCTGTGCTGGCCGGAGGGAACGAGATTGCCATATTCGACACGGAAACGGCGAAGGCAAAAGCGGTGAAGGACGCGAAGGCGCTTTCGGGCATGGGCGGGCTTGTGGATTTCAAGCCGCAGATGCTCATCAATGCCGTCAGCCTCCAGAACACCGTTCCCGCTTTCGAAGCCGCGGCACCCCATCTCCCGAAGGATTGCATCATCGCGGATGTCGCGTCCATCAAGGGAGGGATTCCGGAGTATTATAAGAGCGCGGGATTCCGATTCGTTTCAGTGCATCCGATGTTCGGGCCGACATTCACGGACATGGCGGCGCTTCGCGAGGAAAACGCGGTGATTATCAGGGGGTCCGACGCGAAGGGGGCCGCCGTCTTCCGGATGCTTTTCGAAAAGCTCGGCATCCGGATATTCGACTACACTTTCGATGAGCATGACCGGATGATGGCGTATTCCCTGACCACCCCGTTCGCCGCATCGCTCGTTTTCGCCTCGTGCATGGAGAACGCGGCGGTCCCGGGCGCCACGTTCGCTAGGCACAAGAAAATCGCAAAGGGGCTGCTCTCAGAAGACGACCACCTGCTCGCGGAGATTCTCTTCAACCAATACTCGCTCGCGCAGCTCGATAAGATTACTGCCCGCCTCGAATTCCTCAAGCATGTCATTAAGGGGAAGGATTACGACGAGGCGAAAAGGTTCTTTGATAAACTGAGGAAGAACGTCGGGTGAATGGATGGGCTTCTACGAATTAGCCGAGAGAGCGCTTTCGCTCGAGCGCTCCGGGAAAAAGGTTATCAGGCTCAATGTCGGGGATACGAACCTCCCTACGCCGCAATGCGCAATCGAAGCGGCGCTAATCAGCCTGAGGAAGTCGAAATCAGGATACGGCTCCTCTGCAGGCCTCCCCGAGCTGCGGCAGAAAATCGCAGAGCGCGAAGGATGCGGCATCAAGAATGTGGTTGTCGGTCCGGGTTCCAAGCATCTTCTCTACGGGCTAATGAGCACCCTGTGCAAGAAGGGCGATAAGGTCGCTTTCCCTTCGCCATACTGGTCCGCTTACAGCCTTGCATGCGGGCAGCTCGGGCTGAAGATGGGAAAGATGATCTCAACTCTGGGCGCCAGGTGGAATTTCGAGCCGGCAGAAATTGGAAGGGCGAAGATGCTCCTTATATGCAACCCCCTGAATCCGACAAGCACGGTCTACCCCGAGGAACTCGTGTATAAGGCCATTTCGGATGCCTCCCGCGGCGGAACCCATGTTGTCCTCGACGAGGCATACAAAGGGCTCGCATTCGGTAAAATCCCAGATTACAGCGGCGAATCCGTAATCAGGGTGCGCTCGTTCTCGAAGGAGTTTTCGATGGAAGGATGGAGGCTCGGGTATGCGGTCGCTCCCGAGGACGTCGCGAAAAAGCTCATCGCCTTCAACCAGATAACCGCGACCTGCGTGGCCCCGTTCGTGCAGGCAGCGGGCATTGCATGCCTCGGCAATGAGCTGGCACTCCTGGCCGCATGCAAAAAAGCCTGGCTCTCGCGCACCGAGGCCGCCCAGAAGGCCCTTTCAGATGCCGGGTTCAAATTCGCAAAGCCCGAAGCCGGGATATACATCTTCGCGACGCATACGGCAATCCGGGATTCCGGCGCTTTCGCCTTGAGCCTTCTGGAAAAAGAAGGGATAGCCGTGGCACCAGGAACCGAGTTCGGCAACCACAAGAAGTTCATCCGGATTTGCGTGAACCAACCGGAGGAAGTGCTCAAGGACGCGATTGGCCGTATCGGGACTTATTTAAAGCGCGGCTGAGCCCCTATCAGTTAAATTAAAAAGCGCAAAGCGAGAGGGGAAAACATGGCCCAGGCATTCACACAACAGGGAACGCAACAGCAGTCCATGGCAGGACAGAAGGTCGCCGCCTATTTTTCAATGGCGCAGAAAAGCGAGTCGTTGTGGAACGGCCTCCTGGTTTTCCTCGGGACACTCATGCTCCTTGCGACATTCCCGTTCTATCCGATATACCTGGTTTTCCTTTTCGCGGCCGTCTGCGGCGCGATTGCGATGAAAAATCCGCCCGTCGGGCTCATCGGGGGCGCTGTGCTCACCCTGCTTGCGGTATTGTACCAGTCGTCTGTTTTCGCATGGTTCTACCTGCTCATCATGGTCGTTATCCTATTCGAGGCTTTCGAGAACTGGATGATTGTCGCCGCGCTTGAGATATTCGTGCTTGCCCCGTTCGCATTCGGGGGCTTTCCGTTGTCCGGATGGATAAGCATAATAGGGATGGCGGTCGGCGCCCTTTATTTCGGCTCGAAAAAGAGCATCGCCATCTCCCTCGCCTCGGTTACGCTGATACTTGTATTATCATCAATGTGGCTCGTCCAGAACACGGCGTACATGCCATTCAAGATGGACATATACAAGCCCGGGAAAGCAGAGCTGCAGATGACTAAGGCCGCGGTGGACATCACCGGCATGGCACCGGCGCTGAGCGAGGCTCTCGGGAAGTTCCTGGACATCGGGAATTTCAGCCGCATCTGGGAATCGGTCGGCCTGGTCGTGGATAATTTCCTGAGGCTGTTCCTTGGAGACTCGCTTTTCTTGCAGCTTCTTGGCTGGGCGGCGGCGCTATTCCTTGTGGGCTATCTGCCACCGAGGCTGAAGCCGAAGCCACAGCTTAAAGCATCTTTTGCGCTCCTCCTCCTGCTCCCGGTGTACTTCCTGGTCAGCATGGTCTACGGAACGGCATTCCGATTCGAGTTCGCAGGCGGCGTGGTCGCCGCGATAGCAGTACTTGGCGGCCTCGAGCATATCGGCATCAGCATAAGCAGGGAATCCGAGCTCGACCGCGCGGAGAAGATGAAGTCATATGGCAAGTTCGGGATGACGGACATGTCCGCTGCTGGCGATGAGAAGTCGATGGCGGATGTCGGCGGGTACGAGGACGTGAAGACCGAGCTGCGCGACGCCATCATCATGCCTCTTGAGAAAAGGGAGATTGCATTCACATACGGCATCAAGCCGCCGACTGGCATCCTGCTTTTCGGCCCGCCCGGTACAGGTAAGACCATGCTCATGAGGTCGCTTGCAAAGGAGCTCAAATATAACTTCATAGAGGTCCGGTGCTCGCAGATTCTCTCGCAGTGGTACGGCGAATCCGAGAAGAACGTGAAGGAGATATTCGACAACGCGCGCAAGAACGCACCTACGGTGCTGTTCTTCGACGAAATCGATGCGGTCGCAAAGACGAGAAAGGGCGATAGCCTGGACGAGGTCGGCCAGCGCGTGCTAAGCGAATTGCTCCAGCAGATTGATGGCGCGAGCAAATCCAAGGCGACGGTCATGATTGTCGGCGCGACGAACAGGCCGGACCAGCTGGACTCGGCGATGCTGAGGCCCGGAAGGCTGGACAAAATCATATACATGCACCTGCCAGACCCAGAAGCGAGGAAGGCGATTCTCAAGGTCAGCCTCCGCAACCTCCCGCTTTCGCCGGATATCGACCTAGATACGCTTGCGAAGAAAACAGACCGCTTCTCCGGCGCGGACATGAAGAACATTACTACCGAAGCCAAGAGGCTTGCTGCAAAGGAAGCGACAGCCAAAGGCGTGGTTGTGCCCATCTCCATGGCGCACCTCATGCAGGTGATTTCCTCCGTGAAGCCGAGCACCGGCCTTGCACAGCTTGACATGTACGAGCAGTTCAGGATGGACTTCGAGAGGCGCACCGGCGCGGAGAAGCCGAAAGAGGAGGAAGCTCAGAAGGAGGCCTCGGTGAAATGGACCGATGTGGCCGGACTGGATGATGTCAAGCAGGCACTGCTCGAGGCCATACAGCTCCCGCTCCTCCATGAAGAGGAGATGAAAGAATTCAAGGTGAAGCCCTCGAAGGGAATCCTGCTATTCGGCCCGCCAGGTACAGGTAAGACCCTGATTGTAAGAGCTGCGGCCACCGAGCTCAAGGCGTCGTTCCAGACGCTGAGCGGAGCTGAAGTAATGAAGAAGGGCTACACGCAGGCTGTCACCGTCATCAAGGAAACGTTCAACCGGGCCAGGGAGAACGCGCCGGGCATCATTTTCGTCGATGAGATAGAGACCTTCGCCCCAGCCCGCGGAGGCGGAGGGGGCTCTGAGATTCTCGGCCAGTTCCTTACCGAGATGGACGGCGTGAAGGGGCAGAAGGGCGTGGTCGTTATAGCGGCCACGAACAAGCCCGCCCTGATGGACCCGGCCATCATGAGGCCGGGAAGATTCGACAAGATATTCTACATACCACCGCCTGACCAGAAAGGCAGAGGCGAGATGTTCAAGATACACCTTGGCAAGTTTGCGCCCGATGTCGATTTGAATGCGCTTGCCATGCTCACACCAGGTTTCAGCGGCGCGGACATTGCAGAAATCTGCCAGAGCGCGAAGATGCGTTCCTTGCGCGCGAAACTTGCCAGCATGCCGGAAACGGTGAGCACGCAGACGCTGGTCGAAATCATCAAGACGAGAAGGCCTTCGGTGACCCAACAGATACTCGAGGAGTATAAGAGGTTCATGGAAGCCTACGGCGAGAGAAGGTGACCGGCGATTCAGCCGGTTTTTTTGCCAAGCTTCCACAATAGGAAAAAGTACTGGAGGTAGCTATCGGCGACTTCCTTGTTTTTTATTAGAATGCTGAGTTTTTGCTTTTCGGTAACAACCATGATTCCGACATAGTCCTTGAAGATATGGATGAAGGCGGGGGTCTTGACGTTTTTTGGCAGATAACGCTGGTCCGCATGCGGCCTTGGTTCCCTTTTCTTTGAGAACCATGTGTCATAGTCGTAAAGGATTTTCGCCCGCAGGCCTTTCTTGGCAATCCGGTCATGGTATTCCCGGAAATAGGCATTGAAGATTTCGCTGGCCAGTAGGGGATAACCAATCGTATACATCTCATCGCCGTTTTTCAGAAGGTCCAAGGCAATGTCATAAACGGTTTTGATGCCGCGCGTTCCTTCAAGCAACTCGACCTTATAGTCGCTTTTTTCAGCCTGGAATTCCGCTTCAAGGGAAGGCAGGGTTTGTTCAAGCTCGTTTTTCAAAGCGTCGAGTTCATTCTCTCTGATATCGAGAAGATGGCGAAGGACGATGGGCCGGTTTGGACGGAACTTCTTCACTCCGCCATGCACCAGATAGCCCACCAGGCCCTTTTCGATCAGCCGGTCAAGAATCTGGTATATCTTTGATGATGGGATGCCGGTCTTTTTAACAAGCGGGCCCGTGGTCGTCTGGCCAGTCTGGAGCAGCGTAAGATAAACGCTAATCTCGTTGTCGTGAAGTCCGAGTTTTCTCAGTATTTCCAGTCCCATGCTACTACCATTGAAGAGTAGTAAATAAATATATTGTATATCTGTGCTTTATCCCACATGCCTTACCATCACTTTACTGGAGACGGGCTCAATCGTTCTGAAAAGATACAACTTTGGATAGTGAACCAGCTCCTGGAGACACGGGTGCCAAATGGCAAGCGGGAGAGCTCGATACAATGGGAGCTGAAGCATAGTTCGGGAGTGATACAGATAGCAAGGCTCATTGCACAAAAGCGCGGTGTTGATGCGGAATTGGCCGAGATAACAGCTGCATTGCATGATGTTTATGTCATTATGGAAGGCGGGTATGATAAGCATGCAGCGCGCGGTGCTGAAATCGCCAGGGGGCTGCTTGAGAAAACTGGGCAATTCAGCAAGGCCGAAATCAGAAAGATAACTACGGCAATCAAAAACCACAGCAGCAAGCACAGGTATAGCAAAGACTGTTTGGCCGAGCTGATAAAGGATGCGGATTGTCTTGATTGTTTCCTCTATGGCGACAGGATATACGATGATAAACCGCCAAAACAGCTTAAGCACTATTACAGGCGCGTCATCAGGGTGCGAAAAGAGCTCGGATTGCCGCCAAAAAGGTGCTTTGGAGAGGGGCAAAGGGCGCTGGAGGGGGAAGGATGAAAGGGCAATGGTTTCAATGGGAACGACAGGCGACTGTCCATCCGATTTTGATGTGCATGGAAGCGTGGATGGAACCGATGAAAAAGGAGTATGGCCGCCCCTGGCCCACGACCGTGATTATATACAATGCGGATCTCGTCGGATGGTACAATAAATGGGCGGAACTGCTGGACTATGGGCAGTACCTCATCGACATTTTCATCAGGAAAGAGAAAATGACGGGGTTGGAGCGTGAAGTGAACGCCCAGGCAAAAGAACTGGAGTCGATGTTCCGGGAATTGGATAGCGCCGATTTGAGGGCGTTAAACGACGGCGAACTCCTAGAGGTCTACGAGCGCATTCACCAAGGCTGGGTAAAGTGGTTTGTGCCGGGGGGCTTGGTGGAGCCGGTAGGGCACCAGGGAGAAAAGATATTAGAGAAACGCCTCCAAGGAAAGGAGGGCGCGTCAAAAATAATATCACTAATCACCACGACCACCCGGGAATCGTTCAGCAAAAGAGAGGCGGGGGAGATGCTCGAAATTCTGATTGCTAAAAAAGCGGGGGAGGACATAGACTCCAGATTGAGGGGGCACGCCGCGAGATATTACTGGTTGCATAACAACTATTTCGCAACCGAAGTACTCGATTATCAGTTCTTTTTGAACGAGCTCAGGATTCTCGAAGACAAGTACCCGGACCCAAAAAAACAATTGAACGGCATGAATAAAGAACTCGGACGAATACGGGATGAAAAGGAGCGGGTGATGAGGGAACTGGCTTTTGATTTAAAAGAACGCGACCTTGTCGAACTTCTAGACCTGTTCGCATGGTACCAGGATTATCGAAAGGAGTACATCATGCGGCTATTGCATTATCTGGATTTGGTCCTTGGGGAGATAGGGGCCAGGAAAAGAGTTCCGCAAAAAGAGATGAAGTATTGCCTGCCATCGGAGATTCCTGAGGTCGTTTCCGGCAGATTGGATAGAAAAACCCTTCAGGAAAGGATGAAGCGCTGTCTATTCTATTGGAACGCAGATACCGGAAAAGAAGAGTTCGGAGCAGGCCGGTTTTCCATTGATAAGGAGAAGGAGATATTCCACTCGCTCAAGCATGATGAAGAGATTGTAGAGGTCAGCGGGATGGTGGCAAGCAAGGGAATCGTCCGGGGCCGGGCGCGCATTACGATGAGCGCCAGAGATGCCGCGTCCATCGAAAAAGGGGAGATACTCATAACCTCGATGACCACACCCGACTTCGTTACTGCAATCAAGAGGGCAGCTGCCATTGTGACTAACGAAGGGGGCATTTTATGCCATGCGGCCGTTATTTCACGCGAATTCGGGATTCCGTGCATAGTCGGCTCCAGGATAGCGACCAGGGTATTCAGAACCGGAGACCTCATAGAGGTGGATGGGAACCTGGGGATTGTGAGGAAAATACGTGAATGACGTCCCCTATCGGCACCCGGGCATCGGACCGGGCCATTGCCCATTATTTCTTCATGCCTATTTTTTCTTAAGAATCAGGTTGAGCGCCTTCTCTTTTTTCCCGTAAATAATATCTTCTGACGCCTCGGACGCGACTATTTCGAATTCCCGGAAATCGGCCTCGATTTTCTCCTTCGCAAAGCCTACCGGAACACTGAGAAGCGCATAGCCCCCGGTCTTCAGCACCCGCGTCAGCTCGCTGACGTAGAATCCCTTTCCTTCGCTGTTCGCATGCTCGGAGAAGCAGAAGATGTCAATCGCCAAATCGAAGAAGCCGTCCTCAAACAACCAGCAGTCCGTGACGCTGTGGCAGTGCGGCATCACGCCGTGGAGGTCGATGTCCTTCAATATTTCGTCCGAGCGGTCGACCGCGTGGACCTCGAAACCGTTCTCGACAAAGAAGACCGCGTTCCGTCCGATTCCGCACCCTATGTCCACAACCCGCCCCCCGAGTATGCCCGCGGATTTGAGGAACTCGAGGAAAAAGACCGCGGCCCGGCTCGGCTTCTGGTCCATCCGCTTCCGTATCCGTACATCATCCCTTTTCGCCCATGGCACATCCGGGGATTCCATAGAAACAGCAATTGATTAATCGGGAATATAGAATTATGAATGTTTGGACGGGTCCGGATGATGCAAGAAGGCTGAGGAAAAAGAACGAGGACAAAATTTCACAAATTTTGTCCGCATCGGAATTTCGATAGAAATTACGATATAATAAAAAAATAAAGGAAAAAATCAAATGATGTTGATGCTGTTTGCCAATATTACGGCTGCGAACACGAGCGAGACCGTGTTCACGACCTTTATCAGCGCATTGAGCGCCGGACCCGCAGTGTCTTTCAGGGGGTCGCCGACCGTGTCTCCCACGACCGCCGCCTTGTGCGTGTCCGAACCCTTGCCGCCCAAGTGGCCCTGCTCGATGTATTTCTTGGCATTGTCCCAGGCCGCACCGGCAGTCGTCATCATGAGCGCCAGCATGAGGCCGCATGCGATTACTCCGGCCAGAAGGCCACCGAGTGCTGCCGGGCCGAACCCGAAGCCCACGGCCAGCGGCACAAGCACCGCAAGAGCGCCGGGCACTGCAAGCTCGCGCAATGCTGTTGCGGTGGAGATGTCCACGCACTTGGCATAGTCAGCGCGGGCCTT
>JAZDMN010000076.1:0-28764 GCA_043800955.1 Microcaldota archaeon
ACATCAAATTGTAAAGGAGCAAATACCCCAGCCACACACTCAATGCGCCCTCCATCTTGACAAGCTCGAGCGCATGGACTATTCATCGGTGTACATGGTCGTGGACAAGCTTCTGCGGGGAAGAAAGCTCAAAGGGGCGGAAGAAAGCACAACGGAGGAAGATGCAGGGCAGGAGAACGCCAGGACGGCGCATCCGGCCCCGCCAGCGCCCAAGTCGTTCTTTTTCGATGAAATCCCCGAAAGCGTGCTCGCAGGCAAGGTCGACGCGTTCGAGATTCTCAAAAATTTCGGCATCGAGGAATACCAGAGGCAGTACCAGCTGGACGATGCGGAAGCCGAGCGGGAAATCGGCCTGAGGATAGAGAAATGCGAGGAGCCGACGAAGAAAATGCTGCTGGAGGCCATCCGCAGCTTCTACCGCGAATTGAGGGAACTCACGATTCCGGGGATTGTCAGCACCACGGTCGACCCCGGAACAGGAGAGGTCGTGCAATTCCCGGCCGTGCACCAGAAGGTCGGGGCAAGGTTCATACTCACAAAGAAGCGCGCGCTGATTGCGGACGAGATGGGGCTTGGAAAGACGGCCCAGGCGATAATAGCGAAGAACCTCATAGACCAGCAGGAAGGGAGGAGGACCACCGCGGTCGTCGTGGTCCCGAACAACGTCCTTCCGCAATGGCACCGGCAAATCGGGATGTGGAATACCGAGGAGAAGTCGATAGCCGTCATCGCAAGCGGAGCAAAGGACGAAGCGGTCAGGAAGGCGCTTGAGGAGAGGCCGGATTTCGTGCTTGTCTCCTATGACATGGTGTTCAGGAAAAGCAACGGCAGCACCGTAGGCGACAAGCTGGCGCAAATCACAGATTACCTCATCCTTGACGAAGTGCACAATGCGAAGGAGGCCGGAAGCCTCAGGAGCAAGCAGGTCATGGGGCTCTCAATCGCGGCAAAATATGTTACTATGCTGAGCGGGACCCCGGTCCCCAACCGCGTCAGCGACATGGGCGTCATTGCGTCCATACTCTGGAACCACGAATTCGAGCCCGAGGAGTTCAACAGGAGGTATCGGAGCAACCCCCGCGTGGTCCGGGAGAGGATTCTTCCGAACATGCTGCGGCGCAGGAAGAGGGAGACGTTCGGCGAGACGAAATGCGCCCGCCACGTGGTGACGGTGCCGATGACAAAGGCCCAGCAGCGCGCGCACGAGCGGCTCGCGCTGAACAAGGAGGGCCTGGGCTCGCTTGCGATGATAGCCCAGCTCCGTAGGTGCGCCCTCGACCCGGCGCTTGTCGGGCTGGATGAGGCGTCGCCCAAGTACCGGAAGCTCATAGAGATGCTCGTCGACCACCATGACGGCAAGCCGGCGGTCGTATTCAGCAGCGAGCTCAAGGAGGGCGTCCTGGACAAGCTCTGCGCGGAGATATCCGGCTACGGATTGAGGGTCGCGCGGATAGACGGCGACCCGGAGCGGAGCGGGGCGAACAGGGAGAGGATACTTGACGAATTCACAAGAGGCGAATACGACGTAATCGTCGCGACGCTCGCCACGCTTGGCGAGGGCGTCAACCAGCTCACATGCGCAAGCAGGGCATATTTCATAGACGTGCCGTTCACGGAAGCGCGCCTCGCACAGGGAATAACACGGCTTGACCGCAAGGGGCAGAAAAACCCGGTCGACATCTACCTGATGGTGTCCGACAAAAGCATCGACTCGCTGCTTTTGCGGCTAATCGAGCAGAAGAAGATGCTCGGCGAGTTCCTCATCGATGGCATGGAGCTGACAGACCAGGAGAGGCAGATAATCGACGATGCCGAGAGGCTCGTGGAAAGCGGGAGCGACGTCCTGCGCAAGCTTTACCGGTTCTTCGGCACTACGACCAACAGGAGGAGCGAGGAGGTCTGCAGGCTGCTTGCTGATGAATCAATAGGTCAGTTCATAGCGGAGCAATACTGGGAGAATTTCGAGGGCTCATTCTACGGGAACACGATGAACCTGATAGTCAGCGTCATCGAAGGCCTTGAGAAGGGCGGAAAAAGGTTCGAGAATGCGCTTGACATCGCGTCCGGCCCCTGCTGCCTTGCGCGGGCGTGGGGAAAGCCGGTCACCTCGCTGGACGCGAACAAGGCCGCCCTCGATTATGGGAAAAATATGCTGGGCGAGAAAGCGGGCGATACCGTCCATGCCAGCTTCACGGACATGCCCCTCCAGGATTCAAAGTTCGATCTGGCGGTTTTCTCGCTCGGCCTCCTTCATTCGGCCCCAGAAGAGAGGGAGACGATATTGCGCGAGATGAACCGCGTCCTTGATGTCGGCGGGGTGGCGATAATAACAACGCCGAGCGGCGAGGGCCGCTATGAGAAGCTGGCGGCGGCCCTGCCGTTCTTGGGATTCGGGGTGCTCCCCCAAATCACGGGCACGGCCCAGGGCGTTGACAAGAACGACTTTGAGTGCATGATAATCAGCGCGGTGAAAACCGGCCCGCCGCAGGCGGAGCCGCTGCCCGTCGATTTCATGGATTTCCACAAGGACATCATGGAGAGCGAAAGCTGGGAGGCGAGCGTCTCAAGGAAAATCAAGAGGCGCGAATGCACGCAGTTCGAGATAGACGATTTGGCGGCGGTCGAAGCCGGAGAGATTTCGGCCGGGGAAGCCCAGCAGGCCGAAGCGCAGACGGAGCCGAATCCGGAATTGGGCTTCATTGACGGTGATCCGATTGCTTTCCTTAAGCAGAAATACGGCGGAGTGACAAATGCGGTGAAGAACGCCCCTGACGAGGAGCTCGCATCGCTCGGGGTTGAAAGGACAGTCAACCGCAAATCGGGCTGCTTCGGCTTTCATATCATCGAAGGGATGAAGGCGGACCACGCCGAATTCATGAAAAGGAAGAAGAAGGGCGGCGGAAACGGCGGGAGCTCCCCGGGGAGGCTGGCCGTATGAGGCTTATTGAGTACACGCCGCACACAATAGCCAATTCGCTCAACGGCAGGATTCCGATTGCCGAGACGATAATCCCGCTTGATGGGCGGGGATATAGGAGCTGGAAGGAAACCAGCGACGATGGGATTTTGGCCAATATCAGGTTGCTCATGGATGCCCGCGGGATATCGCTGAAATCAGATTTGAGGAAGGCGGATGACGGATTGTATCTGGAAATGACAAAAAGGGCCAGGATTAGGCCTGCAATAATCAAAGGCGCGGGTTTTGCGACAAAAAACCGTGACTGGGAATCGCTTGCCGATGATGAGCTTGTTGCCCGGGTTCAGGCGTTCATGGAGGAGAGGGGGATAAGCGGGAAAAGGGAATTGGCGGTGGCAGACAGGCAGTTGTACTGGGCATTGTTCAAGCGTGAGAAGGCAAGGCCGGGAATCATGGGAAAAATCGGGTTTGAAGCCATGCATAGGAGCTGGGGGTTGCTTGGGGATGCCGAGTTTATTGCCCGCGTTCAAACCATCATGAAGGGACTTGGAATAACCGGGAGAAGGGAATTGAGCAGGGCGGATCCGGGCACATATGATGCTTTACTCAAGCGGGAGAGGGTTAGCCCGGGAATAATGGGAAGGATCGGGTTTGATAAGAAACGGAGGGACTGGAGATCGCTTAGTGATAATGAGCTTGCTACCCATGTGCAGGCATTCATGAAAGAGAGGGGGTTGTGCAGGAGGGCAGAATTAGAGAAGGCAGATTTAGGATTGTATCACGCCTTGAGAAAGCGGGAAAGGAAGAGCCCGGGTATAATGGAGAGGGTATTCTCCGATACTGAAGCCTCTAGGCATGCGTATGCGGTCAATGGCGTGCTGGACGCGCTCGATTCGTTCGGTGATGGAAAATGAGGCTTATCCAATACACTCCGAAACGGTTCGAAGATTCCCTCAAAGGCAGGAAGCCGGTGCTCCAGAGCATCGTTCCGCTTAACAGATTTAACAATAGGGACTGGGGTTCGCTATCTGACGATGAGTTATCCGCGCATGGGGTCTGGAAGCTGAGTAGTGAAAGAATTGGAGGGAGAAGTGAGCTGGAACTGGCGGATAGTGGGCTGTATAGGGCTTTGAGGAGGAGGAAGCTTCTGGATGAAGTGGGGCTTATCGATTCCAACGCAAGGCATCGAAACTGGGTGGGGTGGGGGAAGGATAAGCTAATTGCCCATGCCAGGCAGTTCATTGCGGAGATGGGAATTGGGGGGAGGATGGAACTGGCAAGGGAGGATTTGGGGCTGTATCAGGCTTTGAGGAGGAGGAAGCTGCTGGATAAAGTCGGGATTCCAAATACACAGAAAGACTTCAGGGATTGGTCGGGGACGGGGAAGGATACGATTATTGCCCATGCGAAGGCGTTCATTGCGGAAAAGGAGATAACGATGCGGATAGAGTTGAAGAGGGTGGATTATGGGCTGTACAAGGTTTTAAAGAGGCGGGAGCTGCTGGATGAGGTCGGGCTTATCGATTCCAATGCAGGGCGTCGGGATTGGGTGGGGATGGATAAGTTAGAGCTGGCTGATTATGCGAAGAAGAAAATAGTTGAAAGGGGTATAACTGGGAGAAGGGAACTACAGAAGGCGGATTTGGGGCTGTATCGTGCATTGGGGTCGAGGAAGCTGATGGATGAGGTCGGGCTTCGCAATTCAAATGAAAAGAATAGGGACTGGGCGGGGATAGGGAAGGATAAGCTAATTGCCCATGCGAAGGCGTTCATTGCGGGGAGGGGGATACAGGGGAGGGAGGAACTGAAGAAGGCGGATTTGGGGCTGTATCGGGCATTGGGGTCGAGGAAATTGCTGGATGAGGTCGGGCTGGGGGAGCGATATAGAGACTGGGCGGGTATGGGAGATGCTGAGCTAGTAGAATATGCGAGGGAGTTCATTGCAGAGAATGTAGTAGCGGGGAGGAGTGAGCTGGAAAAGGCGGATTCGGGGCTGTACCAGGTATTAAGGAGAAGGGAGTTGCTGGGTGAAGTGTTCTCTCAAATCGAATCTTCAGGCCATATGGAATCGGTGAACGGCGTGCTTGGCGCGCTCGAATCGTTCGGTGATGAAAAATGAGGCTTATCCAATACACGCCGAAACTGTTCGAAGATTCCCTCAAAGGCAGGAAGCCGGTGCCCCAGAGCATCGTTCCGCTTGACCGAGGGGGGAGAAGGTACTGGAAGTTGCTCGCTGACGACGATTTAACCGCCCACGCAGTATGGAGGTGTGGCTGGGAGATAAACAGCAGGAAAAAACTGGAGCAAACGGATTTGGGATTGTATCAGGTTCTAAGAAGACGGGGGCTGCTGGATGATGTGGGGCTTCCGGATTCAAACGATGGGCACAGGAACTGGGCAGAGATGGGGAAGGAAGAGCTGATCGCCCATGCGAAGGGGTTCATTGCCGGGAAGGGGATAAGCAGGAGAGGAATGCTAGAGAAGGTGGATTGTGGGCTGCACGCGGCTTTGCGGATGCGAAATTTGTGGAATGAGGTGGGACTTCCGGATTTAAGGGGCGAAATAAGGGATTGGGAGAAAATTGGACGGGATGGGCTGGCCGCCTATGCGAAGGAGTTCATTGCTAAGAATGGGATAACGAAGAGGAGGCGGCTGGCGGAGGCTGACCCGGGACTATATTCGGCTTTAAGGAAGCGGAAGCTGCTGGATGAAGTGGGGCTTCCGGATTCAAACGATGGGCACAGGAACTGGGCGGAGATGGGGAAGGAAGAGCTGATCGCCCATGCGAAGGGGTTCATTGTAGAGAGGGGGATACAGGGGAGGAAGGAGCTTGCGAAGGCGGATAAGGGGCTGTATCAGGCTTTGGGGAAGAGGAAGCTGCTGGATGAGGTTGGGCTTGCGGATTCAAGAGGGGAAAGAAGGGACTGGGCGGGGATGGGGAAGGAGGAATTGGTTGCCCATGCGAAGGAGTTCATTGCGGAGAATGGGATAGGAGGAAGGGGGGAGCTGGAGAAGGCGGATGCGGGGCTGTATAATGCTTTGAGGAAGAGGAAGCTGCTGGATGAAGTCTTCTCCGATGCGGAATCCTCGAAGCATGCGGATGCGGTAAACGGCGTGCTTGGCGCGCTCGATTCGTTCGGTGATGACGAATGAGGCTGATTGAGCAGGCGCCGGAAAGATGGAAACGGATTGCAGCGACACAACCGCCCATCGCCGAGAGCATAGTGCCCTTGCGTTTGTGCGGGAGAAGGGATTGGGATGCGCTTGGGAAAGAGGGGTTGACCGCTTATGCGAAATGGAGGCTTGCTTTTGACAGGATTGATGGGAGGAAGGAACTCCATAAGACGGATGCGGGGCTGTATCGGGTTTTGTGGGCGAGGAAGCTGCTGAATGAGCTGGGGCTTGAGCAGAAATATCGGAAATGGGCCGGGATGGACGATAGTGAGTTG
Organism: Microcaldota archaeon; assembly: GCA_043800955.1. Classification (GTDB taxonomy): domain Archaea; phylum Micrarchaeota; class Micrarchaeia; order Anstonellales; family Bilamarchaeaceae; genus Bilamarchaeum. The sequence goes on from JAZDMN010000076.1 coordinate 6,367, forward strand.
GTTGCCCATGCGAAGAAGCTCATTGAGGAGAAGGGGATTGGAGGGAGGAAGGAGCTGGAGAACGCGGATTTAGGATTGTATGCAGTTTTGTCGAAGAGGAGGCTGCTTGACGGATTGGCGCTTGAGAGGAAACACCGGGACTGGGCGGGAATGGGAAACGATGAACTAGTTGTTTATGCGAAAAGGTATACTGCGGAGAAGGGGATTGGAGGGAGAGCGGAGCTGGTGAAAGCAGATTCGGGGCTGTATGCTGCCTTGAGGAAGAGGGAGCTGCTGGGTGAGGTTGGGTTTGAGGAGAAACACCGAGACTGGGCGGGGATGGATAGGGAAGCGCTGGTTGCTCATGCGAAGGCCTTCATCACGGAGAGGGGGATAGCGGGGAGGAAGGAGCTGGAGAAAGGAGATGGGGGATTGTATCAGACTCTGCGGAATAGGAAGCTGCTGGATGCCGTCTTCTCTTATGAAGAATCCTCCAAACATAAGGAAGCGTTGAACGGCGTGCTGGACGCGCTCGATTCGTTCGGTGATGAGAAATGACGCAGGCGCAGGATTTCCCTCTGATTAGCCATTCGCCAAAGAGATGGGCCGAGTTCGTGAGGACGAGGACGCCGATACTTGAGAGCATGGTGCCGCTGGATTGGCAGGGAAGGCGGGACTGGAAGATGCTTGGGGATAAGGAGTTAGTAGCCCATGCTAATTTGAAACGGGCTGGGGATGGGATAACCAGTAAGAAGGAGCTAAGGAAGGCGGATAAGGGGCTATATGAGATTTTAAGGAGAAGAAAACAGTTGGATGGGTTGGGGCTTGAGAATAGGTTTAGGGATTGGGCCAGAATGGGAGATGCGGAACTGGCAGCATATGCGAAAACGTTCATTGCTGGCGAGAGGATAAACGGGAGAGGGGAGTTGAGCAAGTCTAGTCCAATGCTGTATGATATCTTGAGGAGAAGGGAGCTTCTGGAAAGTGTGGGGCTTGTGCGTAAGCGTAGTGACTGGATGGGAATGGGGAGTGCGGGACTTGTCGCTTACGCAGAGGGGTTCATTGCCGAAAGGGGGATAAGAGGGAAGAAGGGGCTGGAGAAGGAGTATGGGGGGCTGTATATGGCTTTGAAGAGGAGGAAGCTGTTAGATGCCGTTTTTTCAGATTCTGAATCCTCGAAGCATGCGGAAGCTGTTGAGGGCGTGCTCGACGCGCTCGAATCGTTCGGTGATGACCAGTGAGGCCGCCGCTACGGGTGACATCCTTGCCGATGCCGCAGGAGACGCTGATAGATAAGAGGAACGCCCTCATCGGGTCGGGGCACACGGACTGGAGGATATCCTGCATCATCGCGGATGAAATCGGCGTGAACCCGAAGATGGTCGAGGCGAGGCTGGCCAAACTTCGGAAGGATGGCCTTATCGGTGAAAACCCGAACCGGCAGGCAAAGCGCGGAAAAGGATTCGACCTCGCCGGCCTGAGGGCGAAGCTCATGGAAGAGGGCCTTTGCGACGGGGCGATAGCGAAAGCGGCTGCTGTCCAAAGCGGAAGGAGCGTGGAATCGCTGAAGACTACGATATCTAGGCTGGCGAAGGAAGGGGAAGCCCCGGAGAATCCGAACAACCAGGAAGAGGCTGGTCCGGATGAATTCCGCTGGCTGCTGCGCCGATGCCATGAGCTGGCATCAATAGGCCTGAACCGCCATTCCATATCGCATGTGCTAGCCTGCGAAAGCAAACGCACCGCCCAGGCCATCAGGCGCATGATATGGGCCATGGAGAAGGAGGGCCTGTTCACGGACGCAAAGGCCAACAGGCGGAAATCCTCCGAGATGCAGGGGATGATAGTCGAGCGGGCCAGGATGATGGAGGAAGGCATTAATGACGATGATATCGCCCGCGCAATCGCTGAAAGGACCTGCAGACGACTCGAGACGATAAAGCTCCTGATATACCGCGCAGTGCATAGCGGCGGCTGCCCTGCGAATCCAAAATAGCTATATTGACTTGAAGATGTCCGCGCGCGTTATGATGCCTGAGAATTTCCCATCTTTTTCCACCAGGACGGCGCGGTAATGGTGCAGAAGCTGCACAGCGACATCGACAAGCGAGCCTGAGGGAAGAACCGGATAGCTCTCGGCCATGACTTCGCCGACAAGAATCGTCTTCAGCTCGGCTCCGCAGGAGGAGACCAAATCAACAATCATGCTGTCAGAAAGGCTTCCGACGCATTTCCCATCCTTTATTACGGGAAGCTGGGAGATGTCTTTGCCGCGCATCATGGAAATCGCCTTCTGGAGATTGTCCGAAGGGGCGACGGAAGCTATGTGCGGGGACATAATCTCCAGCACCGTCTTCTTGCCCTTGTTCTGCTCGGTTTCCAGTGCCGAAATAATCTGCATGACCTTCGAATACGCCGGGTCTATCTTTCCGGACTCGATTTTAGCTATCAAAGACTGCGAGACGCCCGCAAGATTGGCAAGCCGCTTCTGCGTGATGCCGAGCTGCCTCCTCATCTTCCCGATTCTTTCAATCTCATGCATAGAAAAACCTTCTGACTGCCATTCTCGATACATATTCTATAAGGAATATTATTACCAAAAATATATAAATATGGGAATATATTTAAAGCTTTTCCAGAGGTGATTTCAGATGGTACACGGTCTGGAAGTATTAAGGGCGTTGAATGCTAGGGCTGCGAATAGGCCTGGGAAAGAGTTGAAGTCGGGGGCCCCGCCTGAAATCGCGGTGAACCCGGTAGCGGCAAGGAGACACGCAAATAGGCCATGGACGGAAGAGGAGCTCAATGGGAGGCAGAACGTCTACAAGACGTATGCCGAGGACGCCGCAAGGCCCTTTAATGGCAAGGAGGGGCAGAGGGAGCAGTTGCGGCCTTGACGGCAGCCGCGAATTTTTCCTTTACAGCGCTGAGGTGAGAATTCTTTACCGCGGGGTCCGTCATTTCAAAATCGGAATATACTTAAAATACTGAATCTAACTTGTCCGTGATGAAATTAAAATATGCGGGTATTGGCATTTTAATGCTGACAATCGCGTTAGGTCTTTTTGTAAGCGGTTGCACGAAACAGGCAGGAGAAGATTTAGCAGAAAACAAAACAGAAGAAGGGCCCGCGGCAAATATCACAATCAGGATAATACAGGAAAATGCCAGCCATGGTTATTGGTCCCCGTCTGGAGACCTCATTGTTTTTGACAAACTGAACCCGGATGGGTTCTATGACGTTAATGTAATAACACCAAACGGAACTTTAGTAAGAAATATCACAGAAAACAATCCGGGGATAAATCAACGCCATAACGGTTGGCCAGTTTGGCATCCTTCTGGCGGATACATCGTATTTCAGTCTGAAGAAGAGGACCACTGGGGCCTGGATAAAAAATGGATGGGACATCCGGGTCTTGGATTTTTTAGCAATCTTTATGCAACCACTGCAGACGGCAACGATTTTTGGAAACTTACCGATATCAGAATAAAGAAAAAAGCGCTGGATGGCATTCCGATACAGGCATCGCTAAATCCCCAATTCAATCATGACGGTACAAAGCTGATGTGGACTGAAAGATATAAAGGTGGTGGATACCTTGAATGGGGGTTTTGGCAAATCAAAATGGCGGACTTTGTCACCGATGATACACCAAGACTTGAGAACATCACGGTAGTTTTGAGGGCAGAGGACTTCTGCAGGGAATGTAACTATATAAACGCGATGGACTTTATCGATGATGAAAAAATCCTGCTAACCGGAAATTTGGATGGACAGCATGTTTATGGCATGGACCAATACGTCTATGATTTGAAAACAAAGAACCTGACGAATATCATGAATACGCCGGAATTGTGGGAGGAAGGATCATGCTATTCAAATGGGAAAATCGTTTATACGACAAATACCGATTCTGAGTTTAAGTTAGATTTTAATAATCCGGATTGGCCGAAACAGCCTAGAACAAAGGAATACTGGATGATGAAGGAGGATGGAACCAACAAACAGAGGTTGACGTTTTTAAATAAGGCCGGTTCTGGAGATTTTGAAGCATCCGAAGGAAGAAGGACAATCGTTGCGGAATGCTCATTTGATAATAGCGGCTCTAGAATGCTCGGCATTGTTGGTTTTGATAAACGAGATGACAATGTGGCAGATTTTGAGGTAAACCTAGCTTTATTCGAATTTGAATGATTATTGTGAATGACAAAAAAGGGCATAATGCGGCCGCAGTATCGAAATCAGACGGCAGGAAGCCGTATGTGCCGGATAGCATCGCGCTTAGCCCGCCGCTTGCCAGGAGGTTTGCGAATCGGCCATGGACAAGGGAGGAGCTTGGAGGCAAGGAAAGCGTGTTTGATAGTTACGCGAGGAGCGAACGCGAGCCTTTCCGCAATCGGGAACAGGCGCACGCTTAACCCCCACCAGATTAAAAAAACCACACAACATTCTTCTTTCTTGTATTTTGGTGATATCGCATGAGGATACTCATAACTTCAGCCCTGCCGTATGTGAACAACGTGCCGCATCTTGGCAACATCATCGGCTGCGTTTTGTCCGCTGACGTTTTCGCAAGGTACTGCCGCTCGCGCGGCTATGACTGCATCCACGTCGGAGGAACCGACGAATACGGCACCGCCACTGAAATCAAGGCGCTTGAAGAAGGCGTGACTCCTAAGGAAATCTGCGACAAGTACTATGCCATCCACAAGGGAATCTATGACTGGCTGGGCATAAGCTTCGATATATTCGGAAGGACCTCTACCGAAAAACATACGAAGCTCACGCAGGAGATTTTTCTCGACCTGCACCGCAACGGCCACATAATCGAGGAGGAAACCGAGCAGCTTTTCGATGAGAAGGCAGGGATGTTCCTTGCCGACAGGTATATAGAGGGCGAGTGCCCGCACTGCTCATACAATGGCGCACGCGGGGACCAGTGCGATAAATGCGGGAAGCTCCTGCATCCAGGGGAGCTGATAAACCCCCTCAGCAAGGTCACCAAGACCAGGCCCGTCGCAAAAAAGACCAAGCACCTCTTCATCAACCTCCCGGGAATCGAGGCGGATCTGGCAAAATGGATTGATTCCGCATCGGCGAAGGGGGAATGGTCGGAGAACACCACGAAAATCTCCCGCTCATGGCTGCGGGAAGGGCTCAAGAAGCGGGCCATCACGCGCGACTTGAAATGGGGCGTTCCAGTGCCCTTGCCCGGCTATGAGAACAAGGTATTTTACGTGTGGTTCGAGGCGCCGATAGGGTATATCTCCATCACCGCAAACCTGACGGAAAAATGGCAGGACTGGTGGCTTGGCGGGAAAGAAAGCGACGTCCGGCTTTACAATTTCATCGGGAAGGACAACGTCCCGTTCCATGCGGTGATATTCCCATCCACGCTGATGGGAACGAAGAAACCATGGACACTGGTCCACCATATCAGCACCACGGAGTTCCTCAACTACGAAGGCGGGAAATTCTCGAAATCCAGGCATGTCGGGGTTTTCGGGGACGACGCGAGGAACACGGGGATTGCTCCTGACGTCTGGCGCTATTACCTCCTTTCAAACCGTCCGGAAAGCGCGGACACCGATTTCACATGGAACGACTTTTCCGATAAAAGCAACAACGAACTCCTTGCCAACCTCGGCAACCTTGTCAACAGGACTCTGGTATTCGTCAAGAACAACTTCAACGGCGCGGTGCCGCAGGGAAGGCCAAACGAAGCTGACAAGGCTTTCCTTGCGCAGCAGGAAACGCTCGTCAATGAGATAACTTCGGATTTGGAGAAGGTGAAGCTCCGCGACGGCATCCACCGGATAATGGCGCTCTCAAAGAACGCGAACAGATACTTCCAGGAGAACAAGCCATGGGAGCTGGTCAAGAGCGACAAACCACGGGCTGCGGCGGTGATGTCCGTTCTCGTGCAGCAGGTGCGTGACCTGGCAGTTCTCAGCGAACCATACCTTCCATTCACCAGCGCGGAGATCTTCCATCAGCTGGGCCTGCCGCAGGGGAAATGGAGCGAGATTGGAAAACCGCTGCCGTCCGGGCATCAGCTTGGAGAGCCAAAGGCGCTTTTCAGGAAAATCGAACTGAAGGAAATCGATGCCCTTAAGGCGAAATTCGCCGGTAAGAGCGTTGAGATGGCACCATCGTTCGCTGACCTGGACCTTGAGGTAGGCGAGATAATCAGCGTCGAGAAGCACCCGGATGCCGAAAAGCTTTTTGTCGAGAGGGTAATGCTTTCTGATGGCGAAAGGCAGATTGTATCCGGCCTTGCCGGGCATTATCTCGAAGAGGAGCTTGTCGGCAAGAAGGTCGTCATCGTGAAGAACCTCGCCCCGGCGAAACTGCGTGGTGTAGATTCCCAGGGTATGCTGCTTGCTGCCGAAGGGAGGGAGCACGTGCCGGCAAAGGTGGGGAAGGGCGCGGGGCTGGAGCAGGATGCTGTAGAGGTCGTATTCTGCGAGAACGGCCAGGTCGGGCAGAAGGTGCTCCGCAAGGGCGAGAAAAGCGCGCCGAAAAAGACAATCACGTTCAAGGAATTTGGCAGGGTTAAGATCGAAGTGAAGGACTTCGCCGTCGTCTGTGAAGGAAAACCGCTCGCGACAGAAGGCGGAGAATTGCGCATGAAAAACATCAGGGAGGGGGTTGTCGGATGAAAGCAATAATCGCTGTGGCATTAACGCTCATGCTGTTTGGTTGCATCAACATTCCGGGCGGAAGTCCGGAAAAGGCAGGAAACGCAACTGGCGGCCTCAATCAAGATACGCAGGATGCAGGAAACGGGCCTCCAGATGCGCAAACCGGTGACCAGGGTACACCCGATACTCCGGAAACAGATGCCGCAAACAATGAAACCGCGGACACGGAAGCGGGAACCGGTGGCGGGACCTCAGGCCAAACCAATGGGAAAACCGATGTCCTTCTCCTGGGCCGCTCGGTCGCATACGGATGGTCCGAGTACATGGGCCTTGAATGGCAGGAGGACGAATCCTATCTCGGGGAATACGATGGGAAGACAATCCGGTACCTGCACATGGATTACCCTCCGGACATAGACGACAGCGCAATCCGAGCAATTGATACGTATGACCCTGATGTGGTCTTCTTCAAGCTCTGCTTCGTTGATTTCGGTTCCGAGTACGGTGATATGCTCGCTGATGATGAGCAGTATGTCGAAAACGTCTACCAGGAGGCCGTCGTAAATAAGCACAAAAAACTGATTGTCGGCAACGCGCTCCCGCAGGTCGCACGGGACACTACGCCAGGCCTGAAGCAGAACCACCAGGAATACAACAGGTGGCTTTCGGAATTCGCAGCCACCCATGATGGGGTGTATGTGCTCGACCTCTATGGCTTGCTCTCAGACAGCGGCGGCGCGCTCAAGGCGGGCTACGCATCATCGCCCGAGGATTCGCACCCGAATACTGAAGGATATGCGAAAATAACGCCGGCCCTCATGGATAAGATTGAGGAAGCGCAGGCGGGATGATGGGAAAATGAAGCCGGCCATTGCGCTCACGTTCTTTTTTGCTGGAACAGCCCTGATGATGCTCTTCTATGGCCAGGAGCTCCTGCTTTTCGGGCTAATGTCCGCATCCGTCCTGGCATGCCTCGCCATCGATAAATGGAAAAACGCGAAGATGTTCCTTGCCGCGACGCTGGTTGGGGGAACATGTGAGAACATCGCGGTCATGCTCGGGGCATGGAGCTATACGAACGCGAATTACCTTTTCGCCCCGCTCTGGCTCCCGGTGGGATGGGGCATGAGCGTCGTTCTGCTTGAAGAGGCATTCTCGAAAGATGCACACATTCCACGGTTCTCGAAACGGGCTCTGGCAATGGCATTCGGAGGAACAATAATAACGGCAACCTACTTTTTGAGCGAAATCGGGGTGGTTGTGGGTTTTATAGCCGTGACCGCAATCCTTTTCGCGACTGGCTACTACCAGCGTTCGGAAATCAGGATGGCCCTTTTCGCTGCGCTTTTCGGAACTACGATGGAGACCGCGTGCATCATGGCCGGGAACTGGCATTACACGGCAGCCATGTTTGGAACGCCATTATGGCTTCCGCTGTGCTGGTTCAACGCCTTCCTTATCATGAGGCGGATTGCACGCTGATGCGCACGATCATCTCTATATCCTCATTTTCCGCCTTGCGTAGAATTGTACCATTCTTTCCCAAAGCCGATGCCGCTGCAGAACGCCTCGCTCTGGCAGCTTATAGAGCTGCAAGCGGCGCACGGCGGGCAGACGGCGCAATCTGCCGGGCAATCATCAACGCCATAATTCGTGCACCGGTTTTTCTGCACCTGCTTGCACTGGTTCTGCATGCATTTAATCTCCAGGTGCGCGGCTATCCCGTTGCAGAAATCCGGGCACTGCTGGGTTTCATCAACATACTCCTTCTGACCGTAGAAGCAGTCGCGCGTTGACACATGGACGCCGCATCCGCAGTCCGAATCCATTTCGCAGAAGTTCGGCTTGTCAGGCCCGCATTCCCCGCGATAAAACGCCCACTCCTCGCATTTGGCTCCGTTCGAGAAGGAGCAAACGCCGTATTGGCCCCCGGTTCCAGTCCGGATTTCGAGCGTGCCGTTGTTCTGCTCGCAGAACTGCGATGCTGGATTCGGCATTCCGCTCGTATTGTTTGCTGGCGGAATGGTGGTATTGTTCATGGGTGTCTGGATCGTAGTTGTGCATCCAGCAAGGAAAACAAGGAAGATAAGAATAACCGATATCATGGCGAATATTGAATATTTGGGCATGTCATCACGCTCAAGATATGCATGCTAACAATTATTGCTCGGGGCGGTACATCCGCTCTACGCGTGCCCGCGTATCATCTGTCGGCGCGCGGTACATCTGCCCCAGGCGTTCCTGCTCGGCAGTTCTCTGCGCTGTCGGCGAGATGCTTATAACAATCCCAGGCAAGCCAAGGTCGCCGTGTTCGAATGTCGGAATAAAACGGGTTATAGAGAAGCGATAGCCAGGGTTCTCCTGCCCAAGGCGCTCAAGCATTGCTGCCTGCGTCTGCGGGTCCTGGAGCTGGCGGTACAATTCGGGCGTCACCACAAGCGAAGTCGAAGCGAGGTTGGGGTGCGCCCGTAATGCCGGGGTCACATCCCTGCACACTTCATCCACTGAGCTCTTGGAGAAACGTTCGATTCCTATCACGACGCCTGGCACCCCCAGGTCGCCATGCTCCTCGGTGGGAATCAACCGGGTAATTGAGAAGCGGAAGCCCGGATTCGCCCGCCCGAGGCGTTCAAGAAGGGCTGCCTGGGCTTGCGGGTCCTGGAGCTGGCGGTAAAGCTCCGGGGTAATCATTAATGACGAGGAGACAAGATTTGGATGTCCTGTCAGGGATGCGGTGATATTCGCGGCAATCCTATCGGGCGAAGCCAGGGTCTCAGAAACCTTCAGTTGTCTTTCTGCCATAGGGTAGGGTTAGTAAGGAAAGTAATAAAAAAGGGTTCAGACGGCCACGCCGTTCACGACGCCATCCTGCCCGACGCGGTTGGTGACCTTCACCTTCCCGATTTCGGTTTCAAGGACCGCGCCTTTCGTGATTATGTTCATACGGACGAATTCGGGGTTGTGGCTTTCGACTACCCTCTTTATGGCCACGACCTTCATCTTGCCGTCCTTCATGACGACGCTGACCCTGGAGGCCTTCTTCATCTTTATGCCGATGCTGCCCCCGCGCCCGCGCACGTTGACCTTGAGCTCCTTGTCAGCGACTTTGGTCGCGGCGAAAACGCCGCCCATGTGGGCGACTTTCTTGTCCTGGAATTTCCGCCTGCGGCCTCCTGTGCCGCTGCTTACCTTCTTCTCATGTGACCTGTGATATTGCTCCATAAGTACACCTCGTGAGTTCAATTAGCGGGAGTAAATAAGACGGCACGGCTTTTAAAAGATTGTGATGATACCAAACCCATGCGGGTTTTGCGCCTAAGATGCGATGTGAAGCCGGACGCCCTCCGTCTTGCGCTCGATTCTTTGGATGCGGTGGCGGTGAGGCCGGGATTGGCTGAATCGATGGAGGAGTTCGAGCTTGCCCACCACCTGGCGAAGGCATCGTTTGAAAAAAAGAGGAACATCGCCCGGAACATGCGCATCGAGTTCCTCCTCTGGCTATCAGGCAAGACCGACATAAGAAGCGCGATTCTTGAGGCGACCCCGCGGAGTGGAGATGGCGAATTTTTTGTAGCGGTTTTTTCCGATACCGACATCGAGGCGGTCTGCAGGAAGCTTGAGGCGAAGAAGCTGCCTCTTTCGCTTAGGAATGAAGGCGAACCGCTCGCGCTCGAGAGGATTTCCCTTTCGCGCGTGAAAAACTAGCAAATCAGATGCCAAGCTGCTTCGCGAGAACGTCCCGGTCTATCGGGAGCTCGATTCCCAGCACCTTGTGGATGAATATGAACATGTCGATTATCTTCACCTTCTCGGTCGTTATCTTGTCCGCCATCTGCCTTATCGTGAGCTCCTTCCCTATCAGCTCGTAAAGCATCATGCCTTCCTTGCCGAATTTCTTGTACACCGCGTACCCGTCGTCGCCGTATTTCTTGCGCACGTCCGCCCGCGACATCGGCTTTATGATTACCATGCCGTTTTCCATCATGAAATTCAGCATGGCTGATATAGTATATAGGGGGATATCGAGCTTGAGCGAGATGTCTATCACATCGTTCTTGCCGTCAAGCTGCTCCATGAGCTTGCTGCCCTTGTCCCCGTATTTGAGCATGATTTTGGCCTTCGTCTGGACGGATTTGACGATGTCCATAGGAGCCTTTATGGGCACTTCGACCGGCGAGGACACCCCGCGCGCCTCATCGAGCGATTCTTCGCCCTCGATCATCGGGTTGAAGCCCTCCTCCTTTTTAGCCCCTACAGGAGCCTGCGGAGGTGGAGCGGCCCCCATCATCGTGGGGCCTGCGAACCCGGAACCGGGCGACGGAGGCGGTGCAGAGGCCCCTCCGCCTTTTGGATAGTCGAGCTTGATTATGCCCTGCTCGTCCATGAAATCGAGTATCTCCACGAGCTTGGGTTCTGTGAGACCGGTCGCGCGCATGATTTCCTCGGCAGTCCTCTGGCCGTCAATCAGCGAATAGACCTGGAGGCCGATATCCCCGTATTTGTCCGATATGATTTTTTCGACCGGGCTGAGTTCAGGCTCATCGCGGTATTTGGGGCCCTCCTCCTGGAACGTGATACCCTCCTCTTCCGCACCGGTGCCGGATGGCGCTGCCTCGGGTTCGGGGGGGCTTTCAGGCGCGGGCGACTCTTCGCGAACGCCAACCGACTCGATTTCCTCTCCGGGGCCGGCTTCCTCTTCGAGTGATGGCTGCCTTTTCTTCTTGGCCGGCTTCTCCTGCTCGCGAGGGACTTCCTCGCCGAACTCGATCGGGCGGATTTCTTCGAACGCGATTTCCTCTTCAGGCGGCTTTTCCTTTTTCTTCGGCTGGGGCTCCTCGAACGAGAATTCCTCTTCCGGAGCCTTTTGCGCCTCGGGCTCGGGGGGGGCGGCTTCCGGTTCTTCCGGCGGCGCCTCGCGCTCCTTTGCCTCGTGCTTCTCGGGCTTCTTGCGCGGCTTCTCCTCAAGGGGGGGGACTTCCTGCTCCGGCTCTAATTCCTCTTCGGGTGGAATCTCCTCAAGTTCTCTGGACGGCTTCTCTTCCCCCCGTTCTACATCCTGGGCTGGCCCTTCCTTTTCTGGCTTCGCGGCTTCCTCCGCCGCGCCTTCCTTAGCGGTTGCGGGCTCAAGCTCGACCATGCCGGCATCCAGCATATAATTCACGACCTGGTCGAACATGGATTCCTCGATACCGAGGTCCTTCTGGAGCTCCCCCGTGGTCCGCTTTCCGGTGATGGCTTTGTAAATCTGGAGGCCCACTTCCCCGTATTTCTTGATGAGGAGGTTCTGGTTCTTGAAACGTTGAAGGGGGCCCTTCTCAAGTTTTTTTATCTTGTAATCTCCGCCTTTTACCATCGGACCACGCACGAATGAGAGCAACTTGTTTCATCGTAAACGACTAAAATATCATCAAAATGTTTATTAACATACTTAATTTATATTGACCTATGGAGTTCGACGAGCTACTGATAACCACAGGTGTTGACGCCCTAGTACGGCTCGTGAAGGAAAAACAGAAAATCGAACTGGAGGAGGCATCCTCCCTTTTGAACATCCCCCAGGAAACCATCGAGGACTGGACCCGCGTGCTTGAGGAAGAGGGGATTTTGCGCATAGAGTACAGGCTGACCCGTGTGTTCCTCTTATGGGTGAAGCCGACCGAGGAGGAAGTGGCGACCGAAAAGGAATCGTTCTACGAGGAGAAGAAGGGAATCGAAAGCGAAGTGGAGCAGATCAAGGGGAAAATCAGCACCGGAAGGAATGACCTGGAGGACCTGCGCGGCTCGTTCGAGAAATTCTATTCGAAGGTTTACGGGAGGATGGAGTCCCTTGAGAAGATGGTCTCCACCATCCCGGCCACCAAGACCATTTCAGAGGACATGCTCGTAAAATACCGTGGGGACTTATCCGGGATGGAGAAAGACCTCTCGGACGTTAAGGCTGGGCTAGACGCCATCCGGAAGGACGTGGACTCGCTTGGGATAGGCCGGGGGATGGGAGGGAGCGAGGAACTGATGGAGCGCACAGAGAGGTTCTCCAATGAACTCGAAACGCTGCGTGCGGAGATGGACAATCTACGCAAGAAGGCATCCGGGCAGGATACTCCTGAAGACGTGTCGATGCCTACCGTGAAGGATATAAAAAAGAAATTCGATGCGATGCAGAAGGACCTCGTCGCGCTCCGCTCACGGAACGCGCAGATGAGGCAGGACATGCTGAGCTTGCACGAGAGCTCCGAGATTCTCAAAAGCGTAGCCGAATCTATAATGGGCCAGGAGGATAAAATCGGGTCCCTCAAATCCGAGATGGAAGCGCTGACGAAGGAAGCCCAGGAGCTTTCCGAGAGGACCAACAGTGTGACGGCAAAGGTAAAGCAGAACATGGAGCTCATGGAGCGCCTGGGCGATTCCGTAGACGTCGCGAAGACCGTCCTCAAGAAATTCCCGAACCAGGAGAAGGTGATGGAAAGCCTAAACGCCCTCAAGGCTGAGGAGGGTGTGATGGTCCAGAAGACCTCCGACCTCGAGAAGCTCCTTGAGGCCGTCGGGGGCCGCCAGGTCACCGCAAAGCAGTTCACCGAGATAGTCAGGAAGATGGAGGAGAAATCCGCGCAGATACGCAAGGACATAGACTCCCTGGAATCCACCCTGCAGGATGAGAAGAGCACATATCTCACATTCCAGAAAATCAAGGAGCGCATCGTGCCGTCCATCGAAGCGTACCAGCAGCAGCTGGATACTATGGACAAAAAAATCGCGAAGGCCCGCACCGATTCGGCTGCGCAGATTGACGGGATACGGGTAGAGGCCCAGAAGCTGCAGGAATCGATGAAGGGCGGCCAGGTCCAGGACCTCATGAAGGTCGCAGAGGAAATCCGCGACAAGAAGAAGATGCTGGACGAAATCCGCAATTCGCTGGACGATTTGACGACGGTATCTGAAAACCTCAACAAGAGGGTGACCCTGCTGTCGCGGGAGGCGAAGCTGCTTGAAATCCGCATCGGTGGCGAAGGGGCGCCGTCCGGCGCTGCCGGAAGCCCGCCAGGAGGCGGCATAGCGCCCTCGGAAGGGGAAGCAGCTATAAGGAAGAAGCTCGAACTAACGCGGGAAGAGGAGCTGGAATTCCGCAGGAAGAGGGATGAGCTGAAGAAGCTCATCCAAAGGCTCTGGGAAGAATGACCGCTTTATAAACAATCAGATGAATGTATGTTGGTGATGGGATGCCCAAAGAGAACATCAAGGATACGATTGTCAGGAAGATGGAAGAGGCCGACACGCCGCTAGAGGCGCAGAAGCCATCCGAGCCTTCGGCACCGCGGCCGAAAGTCGCGCTGCTTGCCGCATACGCGTTCAGCTCTGAAGGACTCCCGGTCGAAGTCAAGATTTTCCGGAAGGCCGACTTCGTGCCGCGCTATGACATCACGATTCCAGGCATTGCCGAAGGAACGAAGCTTATTCTCGAAACCAAGCTCAAGGGCGAGCTCGTGACCGAAGTCAGGCTGGACATCAGCGAGATTCTCGACCCGAAGAAATACGATGAGGTAAAGGCGAAGTTCTTTGAGGCGGCAAAGAGGATACTCAAGCGGAACTTTCCGTCCCTCCCTGAGGACAAGATGGACGTCCTGGCGGTATACTTAATCCAGAAGACGCTCGGCCTTGGCGAGATGGAGGCGCTGCTTTCGGACGAGCAGCTCGAGGAAGTGACGGTGAATAACGCCCGCGACCCGGTCTGGGTCTACCACAAGAAATTCGGATGGTGCAAGACGAACCTGCGGCTCAAGAACGAGGAGATGGTCTACGATTACGCATCGATGATAGCCAGGAAGGTCGGCAGGCAGATAAACATCCTCAACCCGACGCTTGATGCGCACCTGCCAAGCGGCGACCGTGTGAACGCGACGCTGTTCCCGATATCATCCTTCGGCAACACGATAACGATAAGAAAGTTCTCGCGGAACCCCTGGACAATCACCAGCTTCATCAAGTCCAAGACGGTGACGAGCGATGTCGCAGGGCTTATCTGGCTCTGCATCCAGAACGAGCTCTCCCTCCTTGTGACCGGAGGAACAGGCAGCGGAAAGACGTCATTCCTCAACGCTATGGCCGGTCTTATTCCGGCGAACCAGCGCATAATATCAATAGAGGACACGAGAGAACTGACGCTCCCATCGTTCCTCCACTGGGTTCCCATGACAGTCCGCGAGGCCAATCCCGAAGGCAAGGGCGAAGTGACGATGCTGGATTTGATGGTCAATTCGCTGCGCCAAAGGCCCGACCGTATAATCGTCGGAGAAATCCGCAGGCAGAGGGAGGCCGAGGTCATGTTCGAAGCCATGCACACCGGCCACAGCGTTTATGCAACGCTGCATGCGGATAATGCCCAGCAGACCATTTCAAGGCTGACAAACCCGCCAATCAACGTGCCGCACGAGATGCTCGATGCCCTCTCGGGAATCGTGGTCACATTCAGGCACAGGCGCTTCAACATCAGGCGCGTCCTCGAGTTCGCTGAAGTGACCAAGAAGGGCGAGGCCAACGTGTTATACCGCTGGGACCTCAAATCCGACAAGATGAAGGGCGTCGCCAAGATGGGCACCCTCGTGGAAACCCTGTCGCTGTACGCCGGCCTGAGCGACAAGGAAATCGAGGCTGATATCGAGGAGAAGATGGAGGTCCTGGACTGGATGGTAAAGAAAGGGTTCGATGACGTTGACCAGGTTGGCCAGATTGTCTCGAACTATTACATAAACGTAGAGGAAGTCATGGACGCGGTTAAGAAAGGGAAGGGATGGGATTTTAGAAACCAGACCAGTTTAAGCGTGTGACATATGTATTTACGAGGGAACTTGCGTGTCTGATGAATTCGAAGCGGCAATCGAGGAGGCCAAGCGGCTTGAGAAGAAGCAGGTCGAGTACTCGCCTTACAGCGGCGACATCAACCTGGAAAGGACGCTCGACCTTGAGCCGAGGGACTATGTGGACCTTCGGTACCCGGACCTGCTGAACCTGTACGAGCGCTCGCAGAAGATAATCAGCACTACCAGCATGGGGATACTGGCCGCCGGCACCGAGGGCGCAGAAGCGGCCGTGCCGGAAATCAAAGTCGAGACCGATGACGTGGAAAACAAGCTCCGCGAGATGACAAACGAGACGCTGAGAGCCGCAGAAGAAGTAGCTAAGGAGCCGATGGCGGTTGAGAGGCAGCCTGAGTCACAGATCGAGTTTGAGAAACACGATGAAACGCCCAAAGCTCAGCCGCAGGCCGTTGAATTCGAATCCAGGACTACTCAGCAGCAGGCTGTAGAGATGGAGAAGGAGGCGCCAAAGGCCCCTGAGATGCCCCCTTCAGTTTCAGAGAAGCCTGAGCAGCCGGCTGCAAGGGAACCGCCAGAGGCAAAGATTTCGGAGCCCGCTGCGGCGCCCATGGCAGAAGTTCCAGCAGAGCGGAAGATGATTGTCGCGGCTGTGCCCCCCGCGCTGCGCGAGAGCCCGGACAAGGCCGCCGGCACGCGCTATGAGAAGATGGAGGAGCAGATACGGGCGGCCGTCGGCGACAAGGTCGACGAGATGACGCTCAAGAAGAAGATGCTGGAGCTGACAAAACAGCTGTTCAAGGAGAAGACGACATCAAAAAGGGAGGAGATAAAGCTCCAAATCACAGTCCTCAAGAATATGCTCTCAGGCGTGCAGGTCGGCGGCGGAAAAGCGGCTGCCGGGACGAAGAAGACCGCGGGCGGCGCGGACGCTGACACGCATATAAAGCTCTTCGATACGATGCTCTCGACCCAGCAGGTGGAGCTGGCCCAGACCAAGGATAGCATAATCGACTCGTACAACAAGCAGGTCGCTGAAATCAAGAAAAAGTTCTATGAGCAGATAGCGATGACGGACGACGCTTCAGAGAGGAAGAAGAATTTCGAGGCATTCGTGTTCTCTGTCGAGTCCCTTGTCGAGCAGCTTCCCGAGGTCATGAGAAAGTATAGGGAGTTCACGGCCAAGAAGCACGCGGCCGAGATGGAGAAGCTCCGCAACTCGCTCGGGGGCACCGAAACCGACACACGCTCGAAAGTCGAGAGGCGCCTGGATTACATCAACAACAAATACGACCAGGAATTCGCGTCTGTCAAGGGTATTGTAGGCCGGCAGATTGAGAACCTGATAGAGGTGGCCGGAACGGAGATATTCAAGCAGCAGGATGAAAAACCCATGGAATCCGAATCAAAGGTGTACGAAACGGTCAAGGAGATAAACGAGACCGACGAGGGTACACTCCTGTATTTCCTGCACAGCAAGGACCCGGAGCAATACAAGAAATACGAGCGCAAGCAGGTGTCCAAGGCAGAGGCGATTTTCAAGGCAAAGGAGCTCATGGCCAAGGACAAGGGGCTCAATGAGAGCACGGTGAAGAAATATTTCAGCCAAACGGAGGGCTAAGCATGGTCGTGAAAGAAAGGGCGGAAGCCAAATTGCAGGGAAAGAAAAGGGGGCCGTTCACTTCCATCGCGGAGATTATATCATCCAGGTTCCCTGACCTCAAGAAGAAGCTCAGGATTGCCGACATGGATGACAACCCGGTCGATTTCCTGGAAAAAGTCGTGTCTTCAACGATATTCATCTCGGCCGGCCTAATCGTGGTCGCCTACCTTTTCTTGGCAGGCGGCCTTGCGACGAACCTCAAGGACAACATCCCGATGTTCATAATAATGGCCATCGGCCCCATAATCGCGATTCCGCTCGTCATATTCTCCTACCTCATGCTTTACCCGGAAGCTGCGATAATCCGGCGGCAGAAGGAGATGGATTACGAGATTGTTTTTGCGGGCAGGCACATAGTCATTGCATTGAAATCGGGCATGCCGCTTTTCGACACGTTCGCCGGCGCATCGAGCGGCTATGGCGCAGTCAGCAGGGAGTTTGCTAAAATCGTCGACCAGGTCGTGCTCGGAGTACCGGTGACCCAGGCCATAAGGGAAGTGACCCAGTACAATCCCTCGAAATACTTTACGAGAATGCTGATGCAGATAGCAAACGCCCTTGGCAGCGGGGCCGACGTAGGGGATTCGCTCGAGGGGGTCCTCGAGCAGATATCCAAGGAGCAGATGATTTCCCTCAAGGAATACAGCCAGAAGCTTACGCCGATTGTCATGTTCTACATGGTCTTCGGCATCATCGTCCCGACGCTGGGGGTAGTCCTCATGACGGTGATATTCTCAGCGATGGGCGGGAAGACTCTTCCGCCATGGATACTCGGGATAATCTTCCTGGTCATTCTCCTGATCCAGGTCTTGTTCCTCGGATTCATCGAGAGCTCCAGGCCGAAGTACCTGATATAGGTGATGCTCATGACCAACGAAAGCATTTTTGAAAACGCGGGAAGGCTTTTCTTCAGCAGGGAGCGCATCAAGAAGCTGGAGAAGGAGCTCAATATCGCAGGCGTGAACATGCCGGCAGATTCGTTTGCCGGCTACGTGAGCCTGAATGTCATTATCGTCACAATCCTGCTCACCCTCCTGGTGCTGATGTATCAGCCGACAGGCGAGATGCTCAGCAGCATGTTCAGCGAGTTTATCGAGCTTCCGTTCCCGGTGATTGCAGTGCTGGTGCTCGCAGTATCATTCGTGTGCGTCTACCTCACCACGATGACCGTGATAACGAGCTATCTCCTCATGAAGGCGGACAACCGGAGGGACAAGCTCGAGACCGCGCTTCCGGATTTCCTTACGCTCGTGGCTTCAAACATCAAGGCGGGCATGACATTAGACCAGGCCATGTGGTATTCGGCCAAGCCTGAATTCGGCCTGCTCTCGACCGAAGTGAAGGCGGTAATCAAAAGCTCTTTCAGCGGCGACAGCCTCGAAAGCACGCTCGACCGCCTGGGGGGAAGGTTCGATTCCAAAGTCTTCAAGAGGACCATCCTCCTCCTCAAGCAGGCGACCGCCACAGGAGGCGAGCTGACGAATGTGCTTGAGCGCACATCCGATGACGTCCGCAACACTATCATCATGAAGAAAGAGATAGCCGCCTCGCTCGTGCTTTACGAGATTTTCGTGCTCTTTGCATCCGTCGTGGGAACTCCGTTCCTGTTCGCCGTGGCATCGAAACTCATATCGGTTTTCGAGAAGATTGCCCCGCAGGCCGGTTCGCTCCAGGGGACCACAGGCACCCCGTTCTCGGGCTTCTCGTCGGTGAGCTTCGGGGGGGCGGTCATCAGCTCCTCAGATTTCTTCTGGTTCAGCATCCCTACGATATTCGTCACCGTGCTGGTATCGTCTTTCATCGTCAGCGCGATTAGGACCGGCTCGAAAAGCCAGGGGATGAAGTATTTCCCGTTCATGCTGCTGGGCGCCTATCTGGTGTACTGGCTGGTGATAACCTCGGTTGAATCGATATTCGCGTCAATCGTATGACAAAGTGGTCTGTATGGATTTTATGAAAAAATCTGGAAAGTCTTTCAAAGGGCAGGCAGTGATGGAATACCTCATCACGTACGGCCTCGCGCTTTTCGTCATCCTGATAGTGCTGGCCATACTGGTCGCGGTCGTCCTGCCTTCGCTGAAGGCACCGGAGACCTGCCAGTTCACCCAGCCGGGATTCACCTGCAACCAGAAGCCGCACACGCTTGTTGCTGACACGAGCAATAACGTCAGGCTGCTCTACCAGCTCGACAACACGCAGGGCAAATCCGTCCTGGTGAGCGGCGTGCTCTGCAGCGTCGCTCCGGCGGGGAATGTCAGGAAGAGCGATGTCGAAAGCAACGGCGTGACGCTGACACCGGCAAGGCCCATGGCAGCCGGCGAGAGCGTGACGATGGGCGGCCCGAACGCCGATGTTACAGATGAAATTGAATGCCAGAACGAGGATGGCACCACCACGAAGCTGGCGCCGAACTCGAACTTCCGGGGCACCCTGGGCATCGTCTACAGGTTCGCCGAGGACCAGCCGGACGCCCCGGACAGGCTTGCGATAGCTACTGTTACAGGCTCAGTGCAGGCTGAGTGAAGCTGCTTCTTTCATTTATTTTTATTATTTCTATCTCCGAGCGGTAGCTCTCAGGGACGCTGTAGACAGAGATGATACGGTCCGTTGGCTTTTCCGGCCGCACGTTTCTCTGATAGCGCCCGACACCCACCCAGATATCATCGATGTACTGCTGGCCCCCCATAAATCCCGGAACTGGAATCGAATAGCGGTTCTGGTCCTGCATGGCAGCATGCGCATCAGCCCAGGAATCCGACAGGGCAATCAGGCGGCTGAGGATTCTCAAATAGACCATCGCATTGTAGGCGCTCCCTTCAGGATGATAGAGGTACGTCAAATCGAGGTCAGCCGGGGCGTCGCGCTCCAGGTTGCCGATTACGATAAGCCGCTCTGGCGCCTCCTCAGGCTGGATTCCAAGGCTTGCGGCAACCGGACGATAGTATTTGTTATAATTCTTGTCGCAAATCTGATGGACGTCGAAGATATCTTCATATAGGTCTCTTATGCCGGCCTGCCAAAGTACGTATTCCGCATGTTCCTTCCATGCTGCAGTAGTAATAACGTGTTTTATACCCAGACGGGTAAGGCCTTCAAGGAGCGGTCCGATTCCGTTTGTCAGGCCCATCCTGCGGTAGTCGCGGAAAGAACCGGTGGTCTCATCCAAATCCCAACAGATGTACCTGCCTTTGCCTGCGCCCCTCATCGTTGCAGTATGTATAGCAAAATGTTTATAAATAACGTGGGAGATGGTGTTTTATGCTGAAAAAATAGGTCAGCTCCCGTACTTTTGCGCCCGCCCAGTTATGTTCAGGATGAGGGGCACGACGTCCTTCCCGCGGATGTGCCCAAGGCCCCCTTTTGCGCAGCTGATTTCATCGAATCGCCTGACATCGTCCATGCGTTCCCCGCCATAGACAAGGATAGGGACTTCGTGGCCGGAGTGGTTCTTCAGGCTCACCGGCGTGGAATGGTCTGCCGTGACCACTATGCATGCCCCGGTTTTCTCGAGGATTGGGATTATCCGGTCGATGCTCTCTATGGCCTTTGTCTTGCCTTTGAAGTCGCCATCGTGGCCGAAGCTGTCGCACATCTTGATGTGCATGAAAACCATGTCATAGGTCTTGAGCGCCTTGGCTGCAGCAAGGGCCTTGGCCTCCAAATCAGTTCCCTTGTCGCCGGTCGCGCCGGGGACCATTATCAGGTCCATGCCGATGAACGTGGCCACGCCTTTGTACAGTGCCCCACCTGCGATGCAGGCAGCGTTCAATCCATAGCGCTCATAGAACGAAGGCGCTTTGACATATTGGCCGGCGCCCCGGAGAAGAATGGCGTTGGCCGGGTGCTTGCGCTCTTCATTTTCTTTCGCCCCGGACAGAAGGTCAATTGCTAGGGTTGTGAAACGGTTAACGATATCCGCGGTCCGTTTCGCCTCCTGGGTATTATCGAGGGGGTGGCATGCGTGGAGCAACTCCCCATCATGCGCATCGGTAGCACTTATGTTGCTGGATAGATTCTTTCCGCGCAGGACCAGCGCGCCGCGGTGCTCGACCGAGCTTTTGAAGACAGCTTCGACGTCGTCTATCCTCATGGAGAGGGGCCTGGACAAGGCGGCTGCGGTCTTCGTGTCTATCCGACCGGCCCTCCTATCAATGACAGTCCCGCCGGATATGGTCGCGAAATTCGCCCTGAATGCTATATCCCCGCCCTGCAGGCGTATTCCTAGGCCGAGTGCCTCGAGGGGGCCGCGCCCATGGTAGAAGATGGAGGGGTCATAGCCCAGGATGTTCAGGTGCGACACGTCGCTCCCGGGGATAATATAACGCTTCACCGGGCTCATCATGCCGCATATGCCGCCCTTGGCAAGGCGGTCCAGATAGGGCTTCTTTGCCGCCTGTAGGGGCGTTTTTGGAGTAGGTATGTCTCCCAGTCCGTCTATTATCAGAAGGATAGCCTTTCTCATGTTTTGCCCTCTCAAATAGGCTTTATAACCGGAACGGATTAGGCCGGGAAACGGACCGGCATCAGGTTTATTAAGACCTGCATCAATAGTAAACTTCCACTATTTTTCGGTGTGCTTATGGAGGTAGACATATCATCGCAGGTGTCGATATTCAACGAATTCTTCACGACAATATATAAGCCGAAGATTGACGATCTGCTTAGGGTCTACCCCACGCAGAAAAGCCTTTTCGTGAGTTACCCTGACCTGGAGAAGTTCGACCCGGACATCGCAGATGCCCTCATCCGCTCGCCGGACCTTATCATCAAGGCAGCCGAGGAGGCGATTTCGCAGCTGAACCTTTCGGTATCGGCCGGCAAGTCGTTCGAGCCGCATGTGCGGTTTTCCGATTTCCCGTGCGAAGAGGCGCTCATCGAGCATGTCGGCTCGAAGAACATTAACGAGCTTGTCGCTTTCAAGTGCGTGGTAACGAAAAGGGCCGAAGTGATGCACCGGGTCAAGGTGGCCATGTACAAGTGCACGCTTTGCGACGAGAAGTTCAAATGCTTCGTCGGTAAGAACTACCAGCCGCCCAAAAGGTGCGAAAGTTGCAAGAAATTCGCCCTGCGCCAGGTGGACGAGGAGTGCACGTACACGGACATACAACGGGCCGAGGTGCAGGAGCTGCTGGAGAGGATACGCGGCGGCGCGCCGGCCGCGCACATAGAGCTCCTGTGCGAGGACGACCAGGTCAACAAAATCGCGCCAGGCGACAATGTAGAGGTCATAGGAATCATGAGGCTCAAGCCGCCGTTGAAGATGCGGCAGAAGCAGGACATGATATACAGCAGATATGT
>JAZDMN010000080.1:0-13158 GCA_043800955.1 Microcaldota archaeon
TGAGACGTTGATAAGTCCCGAAGCAGGGCAGACGCAGCTCACTCCCTTCTTTTCTTAGGGGCGCGAGCGGAAAATACCGCGGGCTTTAGCCCGCGGATAGCGAGCGCCCACTATTTCCCAGAAGCGCAAGCGCTTTTATTATCCATTTTCGGTCGGTTGGGGGTTGAGGGAAAATTTATAAATATAGGGTCTGTAGCGTATAGCATGTCAGCAAAACTCTATATCCTTGCAATGATGTTATTAGTCGTTACATCCATTTCGGTAGCACGAAGTGGTTATCCACAATACTGTAGTTACGGCTATATGTCATATGCCTATGGCTACGATTGTTCGACGCCGGATAATGACGAACCATCTCCGGACAATCCTCTGGATGTCAGCATCGATCCTAGCTGCGACGGAACTGTGATAACCGTTACCTCTGGTGGAGCAGTTCCAGGCGCTGATGTTGATGTGATTGCACAGTATGGTCCGTCTATTTTTTCGGGGACGACCGATTCAAACGGCCAAGTTACTCTTGATCCTGATGCGTGCGGCCTGACAGTTCGCGTTTATGCAGATAAAGAC
Organism: Microcaldota archaeon; assembly: GCA_043800955.1. Taxonomy (GTDB): domain Archaea; phylum Micrarchaeota; class Micrarchaeia; order Anstonellales; family Bilamarchaeaceae; genus Bilamarchaeum. The sequence goes on from JAZDMN010000080.1 coordinate 568, forward strand.
GGTTATAATTCATACAACGGTGACCCGACGACGATTGACTGCGGCACATGTGGTCCAGAGGGGTGCCAGTCCAATGACGACTGCGCTTCTGACAAGAAATGCAATTTAGACACCCATGAGTGTGTGGGTGTTCCATGCGAGTGCGGCGTGGTGCAGAACCACCAGTGCGTGCCGTACGCATGCTGCTCTGACTCGCAGTGCGCTACAGGCGAGATCTGCGACAATCACATATGCAAGGAGAAGCCGGCATTCGAGTGCACCTCTGATGTACAATGCGCGCCAACGCAGTACTGCGACATTCCGGTAGGTGCCTCTGGCGGCTCATGCAAGGATGTCACCGGCCAGTGCGGCCAGGTTGTGGACCACGCATTCGTACCATACGGCTATGAGTGCGGCACCGAAGAAGGCTGCCCGTCATGCGGCAACGGCTTTGCATGCGTCGACCACAAGTGCATCCAGAACGATGTGACCTGCCCGACCACGGGCCTCGTGGGCGACAAGAAGACCTGCGAAGCGACTGAAAACGGTCAGCCCTGCGTGCTCTGCGACTTCGTGTACACCGACCCGACCGGCAAGAACTTCACCGGAAAGACGGATGAGAACGGCAACTTCGATTTGCCTCTCAACATGGAGGGGATTTACAAGGTAGCCCTGATGAAGAACGGCACCATTGTCAAAATAATCGAGGTCAAGGCATTCCCGCAGGGGCAGCCGCCGGAGCCTGAGAAGCCGGGACAAGCCGGACCTGACCTGGGTGCGATGCTGGCACTTGTTGTGCTTCTTCTCCTGTTGGTACTCGGTATCCTATACTGGAGAAGCAGGGGAAAGAAAAAATAATTTTTTCTTTTTATATCTCCTTTTTTTCCAATTTTTCCACTGACTTAGTTATCACTAATCCAGTTTCCAATAGCCGAAGCCCTCCATATTAAACTCCCTAACAAAGCGTTTCCTTCAGCCTGGTCCGCCTAGCAGCCTAAAAAGAAAGCCTTGTACGCCAGGAGAATTCCCATCATCACCGGCTGGTGGATAAGGTATATCGCAAGCGAATGCCTCCCCGCAAATGCCACTGTCCGTGAGAGCCTGGATTCCTTGCGCGCATTCACGCCCCGGCCTTTGGGATAAATCGTCTGCCCGGCGAACACGCCTATCAATACCACGCCGAGCCATGGGATTATAGGGTAGAAATCGAGCGCGGTGTAGTCCGGCCTGGTCACCCCGAACCAGAAAAGGTACGGTGAATCGGTCTGGATTGCCGGAACGATGAGTCCAGCCGCAATCAGGAGCAGGCCGAGGAGGACATTCAGCTTCCCGAGCCGGAAGAAAAGCGGCGCGAGAAGGACGGATAAGGCGATGCAGTGGATTATACCGAACGTTATCATCCCCTCATGCGGGTAAACCCAGGTGGCCAGCGTTATGGAAAGCGCGACGAGCCCAAGAAACGCTGCGCGCTTCACATAATGTGCGTACCCCTCCCTGTTATGGCGTTCGCTCAGCGTGAGCGATATCCCGACAAGCAAAAGGAAAAGCGTGCCTATCGAATGCTGGAATATGGAGAGCGGAAGCGACGTGATATCGAATTCACCAATCCGCAGGTACCAGATGTCGAAAATGAGGTGGTATGCAATCATCATCGTGATTGCCAGCCCGCGCAGCGTATCTATCCCGCTTACCCGCCTATCCGCCATTCAACCCGCCTTCATCTCGCGTACTCGGCCCGCTCAACAACCTCTCGGGCTTTGGCCAATGGGATTCCGCTCAGGTCGGATAGCCTCTGCGCATTCTCAGGGATGTCGGAAATCGTGACTATCTTGCGCGAAAGCAGGCGCCCGATGACATCGCGGCTCATGGGTATCACAGTCACCGGGTAGCAGCGGGTCCTGTCGATGAGGGTCTCGAGGCCATCCTGGAGCGGATACCTCCACCCCAGCAGGGGGAAATCCATGCATTCGGCGTACCGAATAACATCCTCCGAGAATTTCGTGTTCGTAATCAGCCAGGGCTTCGTCACCCTCTTGCACAGCCCTTTCTTCGCCCCTTCCCGCAGGTCCAGGAACCGGGCATAGACGTAAAGCGCCGTCTGTATCCTGCACCGCGTCCCGTACTGGTTGTGGAACTTGCATTCAATCGAATAGGCGTGGCTGTTTTTCCGCGCAAGGACGTCTATCTCGTGGTTGACGCACATGCCGGGCATGATCTGCCTCAATTCCACCTCGTACCCCTGGGTCGTGAGGAGCTTCCCGATGAAGTCCTCGAACTCGTATCCTTCGGGTCCGATGTCGAACAGCGCGCGCTTCAGGTTGAACTTGTGCGAGACCTGTGGCTTCATGCTCTCTATGATTTCATATAGTATCGCGTAAATCTTCTTTGTCGTTATCCCATCGTGGAGTTTGGTCTGGAGCCTGGCGAGGGCTTCGTCGGACTCCTTTGTGCTCATGCCGGTCCGCCGAAGCGCGCCGCGGGCTTTCTGCCTGTCGAATGGTTCCCTCTCGCCGCTTTCTTTCACTACCCATACCTGCTCCATGAGGCTAATGGGACGGGAAGCGTTTTATGGGTTATTATGAAGAAATTTCCGCGGAATACCAAGGTTTCCGCGGCACATATAAATCTTCCCTGCGAATATTGCGCATGCCGAACTATTTCGACGGGACGGACCGCGCTTCCTCCCTCATCATCTCGGAAGAAGTCCTCCTTCCGGACTACCTGCCCGATGACCTTCTGCATCGCGAGCGGGAGCTGCAGGCAATCGCGGACTCCATCAAGCCGCTGATTGCGCGCAGGACGCCGAACAACCTTTTCATCCATGGGGCATCCGGCACCGGAAAGACCACCTGCGTCAAGCATATAATGAAGCAGCTGGCCGAGCATTCCTCGGCCGTGCTTCCCGTGTATGTGAACTGCTGGGAGAACCCGACCCAGATGGCGGTGTACAACCGCATCGTCGAGGAGATGCGGCTCCCGCTTCCGAGGCGCGGCCTTGCGGCCGATGAGATATTCGACCGGATAATGCAGTTCGTGAAGAACTACAAGAAGCCCATACTCCTGGTCCTTGACGAGATGGACGGCCTGCGCCACGACAAGCTTCTTTATGTCGCCGCCCGCTCGAACGAGCAGCGGCTCACATTCGGGATAATCGGTCTCACAAACAACAAGGCCCTCCTCCTCAAGCTGGATTCCCGGGTCCGGAGCTCATTGCGTTTTTCCGAGATGGAATTCTGCAGGTACAGCGAGGAGCAGCTGCTTTCCATCCTGCGCGTGCGCGCCGAGAGGGCAATAAGCCCCGGGGGCTTCGACGAGAGGCTGCTCCTGAAAATCGCCCGCTCGGTTACGGACGGCTCGGCCCGCGTGGCCATCGAGCGCCTCTGGAAGGCGGCCAAGCATGCAGAGAAGGCGGGACGGGGGAAAATCCTGCTCCAGGACCTGGAGGACACGCTTTCGCAGGAGCCGGCGTTCAAGCTGCCGGATTTGAAACTGAGCAGCGAGGAGGTACTCCTCATGGATATTCTCAAGGGCGGGGAGCTCGGCTCATCGGACATTTACGAGAAGTTCACCATGAAAATCCCCATGACGAAAAGGCAGATACGGAACTATCTCGAGCTCCTCGAGAAGAAGGGGATAGTCGAATCCCGCGAGCTGGAGGCCGAAGGGATGCTCAGGCCCAAGATGTTCAGGCTGAGGTGAAACTGTGGGTGCGGAAGCAAACGAGAAAACGCCATTGGAGCTCGAGGCCGAGACGCAGAAGGTTGTGAGCGCATCAATATCCAAAATCGAAGTCGCCCTTTCGGAATGGGACTCGGCAAAGAAAAAGCCGGATGACCTGAACAATCAGGTTGCTTGCCTAAGGAGATTCTATGGGCTTCTTACAAAATGGGAGAAGAATTCTCTCTCCGGAAGCAAGGATACCGCTTCGGCGCAGAAGCGCCTGCGGCGGTTTGCCGAAATCTGCACGGAAATCGAATCATCGGGGATGTTTTGAATGGCCGGCCCTGCGACGAAAAGGAGCCTTGGTGATGCTGTGGGGGCAGCGGAGAGCCTCGTCCTGCAGGCGCGCATTGTTCGGGAAAGGGTCGGGCCGCCGCCCGTAGTCGGGCAGGAGCAGCGCGTGAGGGCATCCGTCTTGGCTGCATCGGAATCGCTCCGTGCCGTGGCGAACCAGGGCAGGCGCGTGGCCGGCACTGACGCCGAGTCGCGTTTCCGGACCGCGTCGCGCGGTTTCGAATCGCCCGGGCGCGTTTTCCGGACCCTTGCTGCCGCGCGCGGGCATTCGCTTGAGGAAGAAAACCTCCTTAGGCGGCAGATACTTCTCCGCCGCCCCGACGCAAGGCCTGATGCTGTGCGCCCCGGCGATTATACCGGGCCGGCAGAGCCCCGGCAGGCGCCGGCCGGTTCGACGGAGCGCCTGAGCACCGAAGTGGCTGGCTGGATGGACCGGAGCGTGCTCGGCGCCACGCTGGCGGGGCGTTTCGCGAGGACTCCGCCCGTGGTCACCGAAGACCCGCACAGGCTTTTCCGTTTCGAGGGCTTCCTCTCCGGCGGGATGTCCGCGGCAGGCATGTACCATCCCGGAACGAACCACATCTCGATGGATGCGGATGCCGTTGAGGACCTTCCCGCACCGGCAAGACGCCAGTTCATAGCCCACGAGATGCTGCATTACGCGGCATATCTTGGCGGAGGCGGGACGATACGATGGCGCGATGAGCGCGGTGCGGCCGTCATTCCCCGAGACATGGAATTCCTTCATGAGGGTGTGACCGAACTGATGTCCCAGCAGCTTTCACGCGCTCATGGTTCGGACCCCGGGCGAGTCGGCTATGCTGCAGAAACGACCTTCGCGTTCTATCTCCAGCAGATTGCAGGCCCGGATGTTCTTGGGGCCGCTTACCTGAGCGGGGATTTCACCGCAGTCCGTAGGGCGGTGGATGCGAAACTTGGGTCCGGGGCATTCGACCTCATGGCTGCTAGCGGAAACGGAAGCGGTGCGCTCGTCCATCTTCGGGAGCGAATGCAGGAACGCGGCTTTGGCGCAGAGCTTGCCAGGTGGGATGCCAATCCGGTTGTACGGACGGCTGGAGCCGTCGATTAATCTCTTATGGCATCGTGTATGGGTATGGATGGGTGAATAATGTCAAACTCATTTTCGCTGGCAGCACATCGCTTTCAACGATTAGCGTCTCTAATCGCCATCGCACAGGGCCAGGCTAAGTTTTTTAAGCATAAGACAAATAGGTAGTGGGATGCCAAAGCAAAAAAAGAAACCATCCATCCAAGACGTTCGGAAGAGTTCACAGACCGGGCTGGCCGAACTCGATGCTGTCCTCGGGGGCGGGTTTCCAAGCGAGTCTGTCGTTCTGCTTGCTGGCTCTTCAGGAACTGGCAAAACATTGTTTTGTTTTCAATGGCTTTTTGAAGGGGTTCGGACTGGCGAAAATGGGATATACATATCGATAACAGAACCCCTGTTCAAGTCCTTGAAAAACCTTGAGACGATGGGCTTCTACGACCCGGAGGCAATAGAGGCTGAAAAACTGAAGCTGGTTGATGTCCGGAGTGTCTTCAACGGCCATCAATTTGATAGTGAAAAGCTCCTTCATTTTATTGAAAAGCAGGTGACGGAGACAAATGCAAAAAGGCTCTGCATAGATTCCATCACTGCCATCTCATACAACCTCGGTGACAAGGCTTCCATACGGGCATTCATCTTTGAGCTTGGAAAAGTCCTGGGAACTCTCGGCTGCACAACAATCCTCACAAGCGAAGTCAGCGAAACTAGGGAACTCTCGGCGTATGGGGTCGAGGAGTTCATCTCGGATGCCATCATAAGGCTGGACCAGCTGTGGGTGAAAGGCGATGTAGAACGGATAATGCAGATAATAAAGGTCAGGGGAAGGTCCTATAGGGCAGGCGACCTCTACTTCAAGATTACAAGCGACGGAATAATCGTCTTCCCGCATCTCCGCGTGCCGCTGCAGTTCGCTTCCACCACCGAAAAGATTTCAAGCGGGCTCCCGTCTCTGGACATGATGCTCGACGAAGGTCTCTTCAAGGGTTCGACCACGCTGGTGGTCGGCTCAACAGGAACGGGAAAGACGCTGATGGGGCTTCAATTCATCCTTAATGGACTAAAGAACGGCGAACCTTGCCTCTTTGCCGGCTTTGAGGAAAGCAGGGAAGAGATAATGCGGAATGCCAGGACTCTTGGCTGGAACCTTGAGGAATACGAGAAGGAGGGCCTTCTTGTGATGCGGTGCGCATATCCTAGCGATATGTTCATCCAGGAGCATTTGACAGACCTGTGCAGCATAGTTGAGAGCAAAAAAATCAAAAGATGCGTAATTGATTCCCTGGCCGCGCTTTCCAACGCATTCCCTGAAGACATATTCATGTCTTTTGCGAAGAGGTTGAATGCCAATTTGAAAACCCGGGGCGTGACAACCCTCTTTACCAAGGAGGCGCCCATGCTGATGGGCCGCACTGCCCTGACAGAAAACGGTATGTCTGCAATAATCGATAACATAATCGTATTGCGGCATGTGGAGATGGGGGGCGAACTGAACCTGGTCCTGAATGTCCTCAAGGCCCGCGGAAGCCCGCACAGCAAGACGCTTACGCGCTACCAGATAACCAGCGAAGGCATTCGCTTTGGTGCGTCCCTTGCAGGCTATGAGGGCATCATGACCGGTGTCACCAGAAAGGTCTCCGAAACTGTTGAGGAAAAGCTCGAAACCGAATTCAGGAGATTTATCGGACCGATGGGCGGGCAGGTTTTCAGGGAGCTTTTTAAAAGCGGGATTTCAGAGGAAACACTCACGGCGTACATCGAGTCCCTTGCTCGCGACGGGGTAATGAAAGCCGACGATGCAAAATCGTTTAAGGAAAAAACCCTGAAAATCCTGAGCGGCACCAAAGGAGAAAAAAGCAGCGAGTGACTACTGTCATCTTAGCTTGGTTTTTGAAATCTTTTCAGTTTCCTGCTCCTTTTTTTCTTGAAGATATAACAATGCTCCGATTCCAAACCAGAAGTAATCGAGCATGTAGAGATAATTTACTATGTGATCCGGTGTATAAGCATCCAGCGCATTCAACTGGGCAAACCAGATATCCGCAATGGCGCCGACTAGGATTGAGAAGGCAATGAGGGCCCAAGCCCTGCCAATGGGTGATGTAATAGCCAATACCAGCAAGGGAACAGAGAGCGCCAGAAGCACTGCATCCAGGAGCACATACGCGCTGTTAACCAGGTTCGACAATATTCCAGCGTCGCCTTTTATGATTGTATCCTGAAGAAACGGGACGAGTATTATTCCAAGCACCGCATAGATGACAATGGCTATCGCTGCAGCTTTTTTATGGAATTCCACCTTTTCAAATACGAGGTACAAACCATATGTGAAAGGCAGATAGCCCACTAGCCAAAAAGTGTCTGCGACCGATGGCACAGGTGCGTCGATACTCAGCACAATCTCGTAAAAGGTCCAGGTTACTTCTGCGGCGAGCCAGAGCGCCAAACCTACGGTCAGAAAGAGAAATGCTTCGGCTTCCGCGTCCCTGGCCCTTTCGAACGAATTGTAGGTCCTATAGGCGCACAGAGTCCCAAAGGATACCGTGGCTATGAGGAGGGCGTCTGCCAAATCCCCGAAATATGGGGCATCAGACAGGAAATGATAGGGGAGATAGAGGGCCAGTGAAATGGCCAGTCCGAGCAGAGAATAGTTCCACAGATGTTTCATCGCATCCCCGTCTTAGGTGTTTTTTAAGCACTCGGCTCCCATATATAAAAATCTACCCATTGAAATTCTTTCATGAGGATTAAGTCAAAATTAATACTTCTGTTTCTTGCAGTCGGCATAGTGCCGTTGCTGATCTTCGAATTTTTGACCATCGAGGTCATCCAAGCGGAAGCGCCATCTGTGTCCACGACACTGGTTGCGAGATTATATTCTCTTGCCGGCCTGATGGCGCTTTTCCTTGCTTTGGCCGTCATTCTTGTTGGACTGGTCATATCCAACGACATCACAAAACCTTTGGAAATGCTCACAGAAGCTGTAGATGACATAAGCAAGGGCAGGCTCGACACCGTGATTGACCCCAGCCTAAAAGAGTCGAATGATGAGACGGGCGAACTTGCAGCAGCCTTTGACAGGACGCTCGTGAGCCTGAAGCTTGCCATAAAGCAGAGCGCGCCTGAGCTGAAGAGTCTGCTGGAGTCGAAGGAGAGAAACGGGAGGGTGCACCTGGAAAGCGAAGTCCGCTTCAAAGCATTCATGAACTCCACGCGGATGGTCGCCTGGATAAAGGATGAGGAAAGCAGGTTCGTCTATGTCAATGAGCCATTCGAGAAAACGTTCAATAGAAAATTGGAAGATTTGCTTGGAAAAACCGATGCTGATATATTCCCCCAAAGGATCGCTGAAATGCTCCGTAGCAACGATGCGGAAGTGCTGAAGGGTGGCAGGCAAATCGAGGTCGAGGAGCTGGTGCCGACGCCGGATGGCAAATCTAAGCGCTGGCAGGTATTCAAGTTCCCCATAACCCTTGACTCAGGAAAAAAATACACCGGCGGCTTCGCGCTGGAGATAAAACCACAGCCGCGTTCAAAAAAGTGATTGGATGGACAAAAAAATCGCGCAGTCCCTCGGAACGGCAATGAAGAGGCATGAGAAAGGTGCCGTCATTGCAATAGAAATCCCCCCTGCCGCTCACCTTAAGGCGAACGCCGCTTCCGTGTCGCTCATCATGGGCATGGGCTATAGCGGCATATACCTGACCTTCCATGTGCCATTTGAAGATATCCTGTCTGATCTGAAGAGCCAGGGGGCGGATATGGATAAAATAATATTCGTGACCTGTGACGCGAAAAAGTCGGGAGAGTCAAGATGCGTCATTGTTCCCAAAGGCTGCAATGTCAATGACATCATTGTTGCAGTCGGCGTCGCTCTTCCAAAACTGAAAAGCGCAAAAAAATTCATTTTTGTTGATTCGTTAACGACACTCTCCGCGTCCAGGCAATTAGCCGAAGCCTTGAAATTCTCTGAGTTTTTGAAGCGGCTGATAAAAGAACGGGAAGTCGACATGGTCATCCTGGCATTCGACTCAAATGATGCCGTGCATATGAAGTTTATCGAAGACACCGCTATCCATGTCGATGAGATTGTCAGGCTGGAAAATACTGGATACTGAAATGCAGGAGCGCGGGATGGCGGCAGAACCTGCAAGATGGGGCGCCTATCCGGTTGTGAGGACGGCCGAAGCCGCTGGTTGATATTTTTATCGGCATATTGATGATATGATACTGCCGCAGGGTTGATGGAATGGAAGACATCTCTGAAAAAACGTTCGAGCTCGAAGCCGAAACGAGGATGAAGGTGAGCGAGTCAATCTCGAAAATCGAGGTGGCCCTTTCGGAATGGAATGCCGCGAAGCGAAAGCCGAAAAAACTCCAAAAACGGATAGAATATCTCCAGTCCTCTTACAAGTTGCTTTCGGACTGGGAGAAGGATTCCCTCAAAGGCAGGCGAGACCTACCGTCATCCGTCAAGAGGCTCAAGCGGTTCACGGAGATATGCGACCGGCTCGAGAAGGGGAGGGCGAAATAGATGGAAGGCGAGAGGGCGCTTGAGAGACGCGTCGAGGAGGCGGAGCACGCGACGAACCGCGTCGTGAGCGACCAGCGAGAGCGCGTCGGGCAGGCTGTGCCGGTTCGTATTCAGGACCAGGCGAGCCGCATAGAAGAAAACATGCAGCGGGCGATGGAATCGCTTTTCAGGCTCTCAAACCAAGGGGACCGCGTGCGCGAGCATCTCACTTCAAGAGATATCCAAAACTATCTATCGAATGTACTTTCATCCAGGTTGTATCAAAACCCAGAGACGGCCTACCGTGAAGCAAATCGGGGTCACGAGGCACCAGAACGTGTTTTCCATACTCCGGCAGAAGCTGGGGTCCATTCGAATGAATTACTCCGGGAAGCGCGAACAGCGGCGGCACAGAATCAGCAGCAGAATCCGCCCGTCCAGCCTCCACGCGAGGAGAAAGGTTTCTTTGCAAGACTTTGGGACTCGATAACCTCTGTTTTCGATGCAATCAAGGACTTCTTCAAGTCAGTCGGTTCATTCCTTTTATCTCCCTTCAGGTATATTAGGGACCAAATAAGCGATGCACTCATTAGCACGAACGCAGAGATAACCCAGGATGTTACCGAGAGGTGGCTTTCCGAGACATATCTCGGCGCTACAATCCGTTCCAGACTCATGCGGACCCCTCCGGTCGCCACAACCGAATCCGTGGAATTCTTCAATAGCCTCGAAGCGGCGGACCGCAGTCCAGGCAACCTAGAATATGGTATCGGTGCGGCCGGGATGTACTATCCTGGGACAAACCACATCACCCTTGCGAGCCCGGATCCAGAGCGCGGCGCGTTCACGGACGATACCGAAGCCAACCGCCGCGAGCTCAACGCGCACGAGCAGTTGCATTATGCTTCTTGGCTGGGTGGTGGACACGAAATCCGCTGGAGAGACGAGCAAAATCAGCCCCATGTGACAGGCCATATCAAATGGCTCCACGAAGGCCTGACCGAGCTCCATGCGCAGCAGCTTACACGCTCGCACGGGTTCACCCCTTCCTACGTCAGCTATCCCTATGAGGTTGCGACCGGATTCTACCTGCAGCAACTCGTTGGCGAGGACGTCCTCCGGAGCGCATACCTGACCGGTGATTTCACGGAAGTCCGCCGAAGGCTCGATAACCGGCTTGGCGCAGGCACATTCGACAGGATGGCGGGCATGAGCATGGGCGTGGAAGCATTGGAGTTCATAACCAGCAGGATGTCTGCCGGCGGAATTAATTTCACGGCGTGGGAGAGCAACCCCGTGCTTGCCGGATGCTACCGGGACGTAGCAACTTGGGATAGGGTGAGATGATGAAACTAAGCGAGCTGATTAAATCCAAGGAATACCTTGATGCGAAGGCGAAGGTGAAAGGGTGGAAGGTTCGGCTTGAGAAGGGCGATGCCAAAGAGGCAGTTCGCGTGCGGGACGAGAAATCCGCGTTCTTCGCCGGCCTTCGGAACACGAGGCCGGACCTCTACGCGGCATTCCATGTGGACGACAAGACGCTCAGCGAGATTATCTTCAAAACGCTTACTGGAAAAGAAGTGATAATAGATTAGATGGCATTGCCGGGAGTTCGGAATCCGAATGGCAAAGCGCAAGATAAATTATGAGAGCCTGGAGGGCCTATACAGCGCGGCACGCAATGGCAGCGGCAGCCTCTGCAAGGCGGAATGCCTGCTCCTAGAGGAGTCTATCGCGGCTTCCTTCGCGATGTTCTTCTCACTCGAAGGGAAAGAGAAGCTCGACGAGCGCCGCCAATACCTCCTCGCGCTCTTCTATCGCAATTGCGTCTATCTATCAGCATCCTACCGGCTGATCCGCGAGGGCATGCTTGACCCGGCCGGAAACAACATGCGCACCGTTTTCGAGACAATAATATGGCAATACGCCTATCTCACTGATGACGATATCTATTCGAATTACCGGGAAATGGCGGCCGTGGACGATGAAAAGCTCAGGCTCATAAAAGGCGGGAAATGGTCTAACACCAAAGAGCGCGCCCTGGAGAACCTGCGGAGGAAGTACAGCTTCCAGAAGATGATGAAGTCGCTGTATTCCAAGGAGCATTACGAGAAGTTCTTCTACAGCCAGTACTGGGCATTCTGCCAGAAATCGCATTCGAGCATATTCGGCATCAACCACAACACCCCTACGATGGGCATGGGCACCACCATGGATGCAAGCGCTGGAGAACTGCGCGGGAACCTCTCGGCAGCCTTATACCTCTGTGCGGAGAACCTAATCTGCTTCCTCAACAGCTTCTCGCAACTGCTGCCCCAGGAAAGGATAGATTCAACCCTTGCCATGATCAACAGGATAAACCAGAGCATCCCGCCATCACTGAGCCTTGCCCCGGATACCAAAGCGCTGCCGTTCCTGCTCACGTTCAGGGAGGTCTGAGATGATGGACCGCAAGAACATATTCATCCTGCTCAATGCATCCGTCTCCATTATCCTCGTAGCAATCCTCCTCCAAATGGTGGGCCTGGAAGAGGTGCTCGGGCAGCTTGCCAGGATGAATTTCATCTACATCATCCTCAGCCTCCTCTCGCTTTTCGGAATGGACCTAGTGATGGCCTTCCGGATAAAGATGCTCCTTGATGACATGAAAGCCGGGATTCGTTTCATCGACATACTCCGTTCCCATTTTGTCGGGATGCTGCTGGCCGATTTCACGCCATCGAGGGCGGGCTATTTCGCGACCGTGGCAGCCATGCGTTACAATTACGGGGTCCCCTCGGACAAGGCCCTTCTTTCCATATTCGGCCCGCAGATGTTCGATTTCATATTCAAGGTCGTCGCGGGCAGCATCGCGATTCTGTACATCATATTCGTTTTCATCGGGCCAGGGCAGGGGCTGGTGCTAATAGCAGGCGCATTCGCGATAAGCGCCATAATCCTGCTGATGCTCCTCATCATGTTCTCAAGGCGCTTCCTGGCCATCTTCTCATTCGCCAGGGGGCTGCCCGTGATTTCACGC
>JAZDMN010000011.1:0-32913 GCA_043800955.1 Microcaldota archaeon
CACATCTGTTCCGGACATGCCTGCTGGCATCTCCCTCCCTTCGGCAATCGCGTCTGCCGCCATCCTGATATTATTAGCCCTTTGATACTGCTCATGCCCATACTGCCTTCCGGGCAGTTCGACATGCTCGAAGAATCCGCCTTCCCGGACCATTCCCAGAATCGGCGGCGGTCTGGCTCTGCGCGAATAGCCGACGAATGCTGTTGCCGCTTCAACAGGGGTCATCTCGGATGCGCGCACCATCTCGAGGAATGACCGAAGCTGGCGGAAGGATACCGAGTCGGTTGCCAAACCCAGTTCCCTTGCCCTTGCCAAAGTCAGGCCTTCGCCTTCAAGGAATGCGGTGTTAAGGCTTTGCGCCCTTCTCAACAAGCCTTCACCGGCGGCGGCTCCGATGTGCCGCCGCGAAACCTCTGCCGCAACTGCTTCTGGCAGCTCCTCTGCAACCCTTTCCGGCCCCCCTGGCAGCCTGGGCTGCGCGGCCTCGGGAGCAGCGGTTTCCTCGCCTGAGCGCGTCAGCGCGACCCTCATCTTTGCGCTGTCATCTCCTGTTCTGACTGCTTCCCTAAAAGATGGATTCTCTGATACCCTGCGAACCTGCTCTGAAAGCGAGCCTGGCAGGCCCAATTCGGCAAGGATTCTCGGTATCCGCTCTGGGGGCACGGATTCGCCAGCAAGCCTTCTTCTGACGATGAAATCCGCGGCCGCGGCGGTCTGTGCCGCAGCGCGGCCTTCTTCCGGAGAGTATGGCCTCCCCTCGAACATGTATGTCTCGCGGACGATTCCCTCGCCCATCTGGATTCCGGCATGGCCGCGGTCGAAAAGCGTCGATAAATTCCCCCGCACCGAGACTCGTGTCTCTTCGGTAATCGGCATCTGCGGTGGCCCGCTCAATCCCGCAGGCCTCGGTCTTGCGCTCTCAGGAACAATCGTTTGCGCGAATTCAAGCCCGCGGCCGAGCTGCGCCGCGCGGTCGGGCTGCGCCCTCGGAAGGCCGCCCTCATCAAGGGTCGCCCTTCTGAAATCCACGTCTGTTGCCAGCCGAAGCACAGCCCTGTTCCGTTCTCCGGCAATGGCATCAGCCTGCGTTGGATTCACACGATCCCGTATCAGCTGCTCGCGGATTCGGGCGCGCACTTCTGCTGATGCGGCTGCCAGCGACTGGCCAGAAGGCCTGCGGAGTATATTCTCAGCATGCATCGCCAGGTTGAGCCCTAAACCAACATGCTCTTCCGAGTAACTGAGGGCCGCTTCCCCGGCGCCCCTTACATATACCGTCTGCGCCGATTCGCCCTCCCCGCTCCTCATTATGCTTGAAAAGGTTTCAGTAAGGAGCTGCATTCTCGTTAGCGTAGTATCCCGAAGGGTATCACGCCCTGTAGCAGGCGGGACTCTTGCCCTTGCAGGCGGGGGTCTTGCCCTTGCCGGTCCGCGCCTGCCTGCCTGTTCAGCCTGTAACACCGGTGATGATATCGCCAGGCTCCTGTCCATCTGCGCTCTCCGGTCCGGTTGCGCCCTCCTCTGACCCGGGCTTTCGAACGTTGCCCTCCTGAATTCTGGGTCGGATGCGAGCCGCATCGCTACTCTTGCCCTCTGCGTGGCGACCGCTTCGGCTTCTGCCACCGGCCTGCCTTCAAGAATGAGCTGCTCCCGTATTGACGTCCTCACCCTCTCTGCGGCTACTCCGGGTGGTTGGTCACTAGGCCTTCCGGCTATGCTTTCTGCATAGAGCAGGGTGTCTGATGCGAGCGTCACATGCTCCTGGCTGTACGAGACGGCAGAATCGCCGCTGCCCCGGGTATATGTCATGGTGCCATCAGGCGACCTGCTGATGCCATCGAATACATCAAGAGCCAGAGTTGCCTCGTGTCCTACTAGGATTCTCTGGAAATGAAGGGCCTGCTGCAGGGCTTGCTCCCGCGCCGGCTCGTGAATCTCGGATGAAAACCTGGATAATGAGAACATCTCGCCCGTGATGGGTTGCACCCCTCCCGCCCTCTCCCTCTGCACAAGGTATGTGGCTGCCTCCCGCACCGACGGAACCCTCTGGCCGAAATGCTCGAGAAGCGCGACACGTTCATCGAGCCGGAGCGGCCGCTGTACTGCTTCTGCTAAAGACTGGTTGAGCCTGCCGAACGCGCCACGCCCTTCCTCATTCAGCCTGCCAATTAGAGTGGATTCGCTTGCACCAAGGCGCCTTGATGTTTCGAGGAACCTGGCAACCTCGCCGCTGCTCGCGGTCGCGAGCCTGTCCCCGAACTGCGCAACAAGCGCGACGGTTTCCTCCGGGCCGAAATTCAATTCCCTCTGCCTTGCCTGGAGCCCGCCGAATGCGTCTGGCGAAAGCGTCCGTACCCGGGAGTCCACGAACCTCTCGTATCCCCTGAGCAGGCCTGCCGCTTCAGCCGGATTGGGAATCAACACCTCCACTCTTCCGCCCGTTCCGCGGCTGCTGTAATGCTGCTGGAGCGCAAGATAATCATGGACGCCAAGGGGCCTTTGCAGCGCGGCTTCCATCTGCGGTACTGCATTCGGTGCAGTCCGGCTGATCGAAATCCTCGCGCGTGCGGCCTGCTCGAACAGCGCAATCTGCATCTCCTGTCCGGCATGCGAGCGGGACCATCCAAAGAGCGTAGCCATGAATCCGCGGTATGCGTATGAGCGGAACGAACTCTCATACACGAGGGCAGGCGCCCTTATTCCGACTCTCTGCGCGCCCATCATGAGGAAAGGCTGGGCCGCGTTGAAGACCGCGAATCCGTAATCCACGGCACCGGCGGGTGCGCCGTCTCTCCTGGTTGCAAGGTCATATACGCTGCCAGCGCCCAGTAAGACGCCGCCGCGAATCATGAGCCATCCGGAATACCTCACTCCGGTTGAAATTGCTAGGATTCCTCTTGAAAGCTGGACGCCCTCCATGGCGGCCGCTTCCATGACCGCGTTCCGGACAACGGCCTGCCCCACTGCGCTTCCAAGGCCCACGACCGAGAGGGGGATTGCGCCTCCGCTGACAACCAGCGATGTCGGATTCTGTTCCCACCACTGGCCGAGGCCGCCCATCGTCACCCTTTGCTCCTCGAATGCGACGGTGGACTCTGCTAAAAAGTATCCGGCAACCACCACCTGCCCGCCCGGAATAAGGCACACGAGGCCTGCCCCTACAATCTTGAAAACTCCTGTAGCATATCCCCAGTTCCTGTCGTCCTCCTGCCCGATCCTTATCTGGTCTGTAATATAACGGTTGGAGAAATCATCAGTCCGCGTTATGCTTCCAATCATCCTGTCGCGGTCTGCGACGCTGAATGTTGGCCTGCCTCTGGCATCCGGGGGCCCGGTCCAGCCTCTTCTTCTTCCACTAAGGACAAGGTCGATTGTATTGCTCGCTACGCTTGTCTGCCTGGCAAGCCCTTCGAACGCGCGTCCCCGGTCATCATGGCTCACCCAGGTCCGAAGCGACGCGGCGATGTTGATGTAATTCCCGCGGGCCTGCGCGATGCTCATGAGTGCCCGTTGCGCGACTTGCTGCTGTTCGATCGAAAGGTCCGCTCCCGTGCCCCGGTTGGTCTGCATGTTGGCATCGAATCCAAGAACTGCAAACGTTGCGCGGACATCCGCATCCGCTATCGAGCGTGCCTCCCCGAATTGGCCGGTTATTGCCCTCCAACCTGATTCTCCTAGCTGCTGACGTAATGCATGCTCGGGGGTTCCAGGGGTTGTTTCGGCCGAAGGTGCCATCCCCTGAACAGCTCTCTGGATTCGCTCAAGTTCGGCATAGGATGCCGAGCGGTACATGGCAATAGGGTTGGTGTCGGCAGGGGCATCGACATACATTGAAACGTTGTCGTAAATTCCGCCCGGATCCGCATCGCGCGCGAATGTTATCGGGCGCAGTCCGAAAGATACGCTTCCTCTCTCGATGGCACCCCGCACATCCTGTGGATTCCTGCTTGCCCATTCTGCGTACTGGAGGAGGTGGGTAGGAGGGAACATGCCGGCAAATCTTTCCTGCGAATTGAGGATATGATATCTCGTCGTGTCATCAATCCCGTCTATCTGCTCCAGCGCGCGCGTTGTAAAAAGCGTTGCGAAGTTCCATCCGGTGGCATGCTCCCGGTAATCCGCCTCTCCCTGACTCACAGAGAGATTCGCAAGTATCCCGAGCGCCGCCCCATCGGAAATGCCGTCGCTCCTGCTTCGTGCATGCGCGACCGCGCTCCGGAGCAGGTTCGGATGTTGATAAAGATATCCCATAATCTCATGGTCTGACATCTCGCTCATTCTCTCGAAGATAGCGCTCGGGTCCTCATACGCGAAGAAAGGATTGTCAAACGGGATGATTCTGCCGGCACTCCTGTCCATGGCTAATTGCCTGACCATGGCGCCGAGGGAATCCACGAGGGCCACCGACACACCCGAGCGGTACCTTCCCCGCTCGTCGGTGAGCACGTCATCCTCTGTCTGCACAGCAGCAGCGGCCGTCCTCATCTCATCCCGCACACGCCCGAGACTCGTTATCACGCCAGCCCGGTCGGTCCGTATGTTATCGAAAATCCCGAGCCTCTCAACGGCCCTCACATTGCGCATGTGCGCGGCAAATCTTGCCGGGTCGCGTTGTTGTTCCTCGGGAGACATATATCCGAAAGCGGCCGTCGGGTCGTAATCCAGGCTTTGCGGGTCGGTCCTGCCCTGGTCGTGCTCAAGCGAAGTTATTATCCTCTGGACAGCCGTGCTGACATTATATTTTCCCTGGGCCTCGCCCCCCACCCTTGAATCTCGCCTCGCTTCTTCCCGCAGGCTTCTGGCTTCCTCAAGGTCTCCTCTGTCCGCCGCCCTTTCCGAACGGTCGCAGAGGCTCATCAGCCCAGGCCCGTCGAAATACCTGAGCCCGGTGGCCCTTTCTCTATCGCTTGCGCCCGCGCGGTAGTCCCACCACTGCGCGGAAATTATCGCCCTGCGCTCATTTGTTGCCATGACGCTGGAAATCCTGCCGCCCATTGCGCGTGCTGCGGGAAGGCGCTCGCCGGCAATCAATCCCCTCATCGATGTTATCCGCCTTGCGATTCCGGCATGGTCGTAAGCAGGGCGCGGGGGCTCGGCAAGGCTACCGTCGGCATTCCGCACTTCCGGCGTCATTATCGGGTTTCTCTGCCTATCTACATACCTGTCCCTCGCCTCATCGTTGCTCCTATCGAGGGCCCTTGCCTGGCTATACAGCTGTATCTTCTCCTGATGGATAGCCTGCTGGATGGAAACCATCACCGTTCCGCTTCGCAAGTCCGCGCTTGCGCTCTGCAGGCGGAACATAGCAAGGTTGGCAGTGCCCGGAAGCAAGCTCTCCGATGCACGCACTTCCCTGCTGACAACCTCAAACGACCGGGCCGCCGCATCGAGGGATACGCGGCCGCTTTCTGCGCGGAGTGTATTGAGCCCGATGCTCCTGTCGATTCCGAGTGCTGCCCCCTGAAGGCCCTGCCCGGCCTGCATGAGCATCCGACCACGCCGCGTCAGAGAATCGGCCTGGGCAGCAAGCTGCGCCGCTTGTTCCTGCAATCTGGTCCGGGCGGCTTCATCCGTTGCGGCTCTTGCCTCCCTCTGAATCGGAACGACCTGGAGCCTTAGGACGCCAGCCTGCCTTAGCAGGGCCACACCTGCGTCGAAATCAGTACGCGCCGTATCCAAGCGCGTCCTTGTCGTATCAGGATTCACAAGCGCGATTTCCCGCTGAAGGGCTTCCCGTTCCACAGGGTCGCCCGCCCGCCTCACCAGCCTTTCAAGCCTCTCCCTCTCGCGCGTATATCTCCGCTGCGCCGCCGGAGTATCCATCCGGGCACCCCTGCTCCCGAATTCGGCCTGCTCAAGGCCCAGTTCAAGTGGCGTAAGCCGGAGAGAAAGCGTCTGCATCCCGCTTCCTGCATCCCCCTCTGCAAATCCCATTATCTGCCTAAACGTCTGCTGGGGTTGTGGGACGATGCCTAAACGCACCTCGGCTTCGAGATTGGCCCGTATTTGGTCGTTGAAATAATTCCAAAGGCTTTCCCCGCTGAGCGTCCGGTCCGTCGGCGGGCTGAAGGATATCGATAATATGGTCCCGTTCGGCCGTGTCACATCGAGTATGATTGTCCTCCCGACGGCTGCGCTGGAAGTGACTGCCCTGTACCGGACATTCGGCGGAAGCCTGCTCTGCGGCCGGCCGATGACATCTTCCACACGCGAATCCAGCCCGGCCAGGTGCTCTTCACCGGGTTGCAAATAGCTCGGCTGCCATCCACCCATAGGGGGCTGCATCCTATCAAGTATCTGCGTTATTGGCGGGAGGCCGAGTTCGGTGCTCCCTTGCGGAAGGCGCAGCACTGCCTGGACATTTGGGTCTGCTGGATTGAGCGTTGTCGCCCTCCCATACATCCCCGCGAGGTTGCGGAGCATCATCGCCCCGTTCATGTCCCCGTTCTCAAAAGCGCGCAAAGCGGCATTCGAGAAATTCAGATAACTGCTCCGCTGCGCCGGGTCACGGATTCTAGGGAGGGCTGCAGCCCGGTCTAGGAAAAGCCTTCCCAGCCACTGGCCCCCGTCAGATGAAATCGGCCTCTGGTCTTCCGGCAGCCGGCCTGCTTCCTCTGGAGAGAGCGCCCTGTTATCGAATCTTGCTACAAGCTGCAAAATCCTCCAGCGATCGGTGTCGCCCGAAAGCGCATATGATTGCGCAAAAGAGAAATATGCGAGCGCATCGCCGACATTGCCGGATTGCAGCGCTGCCATCCCCTTCTGGTAAATGGAGCTCGCCTGCTCCCTGACCCTCCTGTCGCGGATTCTCTGGAGGACCTCAGGCATGCTGTGCAGCCCCTCGACCTGCCCCCGTCTCACTTCGCGTTCATCAGCATCCTCGCTCGATGCGAATGCGGCGATTATCAGGCCGTCATTGCCAGCAATCATCGCCGAGGCGGCGCGTACGGCATTCACTCTTTGCATGTCAACCTGCTGGCCAAGGCCAAGGGAGTTTAATATCCCATCAATGGTACGAATGGCTCCTGCGATGATGCCCCGCTCGTTCTCCCCCCTCCTCTGGCGAACGAGCTGCTCGAGCATACCTCCCAGTCCGTCTCTCCTCTGGAGCATGTCTATGAATGCTCCTGCCTGGGCATCGATTCCGCGGACGAAGCGCTCCCTCTCCTCAGCCGTCTGGCCCGCTTGATTGTACAAATCAAGCAGTGCGGCAATCCTGGGATCCTGCGCATTTGTGCCTGGTCCAAGCACCCTCATCGCAGCTGCCCTGGCTCGCTCGGCGGGGTCCGCAATGCGAGCAAGATCCGGGCTTGAAATCAGCCTGTCCATCGCCCTTATCTGCGTGGCGGCGTGGAGCCTGGCTGATATGCGCTCGATGTTTGCTTTGGTCTGCGCATCCGCCCGGAGGTACCTGCGTCCAAGCTCCCTCTGCACGCCGGCTACATCCGTTGATGCGCCCATCTCGATTGCAGAAAGTGCACGGCGGAAAATCACCAGCCCGTTTTCGAGGTTTTCTCTCCCCGCCCGCCCGGCCCGTGCGAATTCGCGTTCGGCATTCCTTATGTCGGTAGCCACACCCTGCGTTAGCGAGAGCCTCGTCAAATCCTCGATTGTCAGCGTCCTTCCGCTAAAGCTCGCGCTTATCCGGGATAGCATCTCCCGAACGGCCGGGTCGCGGATTGCATCGCGCTGGGTAGCCGGAAGCGTGGCCATCCTGTTGAGCGATTCTATGTATCTGGTTCCGATGAATGAGATGACTTCAGCCGTTGTCTTCGTTCCGGCATCGAGCCCCTCGCTCTGTGCCAGAAGGTCCCGCCGAAGGCTTGCGTCAGCGCTTCTAAACTGCCTTGCGATGAAAAGCTGCAATGACGCCTGGTCCGCTTTGTTCTCCCGCAGCGCTTTGAGGCCGCGCCCGAGAATGGTCTGCATCTGCGCGGCGGCCGGGCCGTCTAGTCCTTCAAGAAGCGCCTGAGCGGCCTGGACGAAGGCGACCTGCGTTTCGATTCTCAGTATTTCCGCCTCGGAAGGCCGCGTCCTCTCCTCCCCGCTCATGCCTCTTTCCAGATTTTCCAAATCACGCCTCAAAGCGTCAACCATCCTCCTGTACGTCTCATCGCTGATTGTCCGGAGGATGCTTCCCATCTGCGTCGCGATGTTTCCTAATGCCGCAGCTGTTATCCCCTGCTGGGCCGCATCATAGTTCGTGACAAGAAGGCTAATCTGATTGAAAAGGGGCTGGCCACGCGCTGTCAATTCTGTCGCGATGCGTGCATCCTCGGCAACATCCCCGCTGGTCCTGGATGCGGAATTGCCAAGGCCGACAATCCAGGAGTCGATTACTTCCCGGTTCTGCCGCATCGGCTCTGCAGCAAGCTTAGCGCTATTCGAGGCGCGGAAATCGCCTATATCCAATGTCAGGTTCCCTCTGCTGCGGAAAGCAGCCCTGTGCTGCGGGTCCGCGGGACGAATCATGTCCGTAAAGCCATGATGCATCGACTGCACCAGTTCAGGCTCGAGGCCTGACGCGCGCATGCGCGATACAGTTACAACCAAGCGTGCAAGCGCGGCAATCCCTGAGCGCAGAGCGTCCTCAACCTGCTCAGCCCTGGGGTCCCTGCTTCCCCTAAGGCTTTCTGCTTGTGTGGCCAAATTCTCGATTGACCGGATTTCGGCCTGGTAATGCGGCTGCTCGGCATGCGGTATTATCTCGCGGAGGCGCCTTCCTATGGATGTGGGGTCGGTCATCCCGTGCGTGAGCGAGGAAGCCCATTGCCGGAGATTGGATGCTACCGGCATCGCCTGCGCATCTGCTCGGGCAAGGCGAGCGTGGAGCGCTGCAGCATCTGCGGTTTCGGGCCTTGGAATCATGGGTCCGCTCACGCCGAGCTGGTTCCTGAGAGCCGATGTGTCATCACGCGGCCTTTCTTCCTGTTGTTGGGGCCCACCGGTCAAATTATTCACCCTTGGCTTGTCGAATAGCAGATGTCTGTAAATTCCCTCAGCTTCTGGAGCCGATCTTCAAAGGCCGGTATTGCGCCACCTTTACGGGCTTTAAGAACCCCTGAAACCCATTTTGTGAGCGCAGTGTGGAGACGGCGGTAGCCTTCGAACCTATCTGCCATTTCCTTTGGTTTCTCCTTTGCTCCATCCCAAACCGCAAGCGAGCTTTCGAGTGTGGATATCGCCTTGAGTGCCATGTCCATCGTCTTCTTCTCGATTTCCTCTATGTTCGTTTCGTTGATTTCCTCTATCCTCTCGGGAGTCTCGTGCGTCTTGTCAACTACCACTTTCTGTTTGGGGACTTTGACCGTTTTATCGCCTCGGGCCATCTCTCGCACCATCCTGAATGTTGATATCCAGCGTACTTATATAATAATTGCTACCACCTTTGGTCGCGGGATACGTTGTATGTATACCAATGGAAAGGGCAGTTTCGGGTATTTTCCACCTTTTTCGAGCGATATTAAATAACTTCGATATATAATCCAGTCGTAAATTGAACGGAAAAAGGGCTGGGAAGGGATTGAATTGGGGAAAATTCTGGAGTTTCGTCCAAAGGGGCAAGAAGCTCATCAAAACGCACGGAGGGTTCCGCTGCAGCTTGCCGTGAGATCCGAGATGCCCCTCTACGAAGCCTTTGCGCTGGCGGCATCAGACCTGGCGAATCCCGCCAGCATGATGATTGCCACGGAGCAGGCTCTTGCTAATTTCAACTCCGAAGCCGGAAGCGCCCTCGCATCGAAGATAGACTTCCACGCGAGAAGATTCCACGAAGGATTCTACGCAAACGTTGACACTTCAGGAAGGGAGCAGGACCGTATGATAGGCGTCCTTTGCATCGCAATCTACCTGACCGAGGTGGTTCGGAAGATGTGGCCCCTGGCAAAGAAAATGGGCGATAGCGGGACCGCAGCTCTTTTCGATGAAACCCTTGAGCACGCAAAAACATTCCTTTCAGAAGGCTATTATGAGAAAAGGCCGCAGGAGGTGGCCCGTGCGTTCGAATCAGTCCGGCCCGCGCTCGCCGCGTGCCTGCGAAGGTGCGGCATGGAGAATGAGCCTACCGACATGGAAGGGATAATCGGGACCTATGTCAACACGCTTGTTCAGCGGAGCACCGAATCCTTCAGGCGGCTTGAGCAATCCGCTGAGGCAAGCATTTAAATGATGCCTGAGATATCGCTAACATGATTCCGACCGGCTCGATTCCGCCAACGGATCCGAATTTTGCAGGATATGCAATCGAGTTCCGGAACCAGGTCCAATTCTTCGAGGAGCTTGCAAGGAGCAGCTGGGTCGACCCAGCGTCCGACGAACGCTCGGACCAGGCGATGAGGATGAAGGAGCTGGAATCACTGAATTCCGTCCTTGCCAATGCCCTCGACGAATTCACATACGAGGATTTCAAGAGCCCGAAGCCAGGTTTCGCCGGAGGCCTCGTGAAGCTCGCCCTCTTCATGTACTTCATGGACAAGACAAAGGAACTCCACAACGCATCAATCCGGATAAACAAGGACGGCATGTACGCGCTTTTCGAGGTCCTCTGGGACTGGGTCTACCAGATGCTGTCCAATAACTACTTCCAGAGGAGCGCAGATGATATCATCCGCGACTACCTCCTAAACGAGGCCCAGTTCGTAGCCGCATCGGAGCTGTGCTCGGTCGAGCTGCTCCCCATACACGATGCGGCTTCCGCCTACCAGCCTCGCGTCTTCGAGAAGCTGATTGAAATCGTGAAAAGAACGGAAGCGCAGGAAGGAAAAAACAGGGTGAGTTGGTGCCTCCAAGAAGCACTGGAATAGTAGGCGCCCCTGAACCCGGCTATGTTAAGCCGGAAAAAAAGCCCCAGAAAAAAAAGGCGCGCGTGAAAAAGAAGGGAAGGAAAGCGGCTTCCAAATGAACCTTCGGAATGATACCGAACCGGGATATCCGGGAAGGGGAGAAAAGCTCGCTGATATTCATCGACACCCCCGCAGTATATTCCTCAAGGAGGGCATCTCGCGCCAGGATGTGAAAAACAAGGGCCTCTTCGCGGTCTACGCGCTCGCGCTCATGAAGCCTGAAATGGGCCTCTGATTCACTGGGGCGGGAACGCGTCAGCGCGCGCCACTTTCAACTGGACGCCTCTTCTTTTCTGGATGCCATCATTTGGCGCGTACTGTTGTTTGGGCCATCTGATTCCGGTTATATTATCGAATGCGCATTGCCCCTGCGCATTAAGTATTGAAGATGAACTGAGGTGGGCGCTCGTGCTTGCCGTGGCCGAATCAGGGTTGTTCCCATTCTCCTTCCGCATCCCGTCCGCAGCGCTTCTCCCGGGCGGCTTTGCGCCAAAGCCCGAATGCCTGGCAATCCTGCTTATCACGCCTATCGCCAAAGACACGGCGTCTGAAAAGACCGGGATGGCGGGGGTATTATTTGATACTGGAGGAATTTCGGTGCCTGCAGCCTGGGTTGCCTTTGGTGCCGATGCAGCGTCAAAACCTATCTGCAAAATTAGAGCGTCATCGCTGACGGGAGCAGTTTCCATGTTCAAGGAAATTGGATTGCTTGCTGATGATGGAATGGAAATTGCGGGCACGCCTGCATTAGAATCTGGTGCAGAAACGTCAGCGGTCTTCGGAATGCCATGCGCGGTCTGGGTCGTCAGATGTAAACGGTCTACGTGGTCTCTTTCAATGCTTGTTCCGAAGTCCACACTATTTTGTGCTTCAAATCTGCGAGTATCCTGCATGAAGAAATGAGAATTCGGGTGCGCGGATTCCACATGCATCCCGTGAGTATGACCTGCCTCTTCCTGCATTTGGCAATCCGGATTCGTCCTGGTGATGCCTTCTGCATGGCGGGGCATGTGGGAAGAAGAATCCTTGCCATCATTTTTTTCTGCCGCAACCTCCTTCAAACCGAGGTTGCCCGCGGCATGGTGGGCATCGAGAAGGGAGACATGCGAAATCTGCAACGGCTTGCCCGTGAAGTAGCTCCACTTCATCCCGCTCAGGACCTGCTCGGCGCGGTTCCACTTCGCTATCGCTCCCTTGCCGAACCAATAGCCGCGCCACATAGACCTGCCCGAGAGGTGGACCTTCTGCCCTTCTATTGTCCGCCTTGTTGCAGCCTGCGCCCGGCGCCTTTCCTGCCTCTCGATATGCGCCGGATGAGCATTACTCCTGTAAGTGAGGGCTCTCATCAATTCACTCAAGTTGGCTCATGCTTTTAAACCTTGCCAAGGCGCCATCGGTTATTGTCGAACTATCCAGTATTCCACATCGACATATCCGCCTCTCCAGCCCCCGTCACCGACATCTCCACTCAGGAAGACTGCCGCCAGCCGCGCACGAATTCCCCGGCAGAAACCAGGAATTCGTTAATCCTATCTTTCGGGATGGACGCCCCCGCTGCAACCTTGTGCCCGCCGCCGATTCCGCCGGCATCAAGGCAGGCCGCCTTCATCATCTCACCTAGGTTCAATCCCTTTTCGATAAGCGCCTTGGGCGAGCGTCCGGATATCTTCACGGTATCATTCTCTCCATAAGCCGCACCGATTATCGGCTTCGTCCACGACTGCTGGAGAGCCATGCCGCATACGACCCCGACGATGCCTTCGTCTATCAGGCCGCGGCCGTCAAGGAAATAGAACGCCCCGAAATCCTGCACATGAGTGGATGCAAAACCGATTCCCTCGCGGAGGCTCCGCCGGTGCAATGCCAGCAGCTTCCGCGCTTCCTCCTGCGCGCCGATATCCCCAAGGCAGACGCGCACGCCTATCTCGGGCTGCGAATGCCTGCCGCATGCGTTTAATAGCGTGCTGAATTCGTTGGCTTCGAACGTCTCGTCGCGCGGCCGCTTCGGGAAGACATAGCTCTCGCCGATAAGCTCGTTCAGGCTCCGCATCCGGTTTCCAGCGATAAGCACTTTGGCAAGCGCGCTTACGAGCTTCCTCTTCTCATCATCGTCCAGGTCCGCGTACACCCGCATGCCGGGTTTCCGGTCCCCGGTTTCCGGTTCTGTTTTCTCAAGGGGGATGCCGAGTTCGGAAAGGAGCTCCTGCGCCTTGTCCTCGCGGTATGATATACCTGGGATGTATGGGTCGTCGCAGAATGCAAGGAACTGGACAAGCGGCCTGCAGTACCTGCCGTAGAATGCCAGGTCCTCCTCGATCAGCACCTCGCCGCTTTTTTGGCCTTCGGCCAGAACCCACCTGTTCATTCCAATCAGAGGGTGCTGCATGTCCCCGACAGCCCCGACAACCGCAAGGTCCGGCCTTTTGCGAAAAACACAGTATGCCGTCCCCGCGGCGCTGAGCTCGCCCCCTCCGTCCAAACCGAAAAGCACTGGATTGGCCTGCGGTTTCTCTATGCCTTCGGTCTGGTGGTGGTCGATGATGAGGGCGTCTTTGAGCTCGTTTACGCGCTTGTTCCCGCCTCCCAGATCCACGAATATCGTCTCGGGCTCCCGGGAATAGCGGTCAATTGCCTCATCATCCAGCTTCTTTATGCACTCGCGGCGGAACGCTCTCCCCTCGTCGAGGAAAGCACCGGCCACTATGGCACCGGACGATATGCCATCCGCGTCATAGTGGTGCACAATAAGAGGCTCTTTGAACGATAGCGCAAGCCCTCGCACTTCCCCGCACCGCTCCAGGAACCCGCTTTCATCCCGATTCATTTTCAGATGCCTCTTTACCAGTTAATACAGGGCGCGCAGCATAAAAAATCTTATTAATGTTCCCGCCATAGCTCCTTTATGAAAAGTGCGGCCCTCTTGCTTCTTGTCATTGGACTGTCCCTCTGCTATGCCTATGACGGCTATTGCGGGGATGAGATATGTGATGCTGCTTTTGAGGAAAATCCCGAAACATGCCCTGAAGACTGCGAAGGCGTGCCCCCCGAAGAGCCGCCCCCGGAAGGTTTCTGCGGCGATACGAGATGCAACGAAGCGATGGGCGAGAACCAGCAAAACTGCCCTGAAGACTGCGGAAGCGCACCACCT
The DNA here is from genome assembly GCA_043800955.1 of Microcaldota archaeon. GTDB lineage: Archaea > Micrarchaeota > Micrarchaeia > Anstonellales > Bilamarchaeaceae > Bilamarchaeum. Next base: position 13,990 of record JAZDMN010000011.1, read on the forward strand.
GAAGAAGACTGGTTCTGCGGTGATGGCACATGCAATGACGGGCATGGGGAGAGCTACGAGACATGCCCTGAAGACTGCGATGCAGTACCCCAGGGTGACAACGACCAGGATCAGGACGGCATACTGAACCCATCCGATTACTGTCCGTTTGAACCAGAGGTCTACAATGACTTCCAGGATGAAGACGGTTGTCCGGATACCACCGCCCACTGCGGCGATGATATATGCAACGATGGTATGGGGGAGAACCAGGAAACCTGCCCTGAAGACTGCGGCTGGCCAGAGGGGCCATCACCTGAAAATGACACCGGGCCAACGACCATAGTGATATTCGTCGACCCGCTCAACTTCACAGAGGGTGAAAGAGTCAAGGTGGAAGTGGTTGCAGAAGACCCTGACGGCATCGATTCGATAGTGATAGTCATAGATGATGAACCTGTTGATGAGTGCGCGTCATCGCCATGCGACTATGAAGGCGGCCCTTATGATCATCCTGTTGACATCGGGGCGTATGTGAGGGACAAAAACGGCATAACGAAATACAGCGACAACAAAGAACCGTGGGATCCGGAGTCATGGAAAGCAACAGACGTAAATATCACTATAATCTGTAACGATACGGACGGTGGAAAGAACTATCTTGACTGGGGTTTTGTCCTCACGTCAAAAAAGGGGGCAGTACATCCTTCCTCTGCCATTGACCAGTGCGTAAACGGCACGCATCTGAAAGAGTATTTCTGCACAGCCTCTGGTTTTGCCGACTATGAAGTATTCGACTGCCAGGGCGGCTGCTGCAATGGCGCCTGTGGCTTTGACACTGATAACGATAACATATTTGGAAGCTGCGACAACTGCCCCTATAAACCTAACGCTGATCAGAAGGACAACGATAGCGACGGCGTAGGAGACGCCTGTGACAACTGCAACAAATACAATCCTACCCAGACTGACTGGGATGGCGATGGCGTTGCTGACGGCTGCGATAACTGCCCTTATACCGTGAGTTTTAATCAGAATGACAGTGATGGAGACGGCTGGGGCAATATATGCGACAACTGCCCCACGACGTTCAACATATTCCAGGACGACTTTGACGGCGACGGCATCGGTGCTGTGTGCGACAATTGCCCCAACGTCACAAACGCGGACCAGGCCAACATAGACTATGACAAAGAGGGCGATGCATGCGACTGCAATGACGGCTTCAGGGCCAGCCTCAACGAGACTGGTGTGGACTGTGGCGGCATCTGCACCGCTGCCTGCCCAACGGTCACTTCAAACTGTTTTCCTATAATGGTCCACGGATCGCATAATGATAAGATAGACGTGGTATTCGTACGGAACACTACATACTCGAGTACTGCCAATTTCGCGAATGATACGATAAATCTTGTTAAAAACTTTTTCAACGACCCGATACTAGCCGCTGGCATAACGAAATTCAATTTCTATTATTACTCCGGCGCCACTGCCACGATAAATTCAATGTGCAAATATTCTGTCCCTAACAGCCTGTGGCAGGACTGCTCGTTCGCTCAGTCGGTCGCCATAGTGCATACCGCCGGTTGGCGTGACTGCAGTTCCGGCAACACTTTTTCTGTCGGCCACACGAACTATAAGGTGATGAGGCATGAGAGCGGACACAATATATTCGGCCTAGCTGATGAATACTGTTGTGATGGGGGGTATTGGCAGCCCAGTCCCAATCCGAACATCTATTCCTCTCTCCAAAACTGTGAGAATGATGCCCCCAACCTGAATGTTTCCAAATCACTCTGCCGCCAAATCTGTGAAAACGGCAAGTGCGTCAACTGGTGGAAGTCCGATCCGGACAGCTGCACCATGCTCAACGGCCAGAATTTCAGCGTCGGTTGCCAGAGGCGCGTGAGCTCAGTGTGGGGTAAATACAAGTAGGTGTTGATATGAAAAAAACCATAGCTTTATTCGCGATTTTCCTTCTCTCCTTGGGGTACGCACAGGTTCCGGCCGATACGACCAAGGCCGTGATAGCCCACATGAACATCAAGGATGATATTGTGACCGTGCTCGGCACGGACATCGTCTATAACTATCCGCCAGAGCACGTTGTGGAATACCCGTTCATAAAAGTAAAGGTGCTGGCTGCCGATGGCAGTGTTGCTGATGAGTACGGCATACTCGACCCGCGACTTGGGCTGGCTGAAGAAGGCGCCATCACCCTTGACGATGTGAACTTCACGCTCGTGCTCCCGTTTTACACAAACATGAAAACGCTTGAGCTCAGGGATTATGAAAGTAACGCGCTCATGGGCTCGATGGACCTCTCAGAACAGATCGATACCTTCTGCTCAGAGAACAGCTATGCCGACCCTGACTGCAGGCTGATGGACCTTGACAATGACGCTATAAAAGACATGGATGACCCCTGTCCACGGAGTACCGGGCCTTTTTGCGGCATATCATTTGTGTGGCTGGCAGCTGCGCTCGTGCTCATCATTGTTGTCGCGCTGGTAATCTATACCCGCAAACCGAAAAAATAGAAAACCAAAACTACCTCAAGCTTTAAAATCGATTTCGTCCAATTCCAAAAGTTATGGCTCAGGAACTTATTATAGGATTCGCTATCGCAGCGCTCAGAATTCTTGCCTCGCTCGCCCTCTCCGCCGGCGCGCTTTACACAGGCATCAGCTTCTTCGACAGGATGACCGCCGGAATCGAGGAATGGAAGGAGATGAAGAAGGGCAATGCCGCTATCGGAATCCTTCTCGTTTCGGTGATGGTCGGGATGCTCCTTCTTATGGAGCAGAGAATCGGAGAGCTCGTGTTCTCCATACAGATACCTACTACGGAGATTCCGTTGCAGGCGGTTCTGCTCATCATAGCATTCACGGTCCTGAATTACCTCCTTGGCCTGCTTGCCAGCGTCCTCATAATATTCCTCACGATAAACCTCGTGGACCGGATAACCCCGAACCTGGACGAGTTTTCCGAGCTGAAGAAAGGGAACATCGCGGTGGGGCTCGTGCTTTCCGCGGCGCTCCTCCTTGTGATATTCGCGGCAAGGCCCTCAATCGAATCAGCGTTCACAGCGCTTCTAAGCCTGGAGTCGACATTCATATGAAACTGGACAAATCGGATTTCTCGGAATGGTACAATACGATAACCAAGGAGGCGCAGCTGTGCGACCTCCGCTATGGCATTAAGGGATTCGTCGTCTTCATGCCGTGGGCAGTCATGACCATGAACCGCATGTACGGTATGTACGAAGAAGCGGTCGAGTCCCGCGGGCACATGCCCGCGCTTTTCCCCGCATTGATTCCGGAGAGCTATTTCATGCGGGAAAGCGACCATGTGAAAGGCTTCGTGCCCGAGGTCTTCTGGGTGACCGAGGCCGGCAACAACAAGCTCGAGGAGCGCTATGCCATGCGGCCGACGAGCGAGACCGCGATGTATTCCATGTATTCCCTTTGGATTCATGGGACGCGCGATTTGCCATTGAAGATTTACCAGCGCTGCCAGGTCTGGCGCCACGAGACGAAGGCGACAAAGCCGTTCATACGGAGCAGGGAATTCCACTGGATAGAGGCGCACGATTGCTTCGCCACGCGCGAGCAGGCAATGAACCAGGTCCGCGAAGACATGGAGATGGCGGAAGAGGTCATCCACCAGAAATTCTGCGTTCCGTTCCTCTTCTTCCAGAGGCCGCAGTGGGACAAGTTCGCAGGGGCGGAGAATACGTTTGCAGCGGACACCCTCATGCCTGACGGGCGCGCGCTGCAATTGCCCTCGACGCACATGCTCGGCCAGCATTTCTCGAAGGCCTTCAACATCAAATACACCGATGACAAGGGCAAGGACGAATACGTTTGGCAGACATGCTACGGGCCCTGCATATCGAGAATATATGCCGCTGTTATAGCCACTCATGGAGACGACAAGGGTCTCGTGTTCCCGGTCCGGCTCGCGCCATTACAGGTCGTCATCGTCCCGATAATAAAGGAAGATACGAAACAGAAAGTGCTCGAGCGCTGTGCGGAAGTGAAGAAGGCCATCGAATGTTGCTTCATTTCCAAAATCGACGACTCGGACAGGACGCCGGGATTCAAGTTCAACGAATGGGAGATGAAGGGCGTGCCGCTCCGCATCGAAATAGGCATGCGCGATGTGGATGCGGACGTCGTAATAGTTGTGCGCCGCGATACGGGCGAGAAGTTCAAGGTCCCGACCAAGGAGGTCGACGCGAAGCTTGATGAGCTTGCGCAACTGATTGACAAGAACCTGAAAGAGAAGGCAGACAAGTGGTTCTCGGATAAGGTCTCGCATGCGGATACGATGGACGAGCTCGGGAAGAAGCTGGAACTGCACGGATTCGTGCGCGTCCCATTCTGCTCCGATGCGCTAGAAGCGGAAAAATGCGCCGACGCGGTCAAGGAGAAGCACCAGGCGAACATCCGCGGCTCGCTTTTCGGGAATGAAGAGAAACCCGATGGAAAGAAATGCATCTCGTGCGGCAAGAATGCGTCGATTTACCTCTATGCCGCCAAGCAATACTGATTACCATTTGTCGTAATGGATACGCTCTCCGATGTATTTTTCCTTGTGCATGCCCTCAGCAGGATATCCGATTACAATAAGCGAGAATGGAACGATATGCTCTGGAATTTTTAGGAGAACCCGAAACCCTTCCATGGTAGTCTCCATTGGATACGCGCCTGTCCAGACAGCGCCGAGGCCAAGCGCGTGCGCGGCGAGCAGCATGTTCTGCGATGCCGCAGAGCAATCCTGGACCCAGTAGTCCTTGTGCTTCTCGAGCTTCTTGTCTCCGCAAACCAGTATCGCTAGAGGCGCTTTCGCCACGCATTCGGCATAAGGGGAAACCCCCGGTATCTCAGCCAACGCGTTCCGTTCGCTGATGATGATGAACTGCCAAGGCTGGGCGTTGCCTGCCGATGGCGCGGACATCCCAGCCTTCAGGATTTTCCTTACCAGCTCTTCCGGCACTTCCTTGTCCTCGAACTTCCGAACGCTTTTCCTGGTGTAAATCGCTTCAAGGGCATCCATATCCTTCACTCCTGTTGGCGCGATGCAGAAAATAAAATCAGCCCTTGCGGGAACTCCGTTCCCGGCGGGCCTTTTTCCACGAGTCCAATCCCGGCATGTATCTGCTTACAAATGGAAAATAGCCCCGGGCAGATTCGAACTGCCGTCAATGGATCCAAAGTCCACTATCCTTGACCGTCATCAGCCAGTTTTTGGGCGCGTTTTCCCAAAAAGCGCACTAGACGACGGGGCTAGCAACTAGTAAGTGTTTCGGAAGAATATAAAAATATCTTGCTCTGGACCTTTGAGAACTGGTTAGCCACCCATTTTCATTTCTCTGATGAAGCCCCCGGCAAGAAAGATCTTTTTCGAGAGACCAACTTTTTTACGTTCGATCACACCCTTCGCTTCGAGCGATTTCATGGTCCTCGAGACTGTACTCTTTGGCATGTTTACCCCTGCCTCGGCATCCTTCTGTGTCACCGCTCCATGGGCAAGAAGAAATTCAACAACTTTCCTTTCAGTATCAGGCAGCAGCTCCAAACTCTTGCGTGCACTGGTCCCGGCGGGTGTCGGAACCTGTGCCTCTCTTGCTGGCGGCTGCTTCCCTGCCGAGATTGCGGTTCTCGCCCGTTGTTTCGAATAAATGTAATATGTACCAGCAAGGATAACCGCACCGGCCCCCAAGAGCACGAAGGGCGATATCCCCTCCTCGGGGTAGTAGGAATAGGCAATGTCAACTGCTTCGTCCTTGGTGCATGGTCGCGCCAGGTAAATGAGACCGTATTCGGTATGCACCTGGCCATCGCCCTTTGCCACACGCGCGCCGGCCGGAAAACGTATTGTGAGATTGCAGTCCTCTTGCGGAACGAAAACAAAGTGCCACATGGCCCCTTCCTTGCGCGTGAACTCCTGTGTTTCAAATGACACGCTTCTGTTCGTCATGGATATAGCAGAAGCATCGCTGCTAACATACTTCGCCGGTTCATTCAGCCCCGAGTAATCGACATAGGCCGATCCGTCAAAGTTGAGAAAGACCTTAACATCAATGGCAGTTGAGATAGGAAAAAGTAGCAGCACGGCAAAGACGACAATAATCGCTCTCCTAACCGCACCGTTATCCATGTAAAAATATGGGAAAAGAAAGAATAAAAGCGTGCCCTCACCCGCTCGAAGGCTGTTCCGTTACCTCACCGGTCTGGGTGACCGTGAGAAGGACATCTTCCTCTCCTACCTTGAACCATAGGAAGTTTACTGGTTTTTTTGCATAGAGGTAATAGGTAGGCATTCCTTGATCAACCCTGAGCTCGCTTCCCTGGGATGGAATGTATCCCTTCTCAGTGGCACGCTCTTTTGCCTCGTCTGGCGTCATATACACCTGGTATGTCATGTTGTTTGACTCCAGGTATATCGCGTTTTTTGCTTCGTCCAGGATTACCGGATTCTGCGTCTCGGCTGTCGCTGTTGAGGTGCTGATAAGCACCTTGCCGTTCTCCGTGGGCTTCTCCACCACGACCTGGGTCGACTGTCCGCTGCTGGTAGGCATCGCTATCGAGACAGAGGAAACAGTGGGCACCACCTGCTCGGTGACTAGGACCCCACCTATCTTTGTTTCGGTCTGCATCACCAGCGTTGGCTGTTGCGCAGAGGTGCTGGTAGCAGCCACGATTGGCCCTGCTCCGCCTGATGTGCCCGAGCCACCGCTTGCTCCACTAACTGGCTGCGGTTGCATTTGTTGGGAAATTCTCTTCAACACCCTGATCTCCGGGGCCTGACCGAGCGTGTACACATATTGCAGAAGAGTTTGGCTTGTGCAGAGTTCGATGTTGTAAGAATTTGTGCTCACTCCCGATCCTCCGCTGCCAGACGATGCTCCATTACTCGTACTTCCGGCGCCTCCGCTACTAGCCGATTCTTCCTTACCTGCACTTGCAGTAATGGAACAGGGGTCATACCACTGGTCACCCTCGAACATCGCGACTGCTTTGTTGTTTTCGTTTATTATAACCGAAAAGGCCGTTTTGTCGTTCGGCTGAACAACCACATTCTTCGAGTCGGTGGGGGAGACCACGGCCGCCCCCGTGCTCTCTGCCCCTGCACTAGAATCCGCAACCGGCGTTGGGACGGATGTGGTGGCAACAGACGTGCTTGGTACTATATTCTGCACTGATGCATTTGCAGAATTATCCGCAGCCACGATATTTGCCGCAGAAATTATTCCGCACAGCAACACCAAAATCATGATGCTTGTAAATTTCATTCAATCACCGCACAACCCATCGGGCCGGCTATTTAATAGAGTACTCCGGAACTGGATGGAACAGGATGGAACTGGGGCAAATTCGGCGTTGTAGCGCTAAGTATTTATTTACTTCTCTATTCAGTTTGATTATTGGGCTCGTAGTCGAAAGGCTTTTTGTCATAAACCTAATCATGGCAAAAAGCCTGGAAAAAGCCCCGAGGTTCTCCCTCGGGTCTCGGTTTTGGTTATGACGTCCGCCTCACACGCGGGAGATTCGCGGTTCGATTCCGCGCGGGCCCAATTTTCCTTTCTGGTTTTGTGTTTTGCAGTAGGGAATGAAAATCTGAATAATGAATGTCCGATCCACCGCACCAAACTGGCTGGCGCAAGGCTGCCAGCGAATCTCCGGATGCGTCCTGTTTCGGTAATGATTATAACCATATGAGAAGAACAATCCCCATGTCCTTGGCCAACCTGATGCCGGTTTTGGTTGTAATATGCGCGTTATTCCTCTTTTTTTCAGGCTGCATCGCCATACCGGTCCAGCAGGACAATCTTGCTTCAAGGCTCGAAGCATTGAACGGCGAAATCGCTTCTGCTGATACCTATGATTCCGTTGCAAACCTCACCGGCGAAGTGAAAAGCCTGGAGGCATCTATCCGGACGAGTGGAACGGACCAGGGTTATCTTTCACTCGCGCAAGCCCAGATACTCGTGCTGCAGCTTATCAATGCCAGCATACTCTACGGAGAGGAGAACGATGCTATAGTCAGTGATGGAATAGATTGCTCAAGGGACTACACCGCCCTCATCGCAACTTTGAAGGGGATGAACAGCACCAAGCAGCTTGCGCTTTCAGAGCTGGGCCCCTATCTTGCAAACAACCCGAATTCTACAGCGATGATTCTCCTATCGCTTGTGAACTCCACCGACGCCGAAGGCGCCTCCATCTACGCAGATGCGCTGGGCACAAAATCTTCATACGTATGCCCTGTTATCGTAACGCCTTCTGGAACATACGCGGTTCCGTTGGATGAAGGCGAGGCGACAGCCCTTGTCGTGGATGAGGTGGTCAGGTCAGATCAATATTACGTATACTCTCCAGGCTTTGCTCTTGACGTCGGAACTAACATATCGGTTCGGGACTATAGCGGCGGGTTCACCAATCGTATTCTGGGTTCAGAGACGTGGTTCTTCATGCTGGATAAGACCCCTGCCGCCTCATTTTCACACCCGGTCAGATTCGTCTATGTCGACGCTGCCAGCGGCGATTATTACGTCACGGAAGAAGAGTTCAATCCTATAATAAACGGCCTGAACTTCTGGTGGTCGAAAACCAGCAGGTTGAATGCCAGCTGGGTCGTTTACCCCGAAAATCCCGCCTTGTATGATATTAACGACTCCGCCCTTACAGAACGGAGGTCCTTCTCCTTCCCGCTTGGCGGGATAGCAGCGGTGCCTGCAGGTACGGACTGCAGCTCCATGGACTGCTGCAAAGAAGCCGGAAAGGATTTCGCGTTTGTTGTCAACGGGGCTGATGAGAATGAGCCCACCACGGATGCCAAAATGATGTACTATTATCTAAGGGGCACAGGGATATCCGCAGACGATATTTCGTATCTGACTCCCAATCCGAACACTCATGAGAGCGACGCTGTCACCACCCCCAAGAATCTCGGCGCTGCCATTAGCGCACTCGCGGGCCAGATGGGATGCTGTGACAGATTGTTCATCTACATAACCGGGCATGGGAATCGTGTGGCGTTCCACAAGTTCAAGAACAAGAAAACCGGAGAGACAAAGGAATTTGCCGATGGCGAACTTCCTGAAACCGGCATGCGCGACTGGAAGTATGTCGGAACAGACGTCTCCCACATCATAGATGTGAACTCGTATATAGAAGAGCCCGCACCGGATTTTGCGGTTTTAGGCAACTATGGGACAGTTGCGCACGGCAATAAAGAGGGCGACATGGTATGGGCAAGCGAAATCGGGGATGCGCTCAACAGCATAAAATCATGCTACGTGACCCTCATCTATGACAGCTGCTACAGTGGCTGGGCAAGGGGCGGCCTTAAGGGGAAGGGGAGGACAGTCATAACAAGCTCAGGAGCGGGACCTTCCTATGGTAGCGGGTCTGGCAACAGCAACTGGGTTAAAGGCTGGCTGGATGCACATAGCAGTTCAAAAACCGCGGCGGATTCTAACAATGACGGAAAGGTAGACGACAAGGAAGCCTCTGATTTCGCAAGCAAGAAGGCCGGCTCCATGTCTGCCGGGGCTGAAAGGCAGCAATTCGGCACATGGACCTCCGCTGCACCATGCGCATGCTGCTATGTCGCTTGCAATGAGAGCACCAATCAGCTTTGCACCGTTGTGGAGGGCGAAGGAAAAAATGACCCGAGGTGCAAAAAGGTCGGTGACTCATGCGGCACCACCATAACGACTGGGAACGTCACCTCGACCCCGCCTAATGTCACCATTGGCAATAATACAATCTATTCGAATGATACGAATGGGACCAATCCACCGCCCTCTTCCCCAGTCTGCGGCGATGGCATCATAACATCACCTGAGGTATGCGACCCGGGAAAAAGTGCCACGGCCGCCTGTCCAGTCGGTAAGAAGTGCTGCCCTGAGACATGCCGGTGCATCCAGAGCAATTAACATAACATGAAAATTTCTCCGTTTTCGCATGTGCATGTTGGTTGCTGGGAGCTACCAACAGGCACCCGTGCGGGCCCAATTTTCCCTTGGCCTCCAGTTTTGCCTAACGGAAAATTGGGACAACCATGTTCCGAAGAACATGGTGCGCCTCCCTATTGTTCCTTGAACAATGGGGCACGCGATGCCGATGCATCGCGTTGTGTTCGGAACACCGAACGAGTGCGAGAAGTGAAATCTCCGCAGGGATTTCACGACAGCCCATTTTTGCTTTTTTATTTGTTCATCCGATTACCTGATTTGGAAGACATGCACGACGCTCTTCTCGTCCTCATCCGCCAGCCTCTCGAAGACATAAAGGAAGCCATTCTCCCGGTCGTAAGCCGAATCGCCAACCAGTGTCATCTTCCCCCGCTCATAATCATACCCCGGGTCGAATAGGAAATCATCTATGCTCATGGTCGCATAGGGCTGCGGTTCCCAGGTCTCCATCTCACCTTTGGTCACCCTCGCCAAATCCGCAGGGTCGTAGAACATAACCCTCGCTTCCACATCCTGCGCCCACCAGCCCCTCTGGTCGTTCGGCCATGGCGGGACTTCAGGGTACGTCTCGTCCGGGTCGCCGCTTGTCGGGTATTCCACCCCGTTCGAGAATCCGTACCATGTCCTTCCAAGCGCCTTTGTCCCCACAAAGATGACTGCTGACTTGTTGCCTGCGGTCAGCCATTCCCCACCAGACCATTCATCAGCCTCGCTGAATCCGTCCATTGCCTGGGATTCATTGCTCACAATATCAATCGCTCCGGGTTCCTGCACGCCATATAGGAGCAGGGGCGTCACATTCTGAAGAGTGCTTCCCTGTGCTGGCGGATTGCCTTCGGTCCATGGCCCGTATGCATAAAGGGCAGGCCCTCTTCCGGACCATAACCCGTCCCGGAACCTTCCGCTCGCTAGCAACTGGCCCGGCGTGTAAATGTCCGCCCAGTCTTTTGGAATAGCGAAAATGTAATCATTCGTCGTATAAGTCGAATACCCGTCAAGATGCCATGCGCCTGCTGGTTGCGGGTTGGAAAGGTCGGTCTCCGCCCATCCGTGCGTGGGCGTGCTCTCGAATTCGAAATGCTGTCCCCAGGAGAAATAAAGTTTGCCCGTTTGCTGCTGTCCTTGCGGAGGGAGATATTCCAGTCCCGCCCGCGGAATCTCGAGTTCCCCGAACATCCCATCCGTAATATCTGAGAATGCCTGCAATGTCGTGGCCGAATTCAAATCCTCCGCAACCTTCCCGCGCGAAATCAGCGGCGCAGGTATGCCGATTTCAGAGACCTGCTGGTCCTGGTCATGGCCTATCGCAAAGAGCGAGCCGGGATACCCATCATCCTCTCCATCAGCATCGCCATCTGGATAATACGTAGCCGCATAACCGCTGTATCCCCAGTTCGAGCCGCCTGACGCTCCGGGCAGCCGGAACGCGCCCAGATACGTGATGTCCGAGGGCTGGATTAGCTCTCCGGAAATTGCGGTATGGTTGGTTTCGCGGGGTTCATCAGAAGCTCCATCCGGAGGCTGCGCGGTTTGCCCATCTCCGGCAGTACCCACATTGCTGTCCCCGCCCGTCTCAGGCCCCCCATCACTGATGCATCCGAAAAGGAAAAGAGCTGCGAACACGAAAAGGAACAATCTCATAACACCAATCCCCATATCATTCATTCCGCATCGAATTTCAGAATAACCGGCTTGGAGACTTCTCCATCCCAGCTCAGAACATCGCCCTGGGCGCTGTTCATAACCCCGCCTTCTGCCCCGCTGCTTATCCTAATGGTGGCATTGATCCTTTCGCCAGCAACCACTGGCTCTAGCGTTATCTCGTTCGCCCCCAATTTCAGTGCAGAATTGATGAACGAAACGGCGCCCGAGGATTCGATTTCATGAACGATTGGCGCCCTTTTTCCGTTGAAGAGGATGCGGAGCCTACCACCTTCGAGGGCATAGCCGAGCGCATATACCTTCTTGAATCCTGCAAATCCGGACCTCTCGTTGAAGAATATGTATGAATCGTCTTTCTTCCTGAACGTGAGCGAGAACTCCGAGCCGTCCGCGCCCTTAAGGTACGCGATGCAGAAATCGTCGAAGCATTCCTCTCCCGCAAGCCGGCTCCCGGCCATTCCTTTCAAATCCGGCATGGCCGCGGCAAGGAAATCCCCGAACCTGCCGCCCTTCATCACCCCCGAGGATTCGAACCAGTCAAGATAGACGGCTTTTAGAAACACCGCATCTTCGCCCTCTATTGCCTTGAAAAAACGCGCCATGAAATCCGTGAACGAGTCTGCCATGGCCGATGACTCGGGATGAACGCTAATATATCTATTGCCGCGCCCCGCACCTTGCGCATGCGGTTCTTCATGCGGACGGGATGCCGCCGATGAGGAGGAGCAATCCGATGACGACGACCATGAGGCCCATCGCCCTGTTGAATACTGCCATTTCCCTGGCGTGCGCCTTGATGAAAGCCGCGGCTTGCGATGCGAACGCACCGGTGATTAGGAACGGCAGTCCCAGTCCGCATGCGTATGAAAATAGCAATGCTGGCGCATCCTGCGGCGCCGACACCGCAAGGGCAATCACGAACGCGAGAAACGCCCCCATGACCGGAGTCCATACAACCGCGAACAGCGCCCCGATTGAGAACGATGCGAGCAGCGATGCGCTTTGCGGCAGCATCAACCCGTGGCGCTTATCGAAAAAACCGAGCCTTATGAATCCGAGGATGTAAAGGCCGAACAGGATGATGAGCGCGCCGCTTATCCTGCTTGCGATAAGGAGCATCTCTCCGTTAATGTACTGCAGTATGCTTCCAAGCGCGATGCCGAGTGCGGAAAGCGCGAGCGCGAGCCCCAGGACGAATGCGAGCGTGTTGGCGAGTATTTTTGCCCTGCCTCCAGCCTCATTTTTCGAGGTCACCCCGCCAAGGTAATACAAATATGTGGGTATGAGAGGAAGTACGCACGGAGAGGCGAATCCGGCAAGGCCTGCAAGGAACGCCGCAGCCAAGGACAGCTCTGCCATGCATGTGGTACTGCGGCAAGGATTAATGAGCTATCGAGTTGGCTGCTCGGTCCTTCTGGGGACAATCTCGCTCGGAGGAACGGGCGGCGCGATTATCCACTCCTGCGTTGCCGGGTCCTGCCTCACCCACCCATTAGCAACGTACCTGCTCATGAACCTCTGCCCCTCAGGAGAGGCGAAAGCGCGGTATATATCCGGGTACTGCGTCGTGTTCGGGAAATATGGCCCACAGTTGGGCATTAGCAATGCCTCGCGCCCTTCGCCGAGGAACATGTAAGCCTCCCGGAGGTTCGTGGGCATCTGCATACGGATTGGCTGCTCGGGGCGGACGAAATCCATATTCGGGTCGCGCGGCCCCCGCTGCCTCCTGAGCGTTTCTTCGTTCGCTGCCGTATTGATTACCGTGTTCGTCATCGAGTTCAGCAGCAATACGAGCGCATTGCAGAAATTCTGGCTGTATCCCATCCTCCGGAGGTACGCCTCCGATTCCCTCGCCAGGCGGACCGTCTGGTGCATCGGCTCAAGGGGCTTGACCGTTATGCTGGTATACACCGCATCAGGAATCTTGGTATAGACTATGGTCACGTTGTCGTCCTTCTCCACCCTGCTCTGCGCCATGACTTGACTCTTGTCTGCAACGTCTTAAAATATCATGTGTTATAAACATTTCTTTCCAACTTCTATAATGTGATTCTATGAGGCGGAAGATAACTAAATCGTCAGGTGCGCCTGCAAGTGCATTCGGCATACTCAATGATAATGAGCTTGTTAATGATGACCTGCGCCTGATTGTAGATGCCGCAAAAGCCAGTATGGCAGGTGCCTTATAGATGGCCGGGCTCAAACTGTCTGACCTCCCGGTCCCCGTTCGCAAGTCCGGGTTCGGGGACATAACAGAAAGCCGCGCGCTTCTTGGCGCCGCGATGAAAGGAAAGAGGATTGTGTTTGTCGTGGACGATATCGACCACCACCTCGAATCGATTATCCTGAAGATGGGCGTTTTCGAAGATACCCAGGCATGCGAACGCAGCGGGGTCATGAAATATTCCGAATTCTTCGCAGGGGCGGATTTCAACGCCGATGCGCTGATTCTGCGGAGCTCCAGACGTTTCCCCATTAAAATCGGCGCTCTCTCATCCACGCTATCGCGTTTCCGGGAACAGAATCCGAAAAGCGCTGTGGTGCTCTGCGCATTCGATGGCGAGGTCTATCTGAAGGTGCTTCCACTCCTCGATTCCGGGGTAATCAATGCATTGGAAGCCAACCCCCCGAACGACTTCGAGCTGCTTCGCAAGGCGGCGGCCGTCCTTGAGAAGCTGGCCTCTCAGTAGATTTATATCCCTTGACTCTCTTTTCCTATCCATGGCAAAAGCCGCCAGGAAAGCCCCAGCAAAAAAACCCAAGCCAAAACAAGCGCCTAAGGCAGCCAGGAAAAAGGCTGCGGTGAAAAAGACAGCGGTGAAAAAGGCACCGAAGATGAAGGCCAAGCCGAAGGCCATCCTGAAAAAACGGGCTGCAAAAGCCAGGCATCCGAAAGCAGCATCTGCAAAGAAAAAAACCATCGCGCCCAAAAAAATCACTGGCCGCAAACCACCCCTACAAAAAAAATTCCAAAAAAAGGCCCGGGCTCCGGGGAAAGAAAAGGCCACGGAACCGCAGAGGCAGCTCCTTGTCGTCGAAGAGAAAAAAGCGCCGATGGTCGTTTCGCCGGCCATGCCCCCAGCCATCGTCCCCCCAAGCGCACCAACCTTAGCCGCCCCGCAGGCGCAGCAGGCCGCACAGCCTTCGGTCCCGCCGCACCTTGATGCCAGCCGCCATGATGACGGGCCGCTTGCAATCGCCCTGACACCAGCACTCGACATGCTTCCGGAATGGGAGGATCGCCTGCGCCTCCGGCGCGTGATTTTCGAGGACGGGCTCACATTCTTCTCGCTCGGGCGGGGTTGCCCAGAATACCACGAGGCGTCGATAGCATTGTCAAAATCCGGCAAGTCCGCATATGGCGATGAGCAGGGCTACTTCATCGTCTGCCTGAAAGACCGCTCGGGGAAAATGGTCGGCGCGATGGACGGCCACATGCTCGAGAACGGCGTGATGACGCTCGGGCGCTCTTTCGTGAAGGGCGGGAAGCGCAGGGAGATGCACATACTGCTCTATTCCGCGGCCCTTTCCGGCCACCAGCCTTCCTACATCGTTTTCTCGACCAAGAAGACCGCCCTCAGCGTGGAATCCGCGGCGAGGCTCATCCTCCTTGGGCGCGGGTTCGGTTTCTGCGCGCTCCCGATCCAGAAAACCAGCATGCTTTATTTCATCCGCAGGGTGAAGCGCGAGCTCGACCCGATAGCGAGCGGGCAGGAGCTTGCAAAAGCCCTCTCAAGCGTGAAACCGCTTATGGGGCTTGAGAAGGAGATTGCCGAACTCGAAGCCAAAGGCGTGGTCCCGCTGGTCTCCCTCCCGACCTCTCCGGATTCGAGGGAGCACCTGCATGAGCTGCGTGATGTCGTCCTGAGCCTGGGAATAATTGCGCCGGACCTGGATGGCGTGCTCGAGAAGCTGCGTGTAGAATACGTTCTCCAGAGAAAAGACGTGACACCCGAACTCTTTTTCTGAATAATCCGGGTGCGGGCCTGAACCATCAACCCGTCCAACGATTAATAATCCTCAGGCGCATAACCAAATCCATGACTTCGGCCCTCTCGCTTTATCGGGAACTGCTCGCAGAATACGGCCCCCAAAACTGGTGGCCCGCAGAGTCCCAGTACGAGGTCGTTGCCGGCGCGCTTCTCACGCAGAACGCCAACTGGAGGAACGTCGAGAAGGCGATTGCGAACCTGAAAACCGCTGGGAAGATGTCTCCTGAAGGCATACTCGAAACCCAAAACACAGAACTCGAAACCCTCATCCGCCCCTGCGGCTTCTTCCGCCAGAAGGCCGCGCGGCTAAAGCCCCTCACGGAAAAATACCTCGAAGTAAAAAAGCGGGGCTCGCCACCCTCGCGCGAGGAGCTGCTAAAGGTCAAGGGCGTCGGGAAAGAGACCGCGGACTCGATTCTCCTCTACGCATTCGAACTCCCCTATTTCGTCATCGATGCGTACACCCGCCGTTTCTGTGCGCACCACCGCCTTTACGAAGGGAAGGAATACGACGAATACCGCTCATTCTTCGAATCATCATTGCCAAGGGACGCCCAGCTCTACAAGGAGTACCATGCCCTCATTGTCGAATGGGGGAAGAGGCAAAGTAAAAATAAGGAAGTGAGAAGCGGAACGAAAAAGCGAAACGAAGAGAGAAAAAGAAAATGATGGCTGGAAAATTCAGCCGTGCAGAAGCTCCTTGATGTGGTGGATAATCCCTTTCTTCTCCGGCTTCCCTTCCTCTTTTTTCGGCCCGGGCTTCTTCTCTGCGGCCTTTGGCTTCGCAGCTTTCTTTTCCGATTTCTTCGCCTCGGCGGGTTTCTTCCCGGCTTTCTTCTCCGCTTCGGTCGCAGGCTTCTTCACGGCTTTCGCAGGTGCGGCTTTTTTCTTTATCGCCTTTTTCCCTATGCTCCTGATGCTTTCAAGAAGCTCATCATACACCGCCTCGCGGTTGTTCTCGGCAAGAAGTATGACCTCCCCGTTGACAACATACCTGGCGGCGAGGTCCTCGTGCAGCGAGGCGATGAGCGGGGTGTCGGAATCCAGGATGCGGTCGAGAAGGTCCGCGAATTTCGCGCTTTTCAGCTCCATCGGGCCCACCTCGTCTATGATGACGACGTCGTAGCCCTCGAAACCTTCCATCGCCGGTACCGCGACGCTCTCGAACGATTTCACATCCACGTGGTATTTGCTGACTTTCGGCCCGTCCGCATTTATTTCCGCAAGCCGTGCAATCCTGCCGGTGCCGATGTCCTTGACGTAGAATCCCGTCCTCGTTCCGTGGTGCTTCTCCTCCGGGCTTATCAGCCCGCCCACTTTCAGCCCCCTATCCTTGAGCGCCTTGATGAGCCTCCGCAGCAGCCCGGTCTTTCCAGCCTTGGGCAAACCTGTAATGAAAAAGTTCTGTGGCATGGAGAAGCCGACTCCGGCAATTTATATAAACATGCCGCAGCAGCTTTGGAATCCGCTTCAGTTCCGGGGTGGCGGTATTTGCCGTATAAATAAAAAGCGATTCCCCCCATCCTATCCGTATGTTACGCGTCACGTTCCTTGGCACATCAGGCAGCACCCCGACGATAGAGCGCGGGATGCCGGGCCTTGCGATAAAATACGAGAGCGAGCTGATGCTCTGGGACTGCGGCGAGGGGACGCAGCGCCAGCTCATGCGCTACAAGGTCGGATACGGAAGCATCGATTCGATATTCATCTCTCACCCTCACCTCGACCATTACCTGGGCCTCTACGGCCTTCTCGAAACGCTCAAGCTCTCCTCGCCGTCGCCAAGGCCCCTTCGGCTCTTCCTCCCCAGGGGGGTGGATGTCGAAGGGTATCCGTTTGCCAAAACCGAGAAGATAAAATCAGGCGAGCTGTATCGCGGGCGCGGTTTTTCCATCAGCGCCTTCGCGGTCAAGCATTGCCGCGGCTCGCACGGGTTCGTTTTCGAGGAGGAGGAGCGGGTGAAATTCCACGAGGAAAAGGCGCATTCGCTTGGCCTCAAGGGAAAACTGTTCCGCGAAATCCAGCAGAAAGGCAGGGTGAAGACCGAGAAAGGCGAAATCCGGCTCGAGGACATAACGTGGAAAAGGAAGGGCAGGAAAATAGTTTACACCGGCGACTGCGGGCCTGACGATAACACAATCGAGGCGGCCAAGGGGGCGGACCTTCTCATCCATGAGGCCACGTTCGATTCCTCCAAAGACGCGGAAGCAAAGGAGCGCCTGCACAGCACCGCCGAGGATGCGGCGAAAATTGCAAAAAACGCCGGGGCGTCCCGCCTGGTGCTGACGCATATAAGCCCGCGGTATTCTGACACCGCATTGCTGCTCGAGCAGGCGCAGGCGATATTCCCCAAGACCGAAATCGCCCTTGACGGGCTCGCGATAGATATATAATACGGTCCGGCCAAAGGGGTTCAACGACGGAACAGCCAAATCTTAACCAAATCTTCGTTTCTAAGCGTACTATACATACGTTTATTGTCTTAATTAAAACTTGAATTTATAAACTGCAGTTTATAGACGAGGACAATGTTTATAAACATTTTGTCAGTCATGCTCTCAGAATCGAGATAGGGTATTCCCTATCTAAGCCGGAGGGGACTCTCTCCGGTGTTTTCGGGCCGTAGCAGTAAAGTCAACACCGTCGATAATTATTTTTCGACGGCCCTTCGAGAGAAAGACGGTGTAAAAAAAATTGAGGTGAAAGAATGAAAGTGAACCTGAAGAAAATTGGTGCGATTGTCGCCGGTGCGACAATCTTGGCCAGCTCTGCGGCGTTTGCCGGACTTATGTTCGGTTCGACGACGCTGGTCGACGACAACGGAGCCCCAGTGGCGAAGGTCGTCGTGGGCAGCAAGGCCCAGCCGAGCGACGGTGTCGCAGCTGCCTTGATTGCCGGGAAAATGGTAAGCGAGACATACAAGAGCCAGACCCTGACAGCCCAGGTATCCGGTACCGCGGCATGCACGTCAGACGGCGGCAACGCGACGGGAACCTGCAGCATCAGCAACGAGAAGGCAAGGTTGGAAATAACCGTGCCAGGCTCAGTTGCAGCGGGAACGTGGACTGGCGAGAACCTCATCGGCGACTACCTGAACCGCGCATTGCTGGACAGGGAACCGAACGATGATCCGACCGACTCAGACCAGGCATACGAGATGAGCGGCTCAGACACGTCCGAAGGCGCGAACCCCTTCACAGACGGCCTGACAGGAAACATCGGGCCGACTGAGGAGTTCATGTACAAGGTCGGCGGCGAGCAGTTCTCTGTATTTGCCGACAGCTCCCTCATGGACGACGACTC